>JAWLEA010000068.1:0-16745 GCA_041686345.1 Polyangia bacterium | reverse complement strand
GTTTTCAAGGAGCCATTGCGACAAGAGAGTAGCTGCTCCTGATTTTTCCATGGCCAATCCCAGAGGTAAAATCCCACCCAGAAGAAAAATAACCTTCCAATTAATTGCATTTACTGCTTCATCCATAGTCAGACAACCACATAAAACCAGTGAAATAGAACCGGTGACAGTTGCTACCGAAATGGGTACAATCCCCAAAGCTGAAGAAATAATGACTCCCGCCAAAATAGCAAGAGCAAAAGGAAGGCGTTTTGATCGGTATTCTTTAAAACCGATTTCAGATACTACTACAAAAGAAGAATGGTGTTTCAACTCCTCTATTCGTTCCGTTTTAACGTATAATAAAAGTGAATCCCCTCCGGAAAGGGCAATATTTTTGAAATCTTCCTGCATGAGTTCTCCACGACTGCGTAAAGCAAGTACAATGGCTCCAAATTTCTCTACAAAATTTATGTCGTCAATATTTTGGTTCTGCAAATCAGAATTGGGAGCTATCACTACTTCGACCAAAGAAAGCTCTCCTCCGGTGAAATCCATATCCTTCCAATTGTGACTGGGACGTACAATTAAATCTTCTCGTTTAACCAATCGGGCTATATCTTTGGCATTACCACGGATGCGGAGAATATCTCCGGATTGGAGATCGCGAATTTCTTTGCTGCTTCTTTCCTGGCTGCCGGCAGGATACACCTCAAGAATATCCAAATCCAGATCGCCCAAAAGTTTTTCTTCATTAAGGCGATGTCCTACTCCTTTAAAGGCGGGTTTCAGTTCTACATCGGTAAGAAAATTTTTCATGGAATAGTCCGATGTCAAATCGGTACCTTCTTCACGCCGATCAGGAAAAAGCTTAAATCCTATGGTAAAAATATAAAGAAACCCTACCCCGAAAAATATAAGCCCCATAGGTGAAAACTCAAACATGCCCAGGGAAGAAAGTCCGTTTTCAACAGCAACGGAATTTACCAAAATATTGGTGGAGGTTCCGATTAAAGTGCAAATTCCCCCTAAGATAGAAATAAAAGATAAAGGCATCAACAGTTTGGAAGGACTCATTTTCAATTTATGTCCTATGCTGATAATAACTGGAATAAAAATAGCTACAGAAGCAGTATTGTTGATAAAAGCTGAAATAACCCCAATGGTCAGCAAAATGAAGATTATAGCTTTCTGCTTTTTGAAATTACCCAGAAAAGAAAACAGATCTGTAATGTAATCCAAACCTCCTGTAAATAAAATGGCTTTGGAAATAATGAACATGGAAGCAATAGTGACCACGGCACTACTCGAAAATCCAGAAAAGCCATCTTCAGGTGAGAGGACACCCGTTAGCATCAGTATTCCTGTGATCATCAGGGATGCCAAGGCAATAGGTATTTTTTTCCAAGCAAACAAAAACGGGGAAATTCCTAAAAGAAAAAAAACAATAATTATGTCATGTTTCATGCTGATTTTTCTTTCTTAAGGATTCTGGTAAACTAGATTAATCAATTGATTTCCTTTTCAGAATAAGGATTATTGGTTGACTCTGAAGGACGAACTTATCAGTTCCCAACCCAAAAATGGCTGTCATTGTCTGGTGACGGAATTTGGCTTCATCACCTTTGTCGCATCTGAAACCAGCTTCTTTACCAGCCAAAAACCCCACTTCTGGGAGGGGAACTTATTAATCAATTTGGGTATTTTTCTTTAAAAGTCAACAAGTTCAAAATAAAAACCAGAATGTAAAAAGGAAAGAAAGAACACCTGATGGGATTATGAATTCTCCTTAAGGAAAAAAGGCACCTGTGGAAACGAGGTAAACGTGATGTTGTCTTTCCAGCGGGGACCTACAGGATGGTTCATTTCCACAGGGCCAGAGTAGCAAGCAGCCCTTAGATTTTTAATATCCAGAGAAACAAACATAACCCCGTTAGGAAAAAAACAGCAAACAGCAGAAAAAAGAAGTGAAAAAGGAAAAATCAATAATTGTTTTACGAAAGAATAATGTTAGAGTAGTATGGTTTGGAATTAAACTATTGTTGACTTCCATTATTTGTTTGCTTTTTTGTTGGAAATAAAATGTGGAAGTCTTTTATACACAGAATTATCTTAAGAATTTCCATGAATAAAACTACTTTATTTCTCTTGGTAAGTTTATGTTGCTTGTTTCCTTTCAGGGTCAGGGCACAAAACAAGGCACAAAAAAACGACAAAGATGATACATGGGCAAAGAAATCATTGCTGGTTTACAATCCAGTTTGGGAAAATGAAAAAGATGTGCCTGAGTTTATAAAGACCAAACTTGAAAAAATAGTTATGGAATCCAATAATTATAAAGGCTGGTCTTTGCAACAGGTTGGATATTTTCCGTTGGTTATGCGTTCCAGACTTGAACGTGCAGAAACTAATTACAAATTTGAAATTTGGGTGTCAGAAATTACCGGCAAAGAAATTGTCAGGGAAGTTGGCAAATGTCTCGTTTGTAGTTCCACTGAAGCTGCGGACAAATTGAAAGAGACAAAAAAAACTATCATTGATAAACTCGATAAAATTTACAAGGATAAAAGCAAGGATACTAAAACTGATTCCAAGAAAATAGCAGATCAAACTAAGAAGAAAACTGAATCTTCACAAAAAAAAGTTAAATTAGTTACAAAAATAAAGTACCAAGAAAAAGAACCGGGAAATTTCAAAATTCCACAATGGAATCACCCTTCTCCTCCAAAAAAATTATGGTTTTACGGTGCAACTTCAATTTCGGCTATATCTGTTATTACAGGAATAACTCTGCTTGCTATCAATCATAATCCAAGTTGCGACAAAAACTATTCTCAGCAATGTTCTGAGCGTTATTCCACTGGTGCCGCCGGTTGGGCGTTTATGACAACTGGAGTGGTTGCAGGAGGAGCTGCATGGTACTTGTACTACAAGATATATGCCAACAGTGACTCAGAATCTTCAAATGTTTCAATTTATCCAGTAGTTGGTAGCCAATTGAAAGGACTTGGGTTGTCTTGGGATTTCTAATTTTTTTAAAATGATTTTCGTTAGGGAATTTATTTGAAACTTTTATATACAGGCTTTTAAAAATAACCTCGTTAGGGATTCTTATTTTGAATTTTATCAAAGTGTTGATTTTTACAATTGTGGCTAATATGGTTGGTGTAGGTTGTACTGAACCGAACCCTGATTATGATCCTGATTTTGTTCCTCCTTGTTCTTCTGGTGAGTTAAAATGCAGTGAAGATCAGTCACAAATCCTTGTTTGTCTTGAAAATGAAGAAGGTAAAATGGTTTTTACGCCTGACAAGGTTTGTTGGGATGGAACTGTTTGTATACAGGATTTTTGCGAACCTGCTTCCGAGGAAAGTTGTCAAATTCAAGCAGATTGTCAGGTCAGTGATATTTGCACTGCTATTGTTGGAAGTTCCGGCAGGATTGAAAATTTTTGCATTCCTTCCCCGGTGCCAGACGGCAGAGAAGTCGGCAAGGCATGTTCAGAACATGATCAATGTTACAGTGGTTGGTGTTTTCGCAGAACTTGCTATACTCCATGTGTTGAAGATAGTGATTGTCCCTTTTCAGAAGATTGTGTTGATCTTTCCATTACAATTGACAGTATAAAGGGAAGTGTCAGAGGTTGTGTTCTTTCCCAATAATAATGGCTTGAACCAACCAGTTTCAAATAATATTTAATCTTCTGGAGTTGATTTCTATGCCATATTTCTTTTCTCCCGCTCAAAGAGCCGAGTTGCTTAAGGAACCGATCAAGGCCAAAGTAAAAGATAAATGGAATAAATATTGGGATGAAAAAGAGCAGGAAAAATATCTGGATTCTCTTATCGCCAAGATTTCTTCTCTTTTTACTTATATCTGGAGAAGTTACAGCAATGAAAAAGAAATCTTCAAACCTATCGAAAAAGCTCTGTTATATGCTATTGAAGCCCATGCAGATCAAAAGCCCCGCAAAACTGGAGAGCCCTATGTCAGCCATCCCCTTGATGTTGCCATAAGTTGTGCTGAAAAAGGGCTGGATATTACCGGAATTACAGCTTCTCTTCTCCATGATGTTATTGAGGATACTACTTCTACCAAGGCTGATTTGAGAGATGAATTTAATAATGATGTAGCCGAGATTGTAGACAGTCTTTCCAAAGTCAAATCCAAGGACAAATCCAAGATTGAAAAGGATAAAATCCAGACTTTTTTCAAAATTCTTGATTCCAACCACTCTGATAATCTTCTCCGGACAATTCTCATAAAGATTCTCGATCGTCTTGATAATATGAAAACAGTAGAAGTTTTTCGAGAGGAAAAACAAAGAAGGTATGCTCGTGAAACCCTTTATATCTATTCATCGCTGGCCTCAATTATGGGAATGGGTTTCATCAGTCGGCAGCTCAGAGAAAGAAGCATTAAGCCTTTCTTTCCCAAAGAATTCAAAAAAATACAGAAAAAACTTTCAGAGCGTCAAAATATTTATCTCAAGGAAAACAAAAAGTTTCAAGATTTAATCAAACAATTGATGGCAAATGAGATCGAAGTTAAATTTCATCGATTTTATCCTACCATTGCGGATTATCTCGATCCGGTGAGCAATTCCATCAAATATTGGATTCCACCTTTGAAATTGAGAATCAGAGTTAAAGCAATTCCGGACATGTATACCGCCTTGGGTATTATTCACAGCAACAATTTCAATGTGCAACTTCCCAATAATGTAAATAAGGAAATTCCCAGACTCGATGTGATCTATGATTCATGGAACGATTATGTTGTAAGTCCTCTGGCCAATGGCTACCGGGCTATTACTACCGAGGTTGTATACAATGGCAACACCTGGCTTTTGGAAATAGTTTCTCAAAATATTGAAGGAATAATCGATCGGGGAATCTTGAGCAACTTCAAAAGCAAGGATTTGCGTGACTTCTATTACACCAGTGTTGTTGCCTTTATCAACAACATAGCTGATATTGAAAGTATGCGTTATTCTGAACTACAGGCACTCACATCTTCAGCTGTAGCTGATATCCAGGTGCGTACGGATGGACGTTTTATCAGGCTTCCCATTAACAGTACCATTCTCGATCTCGCCTACACTCTCGATTCGGATCTTGGTTTGTATTGCGAGGGCGGAATTGTTGACGGCACCTTTCAGGAACCGCTTTTTCGTCTGCAACACGGCATGGATGTTAAAATACAGGTGCAAAAAGAACCACTTATCTCCAACAAATTGCTCGATGTGATGGAAAGTCGGGTGGCTGCAGAAAATTTCAAAAGAACTATTCGCAAATATCTTCTTGGCCAGGCCTATGAATTGGGCAAGGAAGACTATAAACGTTTTATTCGCGACAATCAGATGGATGACATCAGATTGTTCAATGAGCATGGTGAATTGCAAATTGTCAGTGTTGATGATGTCATCGATGTTGGACTGGGCAAGACTACTCCGGGGGAAGTACTTGAATCAGCCGGGATAGATCTTCCCACCAAGGGCCTTTTCCGTCGAAAAGTTTCCTGGATTCCCCGGATAATTTCCGAAATTGATAATGTAATGTATCATTATCCAGATTGTTGCAATGTCTATCCCCGGGTTGACGATGATGTCGTCATGCAATACAAGACCCCTGATGAAAATTACAGTAACAACCTGGGTCTGGTGGAAATTCATTTCAGTTCCTGTCCCAATCTGGACTATAATAAACCAATTATTCCAGTTAAATGGGATATTGTTTTTCCTGAGGAAATGGAAATTTCCATTATGGTTGAAGATTCAATCGGTCTGGCAGGCAAAATTACCGGTATAGTTGCCCGAAATCATCTTAATATTATTTCCCTGTATACAGATTCCAAATTTAAAAATGGCCTCCGTGAGGTAAAACTCAAAATTGAGTTGAGGCAAGGTGATAATTGGAAAATTGATCAAAAAAGATTTATTTCCTGTATTAAAATGCTGAGGAAAATCAAGGAAATAAAAACGATCAACTGAATCAGGAATACAATCTCCCTCAAAAATTATATTAAAGGAGTTCAAAAGTGATTTATCTTAATGATGTAATGACGAATAAAAAAACTAAATTGGAAACCCGGGACAATAATAAAGCCGGAATATATGTATGTGGAGTTACCGTATATGATCGTTGTCATATTGGACATTTGCGTTCAATGTTGTCCTTTGATGCCATTATTCGATATTTAGAATATAAGGGATATAAAGTAAAATACGTTCGTAATTTTACAGATGTTGAAGATAAAATCATCATGCGGGCGGGAGAAATCAAAGCAGGATTAAACGGCAATTGGAAAGATGCTCCCAAATATGCAAATTTTGATGAAAAAGATTGGGAGCAGCGCAAAAGAGATGATATGGCCATAAAAACTGAAAGTAAAGCTTCCGACAAACATCTTTCCCTGCAAGTTTCCGAATATTTTATCCAGCAGTTTTATCAGGATCTTGCTCCTTTCGGTATGAGAAAACCTGATATTGAACCTAAGGTTTCAGAGCATATTCAGCAGATTATAGATTTAATTCAGGGTATTGTCGATAATGGTTTTGCCTATGTGGTTGAGGGCAATGTCTATTTTGACGTTCCAGCATACCACAAAGCCACTAAAGCTTACGGCAAGCTTTCTGGTCGCGATTATTCCCAACTCATGGATGGAGCCAGGGTGGAAAAAGACAAGAATAAAAAAAATTCGGTGGATTTTGCTCTCTGGAAAGCTGCTAAAGAAGGCGAGCCTGCCTGGGACAGTCCCTGGGGTAAAGGAAGACCGGGATGGCACATTGAATGCAGCGCCATGTCACTTCACTATCTTGGCAACAATTTTGACATTCATGGTGGCGGTAAAGATCTGATTTTTCCCCATCACGAAAATGAGATAGCTCAATCAGAAGGTGGTACGGGAGAAGGTTTTGCCAAATACTGGATGCACAATGGTTTTGTTACAGTCAACGGGGTTAAGATGTCAAAAAGTCTGGGCAATTTTATTTCACTGCAAGATGCTTCTGATTTGGCTCTGCCTGAAGTATGGCGTTATCTGATTCTTTCTTCCCATTATAAAAGCCCCATTGATTTTTCTTTTACTAAAAAGGACGAGCAGGGAGAAATTCAAAGAGGAACAGTTGATATCGCTGCTGAGAGATTGAAATATTTCTATGATACTCTGGTCAGAGTAAATAAAGTTTTAAAAAACAACGATCCAATTCCTGCTTCAGGTAAAATTCTCGATACGGACAAGGCGGGAAATCTCATGGACAAATTTGAAAAAGCCATGGATGATGATTTCAATTCAGCAGTGGCTATTTCCCATATGGGGGAAACAGCTAAATATATTAACGAACTGGTTTCCATGAAGAAAAAGAAGTTGAAGAAAGCAGGAATGGACAACTGGCTCAAAACTCTCGAAGTACTCAGGGATGAGCTGCTCAAGGCAGGTGCTGTTTTAGGTTTTTTACAACAGGAGCCGGTACAGTTTCAAAAGAAATTCATTTCCTTTGTCCTTGATAAAAAAGATCTTGATCCCAAATGGATTGAATCGGAAATTGAAAAACGTAAAGAAGCTAAAAAGAACCGCGATTATGAAACCGCCGACAAAATCAGAGATAACCTGTTTGCCAATGGAATTATCATTAAGGACCTCCCAGGAAAAACAGTCTGGGATGTCAGAGTTTAAATAGTTCCCATCCCAAAAATGGATGCCATCGTCTGGCGACGGAAATTGAATTAATCAGCTTTGTCATAACTTCTTGAAATAGTGACAACTATGTCGGCGAAGTTATTCCGCGCATCTCAATCCAATTTCTTCCCCAGCCAAAAACACCACTTCTGGGATGGGAACTAAATAAGATTATTATGATTGATTGAGTCTGGAAGATGAATGATTCCCGAATCAAATTTAAAAATATTCTGTTCCGATTGATACTCGGAGGTTTGCTTCCCTTGTCTCTTTTTGGAATCGGCTGGTTGTTTCAGCAGCAGATCAAAGAATTATTTATTGGAGCTCCCCTGGTTTTTATTCCGGCAGTGGTTCTTTCAGAATTGCTTTTTTTACCCAGAATTACGGTTTTGCTGATTGCAGGGTTGGTTTTCCCTTTGTTTCAGGGAATAATCCTGACAATCGTCGGCGATCTTATTGCTGCAGTTGTAGTCTGGTTTTTGGCAAAAACAGTTTTCAAACATTATCTGTCGACTTATCTTGACAATTTTCCCCGTCTCAGCAAGCTAAAAAAAATTATCAGACACAGGCAACCTCTTTTTTCTTTTGCTGTTCTCAGAATTATGCCTCTGGCTCATTATTCCTCCGTTTCTTTTCTGGGAGGAGCTCTCAATGTCCCTTTTTTTTCTTTTATCGGTGGAACCTTGCTGGGAGTAATACCCACAGCTGTTATTTATACAACTCTTTCCTTTTTTGCTCAAATATAGTTTCAGAACAGTAATGTTTGATTGAGGCAAACTTCTTATTAAGTCAATAACCCCATTCTGGGATGAAAATAAAGCAAAAAGACTGTAAAATGGGATTATTCGGAAATTAATTCTTTGAAATGGTTGAGGCTTTTGGTTATTTTATCTACTTGGGCCTGGTTTTCCTGAAGTCGTTTACGGTTGAGTTTGACAACCTTGTCAGGTGCATTGGCCATAAATCTGGGATTATCCAGTTTTTTGCGGACGCTCAACAGCTTTTTCTCAGCTTTTTTGAGTAATTTTTTCAATCTGTCAATCTCCTCATCAAAATTAACCAGTCCTTCCAGAGGAATGAAAATTTCTCCACCTTTTATTGGAGTAGCAGCAGATTTTTCCGGTCTTGTTTTGACAAAGTCGAGTTTGTTTACATTGGTCAATTTGCCTGTAACCAGATTATGGTTGTTGTGGATGACTTCTCTGGTTAGTTTGTCATCGCAGCGGATTTGAACTTGAAGTTGAGTGCTTGGAGGAATATTGTTTTCTCCTCTGACAGCTCTGATGGCAATGATGGTTTGTTGGAGAATTTCCATCTCCTCAAGGGAAGAGGGGTAATTATCAACTTGTTCTTCTGTGGGATAGGAACTGATCATGATTGAAGGGGCGGCTTTTTCTCCAGGAAGTTGCTGCCATAGTTTTTCCGTGATGAAGGGCATGAAAGGATGAAGCAATTTCAGGGAGTGATCGGCTACCATGGCCAGAACTCCCAAGGTTGTTTGCCGTTTTTGTTGATCTTTGTGACCATAGAGGGTTGATTTGGAAAATTCCAGATACCAGTCACAAAGTTCATGCCAAAAGAATTGGTAGATAGATTCGGCCGCATCGTTGATTTGAAAATTATCCACAGCTTCGTTTACCTGGATGATTGTTTGATGCAGTCTGGTTATAATCCAGCGATCAGGCAAAGAAAAATTATTCGGATCAGGAACTGCTGGTTTTTCTTTGAGATGAGGAAAAATTAAACCTTGGTGAGCCTGCCAGATTTTGTTGGCGAAAGCACGATATCCACTTATTCTGGCCATATCAAGTTTTATATCTCTTCCCTGGGCGGCCATAATTGCCAGAGTAAATCTGAGGGCGTCTGTACCATGAGTTTCGATGCCATGGGGAAATTTTTTAGCTATGTTCTTGAAAATGCGTTTTTTGCGGTTTTCTTTTTCTGATTCCGGAGGCAGGGCTGCTTCAACTTTTTGCAGGAGATCTTTTTTGCTGATTCCGTTGATGACGTCAAGGGGATCAATTGTGTTTCCCAGAGATTTTGACATTTTACGACCTTCTGCATCTCTGACCATGGCATGGAGAAAAACACTTTTAAAAGGAACCTCTCCCATGAAATGAATTCCCATCATCATCATGCGGGCAACCCAGAAGAAAAGAATATCAAAACCTGTTTCCATGACACTGTTGGGATAAAAAGTTGCCAGGGCGTCTGTTTGTTCCGGCCAGCCGAGAGTTGAAAAAGGCCAAAGAGCTGATGAAAACCAGGTGTCCAGGACATCTTCATCTCGGCGAATCTCTTTGCTGCCACATTCCTGGCATTTTTCCGGAAAACCGCGGGAAACGGTAATATGGTTATCAGGGCAATACCATACAGGAATTTGATGTCCCCACCACAATTGTCTTGAAATACACCAGTCTTCAATATTTTCGAGCCAGTGGTAGTAAGTTTTTTTCCACATTTCCGGTATAATTTCGGTTTTACCTTCTTTGACTGCTTTCAATGCTTTTGCAGCCAGCGGTTTGGTTTTGACGAACCACTGCAAAGAAAGAAGGGGTTCTACTATTTCGTCACAGCGCGAACAATGACCCACTTCATGGGTATGTTCTTCGGTTTTCAGCAGATATTCCTCTTTTGCCAGTTGAGCAACAATTTCTTTACGTGCATCTGCCACGGACATTCCCCGGTATTTTGCAGGAACATTCTGGTTGAGGGTACCATCTTCATTTAGGATATTGATGATTTCAAGCTCTTGACGTTTGCCAACTTCAAAATCGTTGAAATCATGTCCGGGAGTGATTTTGACTGCCCCGGTACCGAAAGCGGGATCCGCGTGGATATCGGCTACAACAGGGATAGTTTTGTCTGTAAGCGGCAAGAGGACTTTATGGCCAACGGTTGCAGCAAGTTTTTCAAGTTTGGCCAGATTTTCAGGTTGGAGTTTATTTCTGATTTGTTCAATTTGAGTTGCAAGTTCAGGGCTTTCACCCCTTTCGTCTATTTGGGATTTCAATTTGTGCAACTGATTGCGTAATTCCTTTTCAGGGTGGGGATTGACAGCAACAGCCGTATCTCCCAACATGGTTTCAGGTCTGGTTGTGGCTACAGTAAGATAATCAGGAAGTGAATCGGAATTCTTATTCTTCAGGGGATATTGTATATACCAGAAATTACCTTCGTGAGTTTCATGTTCCACTTCCAGATTGGAAAGGGCGGTGCGACATGAGGGACACCAGTTGATTAGACGATTATCACGATAGAGCAGTTTTTCTTCGTAAAGACGAACGAAAACTTCTTTGACAGCATCGCTGAGCCCCTTGTCCATGGTAAAGCGTTCTCGCTCCCAATCAAGGGAGGAGCCGATGCGACGCAACTGATTAGTTATGCGTTTTCCATAATTTTCTTTCCACTCCCATACTTTTTCCAGAAATTTCTTTCTGCCCATTTGGTGACGCGAAAGATTGTTGCGTTTCAATTTCCTTTCCACTACTGCCTGGGTTGCGATTCCTGCATGATCAGTACCCGGAAGCCACAAAGTATTGAACCCTTTCATACGGTGATAGCGAATCAAAATGTCCTGAATTGTATTGGTCAGAGCATGCCCCATATGAAGGACCCCGGTAACATTGGGTGGAGGAATGACAATACAATAAGGGGGTTTGTCACTTTTATCTTCAGCTTTGAAAAAACCGGATTTTTCCCACCAGTCATATAATTCTGTTTCAAAATCGAGGGGATTGTATTTTTGCATTTTCACCTCCGAATTGTACTTTCAGGTTGACCCTTGGTTTTGGAAATCACCGGGCATAACCATCTGCAGTTGGAAATAACTGTAATTCAGCCATGAAATATGGTTTAAATGTGTTTCAATTGCAAGAAAAATCATTAACTAGTTCCCGTTCCGAAAGTGGGGTTTTTGGCTGGTGAAGAAATTGGATTGAGATGCGCGGAGTAACTTCGCAGATATAGCCACTACTATTTCAAGAAGTTACGACAAAGCAGATTAATTCAATTTCCGTTGCCAGACGATGACATCCATTTTTGGAACGGGAACTAACTACCTCATCTGCTCTTCTTTAAAAAAAAGTTTAATAATTTATGGTAAATTGCTATACATTAAACTTCAGAGGATTTAATCAATTTTCACCTTAGACATTATTTTGGCTCAGGCATTTTTTGTAGGCTTTTTTCACTGATAAGAGCCGGCAGGATTTATAAAAGGTTTCAAGTTTGGTGTGAACTAAATTAAAACCGCTGTCTGATGAGAATCAGGATGGAGAAAAATATGGACGAAAATAAGATAGGAAAGGAAAATCCCCATCAGTTCAATTTAAAAATTTTGGCTTGGATTGTTCCCTTTCTCAGTATTTTGATGATTATTATATTAACAATACTGGCTCGCAATTATCGCTTGGTTCGTGGTAAAATGGATACTCCCCAGAAACTTGTAGTCAAGGAAATCAATTCCCTTGAAAATCCCTTGTTGCTGACAGCTTTGCATTTCGAATCACTTTCCCCAAATTTTATTGTTCCACCAAAAACCTTGAAGCGTCATTTCAAATTGCTGAACAAGGTTGGTCCATACAAGTTTTTGGCAGTAATCGATGATAAGTTCAATCCGGTGGCTACCACTGCCTCAAGAACAAATCTGGACAGGATTAAAGCTAATCTTAAAAAACATAAGCCAGTTAATCCTTTGATTATTCCACATAAATTTGAAGGAGTTCTTAAGGACTTCGATTTTATAATTCCAATAAAGCCCAGTAAAAATATTACCTATTGGCTTTATGCCGGTGTTTCGGCCAAAGAGATAGTCAAGATACTTCCCGGGAGTACCTCTATCAAGGTTAAGGCAAATAGGGTCAAAAAACCGGTGCATCCACATGCTCCCAAACTTGTACTTGAAATGCAGGTTGTTTCCAGACCTATTTGGCCTTTGATTTTTGGTGAAATATTGTTGGCAATTGGGATTTTTATTTTATTCTTCGGTCCTGGAATCAAAAAAAGATATTAACCTAGGAGCAAATATGAGTTTTGAAAAAATTAAATTCAACGACAACTTTCTTTTTGGCAAATCAGGAGTTTTACCTTCTCAACTTGAATCACTTGCTGACAGACTTGATAAATGCAGGGAATGGTTGCTTGAACTTCATCAAAAGAAAAAACTGAGTTTTCTGGATTTACCATTTAAAGAAGATGCCCTTTCCAGTTTGCAAAAATTGGTGGATACAATAGATTTTTCCATCAAAGATGTTGTTGTATTAGGTATTGGAGGTTCTTCCCTGGGACCAAAAGCTATTTATTCAGCCTTGAAACCTCCCTATTACAATCTGAATAACCAGGTGCGCCGAGTTCATTTTCCTGATAATGTCGATCCTTCTTCCTTCAAAGCTCTTCTGGATTATCTTGATCCCAGCCAGACTCTTTTTTTGGTTATTACCAAAAGTGGAGGAACTGCCGAGACAGCTACCCAGTTTATGATAGTCTGGGATTATCTCAATTCTCATTTTGACAAAAAGCAGGCAATTGAACATCTGATCGCTGTTACCGATCCCGAAAAAGGCTCTTTGAGAGCTCTGGTTAATGAATATGGATTGAAAAATTGTTCTATTCCTCAAAATGTTGGGGGACGCTTCAGTGTGCTTTCTCCTGTGGGTCTTCTTCCCACTATTTTGGCGGAGCTTGATGCCGAGCAGTTGCTGGCGGGAGCTCGTGATATGGCAAATTCATTTCGCCAGGGCGATGTTAATCATATGACTCTGCGGGCAGCAGGTCTTTATTACTTGCTTCACCTGGAAAACAAATGTCCGATTCATGTTTTGATGCCGTACAGCGATGCCTTGTATGATACCGCCCTCTGGTTTAATCAACTTTGGGGGGAAAGCCTTGGCAAGAGAAAAAATCTTCAGGGTGAAGACATCTTTGTGGGGCCTACTCCTGTTGCAGCCAGAGGGGCCACGGATCAGCATTCCCAATTGCAATTGTTTGTGGAAGGACCCCAAGACAAAATTATTACTTTCCTCGAAGTTTCTGATTCTGGCAATGACTTGGAAATTCCACCAGTATTTGGCAATTACGATTCCTATTCCTATCTGGCTGGTCATACTATGGGAGAATTGCTCAAAACTGAACTGGCTGCAACTTCTCTGGCCTTGAACAAAGCTGGTCGCCCCAATTGTTCTTTGATCCTCGAAAAAACAGATGCCTACAACCTTGGTCAGTTATTCATGTTTTATCAAATAACCACTGCTATTTCCGGAAAGTTATACAACATAAATCCATTTAATCAGCCGGGAGTGGAACAAGGAAAACAATATACCTACGGAGCATTTGGAAGACGCGGTTTTGAAACGGAGGGCAAAGTCATGAGCAAATTCAAAACCGACTTTGCCAAAAAATAAAACGATCTGATTTCTGATTCCATCCTTGAGTTATCAGTTTCGGGTGATAGCTCCTTTCGGGAGAAAATTATGAAAAACCATTTGAAATTTACCTTATCTCTTCTTTTTATTTTTCTGCTGATTCCATCCGAAGCTTTTTCCCAGCATCTGTTTCAGGATGAAAAAATTCGCGGTCCTGTTGATCAGGGACCTGTGCCTCCAAGAAGTTGGGAAATTCCCGGTCAAAAACCGGGACCTCTGGTTACCAGGGTAAAATCCAATTCTCTCAAATCTTCTTATTCCAATCCCCATGGTATTCTCTATGGAAAATCTGTATATCTCAGCCCCGGCCACGGCTGGTATTATACAGGTTCAGGATGGACTACCCAGAGGGGTTTGAGTTATGGAATAGTCGAAGATCTTTCCAATGCTGAAACAATTGATCAATTTCTGGTTCCCTGTCTGCAGAAAGCGGGAGCACACGTAGTTCCGGTTCGTGAAACAGATGTTAATAAAAGTATGGTTATTGTTGATAATGACGATCTGGATCAGGCACCACAGAGAGGGATTTATCAAGAAACAGGAGATGTGGGATTATTTCATACTTCTTCAGTTGATGGGTTTGCTTACCAGGACAGTTATGATTCAGGGGTAAATCCTTTCAGTCTCGGTACCAATCGTCTTCTCGACACCAGCCTTACCGAAACTGCCAGATTTGTTCATACTTTTAATGTACCCCATTCGGGCTATTTTAATGTTTACATCAGTTATTCTGCCTGGCAGCAGCGGGCTCCCGATGCTCATTATATTGTCAATCATCCAGGAGGGCAGACCCATTTCAGAGTTGATCAACGACACCATGGCGGAACCTGGGTGCTCTTGGGTAAATTCTATTTCATGGCAGGTCAAGATGAAGATTATGGTAGCGTGGTTCTGGCCAATGATTCCGAGTTTGCCGGTACTGATATTCAGGTGAGTACCGATGCAGTCAGAATAGGGGGAGGGGACGGGATAATTGCTCGAGGCGGATCGACTTCAGGAAAGCCACGTTTTGAGGAATGTTGCCGATATTATGCTCAATTTGCCGGAGCTCCAGTTTCAGTTTATGACTCATCTTCCGGTGATCACAGTGATGATGTTTCCTGTCGTTCGCGGCTGGCCGCCTGGATCCACGAAGAAGGTGAAGACAGTGTTTATTTTTCCTACCATACCAATGCCGGAGGCGGTCGGGGAACTTCCACCTATGTTTATTCTTCCAATCCTCCCGACGGTTCTTATACTCCCGGTGCTGGAACAGCGGGAAGCGATGAACTGGCTCATTTGGTGCAGTCAAGGTTTGTGGATAGTTTTGACTATCATTTTGAATCCGGTTGGAGTGATCGAGGAGTTAGAAGTGCTTACTTCGGCGAGTTGAATCCTGCTTACCATGATTGGGATGTTCCGGCAGCACTGGTGGAAGCTCTTTTCCATGACAGTGTTGCCGACACTGAATATTATCGGCAACCCTGGAGCAGGTATATTGCCGGCAGAGCTGCCTGTCACGCTATAATTGAATATTTTGCCCAAAAAGACGAAATAACTCCGGTATTACCTCCGGATCCTCCTGTTGGTTTGAGAGCATATACCACTGGTTATGGTTCAGTCAAAGTAGAATGGGAACCACCACCACCCGATCCTGTAGGAGGAGATGAGCCCCAATCTTATAATGTTTATTATGGTCCTTCTGCCAAGGCTTTTGGAAATCCTGCCCATGTTGAAGATACTTCCTTTGTTCTCACACATTTACAGCCTGGGCAGGTGCTTTATTTCAAAGTTGCGGCTGTAAATGAGGGAGGAGAATCTTTAACTACGGCTCCGGTGGCAGTAAGAGTGACTATTCAAAATTATGCCCAAATGTTATTTATTGATGCTTTCAACAGATTTGATTCCGGTCTGAACTGGTTGCAGGATTTAGGTTACGCCGATCCTGCCCATCGGGTACTTTTGCGTGAGATCAATGATCATCGTGAAGGTATTTCCCGACATGCTCCTCACTTTGCCACCAGCCTGGTTACTTTTGATACTTGGCAGTGGGAAGCGATGGCGGTTGCTCCTCCAGATCTCAATTCCTATGTCGGAGTAAATCTAATCATGGGAAGAGGAACCGAAGAAATTCCTTCCGAAGTTATTTCTTTGTTGTCTGATTATGTAGCCGGAGGAGGAAACCTCTTTATTTCGGGAAGTAAAGTTGCAACTAACCTTCAAGATACGGGTAACAGCGGATTTCTTACTTCTGTTCTTGGTCTTTCCGGTTTTTCCGAAAACAATTTTACTTCAACCATAATTTTTGAACCTGAGGGAATTTTCGGCGGAATAAGTTCAGCTTCCCTCAATGATGGTTCGGTGAGTGGTTATCTGGTATCGGGTCTGGAAAATTTCAATACGGATACGGGAAAATACCATCTCCATTATGACAGTGGTGAGAACGCCGGAGTAAATAATGAATTGGAATTTGGAAAAGTTGTCACTTGGGGATTGCCTTTGGAATTGGTTGAAGATCCGATGGATAGACTTGCGATTGTCGGTAATCTGCTTGATTATTTCCAAATAGGTCCCGAAGAAGGAATTAATGGCGGAATTGATGTTGATATTGAAGATCCGGAAACTGACTCTGAGACAGATATCCAGGAAGATTCAGAAGCCTGCGAGCCTGATTACAATTGCAGC
>JAWLEA010000206.1:0-3814 GCA_041686345.1 Polyangia bacterium | reverse complement strand
TTGTTTTCAAAATATCTGGGTGTCATAATTTCATCCTTTCCAAGATGAAATTAGTCACTTTTCAAACAATTGAAACCATGTACCTCCTTTGACGCTTACGTTAAAGGGGACGAAGTGGTGGAATTTTTGGAGGAAAAACTGGAAATTCTGGGCCTCAATCCATTTGAAGCCGCGGAATTCATAATCTATTGGCTGCCACTTTTAGAATCCAATCCCTACAACTTTATTCATTTTGCCACCGAGCAATGGGCCAGAACCGCAAAACTCACGGTTACTCCCCGTCCCAACACCAGCATCCGCATTCTGATGCTCTGGCGCGAAGTAAACAAAGATTTTGAGATTCCAACCCGAACCCTCGATGAAGAACCTCCCAGATTAGGATTTACTCTGGTTGAATGGGGTGTGGAGAAAACTGTCCGAGTCAACAACAGGGGTCAGAAAATGAAATCAGTATCTGTTTTACTTGTTGCACTTTATTGCAATTTTTGCCTGTCTTGTTCTTTTGAAGACAAATATGAAAACGAATGTGGTAACGGAATAATCGAAAACAATGAAGATTGCGAAGGTGATGAATTTCCCCATATTTATGACCAAAATTGTAAATCACTGGGATTTAACGCTGGAACTTACAGTTGTAATGACTCCTGCAAGCTCGATCTCAGCGAATGCCGCTCATATGGAGTCTGCGGGGATGGTGTTTTAAGCCCCTTGGAACCTTGCGACAACAACTTAATACAACACACACAGTGACAGATATTGGTCACTACTCCGATTCTTTAAGCTGTACCGCCGACTGCAAATACGATCTGAGTGGCTGCGAATATTGCGGAGATGGAATTATTCAGTCTCAATATGGAGAAATTTGTGACCCAAACAAATTCAATACCCCCACCTGTGCTGAATTTGGCAAATGGGAAGGCCCCCTGCAGTGCAAAAGTGATTGCACTCCTGACTTTGAGCTGTGCGACGATGTTTTACGGATTTCTCAAATCTACCACGACAATTTTCGCTATGACGCTATCGGTGACTTGACTTTCGACGGTTCCGGAAATTTGTATGTTCTGGGTTATACAGGTTCAGAGCTCCCAACATTCGAAAACGAAAGCCAGGAGTGCGAAGGACATTTTATTCTGGAAACAAGAGATACAATTAATGGCTTTACCTACGAATTTTATCCCTGCTGGGATATATTCCTATATAAAATTACCCCCGGCGGTTCTACTATCTGGTCCAAACATTGGGGAACATCCGACGAAGACCACGGCTTTTCTCTGATAAACAACTCAAGGTTGACAGCTATCAACTATTATGAAAGCAAACTAGATTTGGATACTCCCCAAAATATAGTTTTTGAAACCAAACATCTAAAAGCCTCTGTTCTGGACTTGGAAGGAAACTTTATTACCAAAGAAGCCAACTGGAATCCAAATTACCATATCCATAAAGTAATTTCAGGAGGTCCCGACAAAATTATTGTCGCCGGGGTATCTGAAAACCAACCGGTTTTAAAATCAGTCAGCCTCGAAAACATGGAAGAGACAGATATTTCACCCTGGAGCAATGAACCTGGAACAACAATATTGGATCTGACAACTATTGATGAAAACAAGCTGGCACTTCTAGTTTACAAAGACTCCTCCAAACTTTTGCAACTCTGGAAATATGATCTTTTGGAAAATTCCCTGGTTCTTCTACATGAAATAGAAGATCACTATACCGGCTCACAATATAATAGAAACTTGAGTGATGCCAACCGAAGTCAAACCCACCTGTTGATTAAACACAATAATGGCGACCTTTACTACCTTGGTTACAATCTGGATCCGGTGATTATCAGAGTAACCACTGACGGCAGTGAAATAAACAGATACATTCTCACCAACAATTTTCATTCTTTTACAGGCTCTCTCGGGAACCACAAATTAGCCGCTACTGCCTCCGGGAAACTAATAATCTCCAATGCAATATATTATGACTCTACCCAATGTTGATGAACAATTTCCGGGATTACCCGATAATTATAGGGGGCCCTTGGTAACAGCCTCTATCATGGATCCAGAACTTTCAACCAACCAGACCATTGTCAAGCAAATAACCGTGGAACCAGCTTACAACAGTAAATATATCCTCTCAGGCATAAAAACTTGGCAGAACAAAGTATACATCTACGGAAACTACGAACCTCAAACAAGCCTGGGCTTCATCTGGAGACTGAATTTGGAATGAATTGTTCTTGGATAATCCTGTTTCGGTGAAAAAATTCCTGACACACAGGGGCAGTGAATTTCTAAACTACCGATTATCACGCCTGCCAGCAACATATGTTAGTTGCCGCCAGCTACGCCTGTCAGAGTTAAAGCGGTTGTTTGGTTCCTCTAATAATTTTATATCCATATTTTTTAAACCATCTTGCCAGTTTAACGTATAATTCAATAATTGATGGAGCTTTTATTACATGTCTTTCAGGTGGCATAGGTGCTGCGAACGGAAAGATACCGTCAAACTCCAAAACGATCTGAACTGGATTTTTACCTTTGTCCTTAATAGTAATTGTGGACAAATAATCCAAGTAATCTTCTGATCTTGGATAATAATACCTTGCTGTTAGCCTCATATGTTCCTGATATATTACTGATGCTGCCATAATTCGCCATCTCTTTTAGTTGCAGATCTATTTAGTTCCCATCCCAATAATGGAGGTAATCGTCTGGGGGACGGAATTTTACCTCATCTGCTTTGTCGTAACTTCTTGAAATAGTGTCTGCGAAGTTACTCCGCGCATCTCAAGCCAATTTCTTCACCAGCCGAAAACAGCACTTCTGGGATGGGAACTAACTAAGATTATCCTGAAATACAGAACCTGTACTAAAACTACTCAAACACATCTTTAAAGACAAGAATTGTTTGTAAGCATAATCCTCCAAAAACTAAAAAAGGCTCCTCCGCTTTAAAACGAGGAGCCTTTGTAATTGCCTGGTGGAGGCGCCGGGAGTCGAACCCGGGTCCGGAGATATTCCATAACAGTATCTACGTCATAGTTATTCTTTTAAATCTCGTCTGGGGACACGTCGAATAACAGACTTGTCAACAGACCAGCCAGATTAAATTTCGTTTGGGTCTATCTGGTGTAATCCAAACTGAGCCGACTTAATCGACGCCATTACCAACACCTGTCGGCGGAGTTGCCGGTATGACGTGACTGCGCTTTTATGCAGCCAGTGCTAAAGTAGTGTCTTCTGCACTTAAAAAAATTCCACCTATTTAGCGAGGACCATGGCGGAGACCTCGGACGCAACTGCAACTTCTATAACCCCGTCGAAGCCATTTCGCCCCCAAATTCAGCTCATTCCACAATTTTGTATAAAATCAAGCTGTTGGGGTGCACCGTTTAGCCATTTTGAATAAAAACTACTTTAAACGATGCTACTATGACCAGTTGAGGGACATTATGAGAATGTACCCGACAACAGTGAGAGTAATGAAAGACACATTTACAATTCACTAATAGATAATTTAGCCACTATTTGAAATATATCAACCCTTGATTTCCATAAAAAACCCGACCAGGTCAATTTTTTGCCTAAACTATCACCCCAATAATACTTATAATTTTCCACCCCTACTGAAATTTCTAATCCAATCCTGAAAAATACCAATAATAAACTTCCATCGCAATATACAGCAGGATCATGTGCCCTCCCTTCCTGAAAATTACTTTCGTTTATATCCATGTATATCAAGCGTATACTTAGCTTATCTCACTGACAGACCAAAACTTTTTTCAACTTTTTCAAAAAAAAAGTAGTTATCACCT
>JAWLEA010000067.1:0-16853 GCA_041686345.1 Polyangia bacterium | reverse complement strand
ATTTCATAGAGATCGCCCCAGACCGTTTTTTTGCGGGCATCTGCAGGATCTATGGCTGAAGGATGCAGAATTTTGCCCTTGTCGTCGAGACGATACCACTCGGGGTGAGTTTTGGTGAGGGGATTATTAACAGCAGTGTGATTAATCACCAGATCCATGATTACATTAAGCCCCATTTGCCTGATTTGGAAAATCGTTTCCTGTAATTCTTCTAGACCGGTGGGTGATTTTTGGTTGTGAAAAGCGGAATCAATTTTGAAGTAATTTTTGACGGCATAGAGAGAATCCCCCAGACCTGTTTCATGAAAGGGATTCAAGTAGATGGAATTGAATCCGAGTTTGCGAGCGTGGCGGGCAATAGCAGGCCAGTTGTTCATTTTGCCGGCAAGTCGTGGAAAAATATTATAGATATAAAGTGATTTCATAAACTACCTCAGAAAACAATATACTATTATCAGTTGATTGACGCAAGAGATCGGTTTTACCTGTTTGCTCATCACAAATAATTTTGCTATAACCTGCCAAGTGATGAAACGAATTAAGTTTGTAACAATGATTATTCTATTGCTCGGTTGTGAAGCTCCTTATGAAAAGAATAAGGTTTCGAGAACCAGAGTAAAGAAGAAAAAAGAAAATCCCATTCCTAATCTGCCCTGGACTCCTCCCTTGTCTTTGCCCGAAAAATCCGACAACGATGAACAGATTCCCCGTTATTTAAAACCCAGACCCAGTCGTTTTTCCAAAAAGATGTGGAAAAAGATCCAACGCCACCAGGATGAATTCATCACCATACGAAGGTATCTGCATTCCCATCCCGAGTTGGCCCATCGCGAAGTTAAAACTGCCAGATATCTTATCAGAATTATGAAGGAACTGGGATTAAAAAAATCAGAAGCTATTGGGTTGACCGGGGTTTCTTTTGTTCTTAAAGGTAGTAGTCCCGGCCCGACAATTGGAATATTGGCGGGAATGGATGGTTTACCTGTAGCTGAAAAAACAAAAAAACCTTTTTCTTCACGTTCTTATGGTTATTGGCTTGGTAAAAAAGTAAAAGTTAGTCATGCTTATGGCAAAGACGTTGAAATGGCCACTCTTATCGGGACGGCAAAAATACTGGCTTCAATGAAAAAGAATATTAAAGGCAAGATAGTTTTTATTTTTCAGCCTGCTTCCACCAAAGTGCAGTCTGGAGAAAAAATGGGGGCTCCTCAGGTTATAAGTTCCAGGGTTCTTAGTCGTTTGGGTTTGAATATTTTGCTTCATCTGCCTCTTGACCCGAATATTGTTGTGGGCAAGGTTGGTGTTCCTGTGGGAGCTGTCAATGGTGGTCTAACTCATTTCTCCATAAAAATCGGGGGAACCAGAAACAGGATATGTTCCGGCAACGTGCCGTGGAAGTGTATCGATCCCATCGCCGTAGGTACTCATCTGGTGCAGGAACTGCTTCTTGTTCCTTCTCGTAAATTTGGTCCGGATCATCAGGTTGTTTTGAATGTCGGAAAAATAAATGGAGGTGAATCGGCTCATTTGATGGCATCCAGTTTTTCGCTGGAAGGAACTTTTCAATGGCTTATTTCGTCGGATCGTCGCCGGATGATGCGATTGATACGCAGGCAGGTAAGAGGCAGTGCCAAAGCAAGCGGCACAAATATCAAACTTGATTTCAAAAAAGGCCCTCAATTGAATGTGGGTCATAAAGAATTGACCAGTTGGTTTTTGCGGACACTGGTAAGATCTCTGAGCAGAAAAGGGGTTGTTCCGGCTGATCCTCTTGCCGATCCTGGAGATTTTGTTCATTATCACAAAGAACTTCCCACTGCCATGTTTTTGCTTGGTTGTTCAAAAAAGAATAAATATGCCGGAAAAAGGGGAACAGGAGATTTTGATCCTGACGAAGAAGTTGTTTCAGTTGGTATCCATGTTATAACCAATTTGATTATGGATTATCTTCATTCTTCGGATCCTCCTCAGTATACGCCCTCGAAGTCTGTGAAGAAAAAAACAAAGTTAGAGACCCCATAACAATTACAGGCAGAGATACCAGAAAAAAGAAACCCAGGGCTACTGTAATTCCTTGAGTTTTGGAAAAACCCACAAGAGTAAACAGATAGCCTAAAGCTGCTTCTCTTGTACCCAGACCTGAAATGGAAACAGGGAGCAGGGCAAAAGTATTGGCCAGTGAAAAAATCAGCATCAATTTAAAAAAAGAAACAGGTACTTCTATTTCTCTAGCCATAATGAATACTTGCAAGTTCAAAATCAGATATCCCGCCAATGTTAATAAAATCAAAATGTCCGGTTTTCTGAAAGCTTTCAGAAAAGCCTGTTTGAAAAGCAGTCGTTTTTGAGGTTTTATTTTTAGAATTTTCCAGATTTTTTTCAGCAATTTTTTCCAGATTTTTCCTGTTGTTACTATAAGAACAAGTACTGCCAGAACAACCAGCAGGATCAGGACAGGTATTTTCCAGTTGAAATAAATAAAGAAAGCCAAAAAAGACAAGACGGCAAGGGTGCTCAAATCAAAAAGTCGATCGGCTATTACAGAAGCAAAAGAGGCCTCTATGGAGATTTTACCTGTTTTTACCGGAAAGATTGCTCTGAGGAACTCTCCTGTTCTTCCTGGGGTGACAATTCCCAGTGCTATTCCACCAAAATAGGCTCTGAGACTGTGAAGAAAAGAATAAATACATTGGTTGCTTGCCAGCATTATTTGCCAGCGCTTGGCTTTCATCATAATGTGAAGCAGGTTTAGCGCAAGGATCAGAAGCAGCCAGAAGGGAGAAATTTTTGTTGCCAGTTCCAATGGTTTTTTCCATCCTGTTTGATACAGAATATATGCCAGGATTCCGACCCCGATTAATTTAAAAGAATATTTTGCAAGATTTGGATTTTTAAGAAGTTTCATCTAATGAATCAGGTTTTGTTTTGACTGAACTGATGATTTCAACCGCTCGGGGCAGAATTGTTTCTTTTTTGAGCAGGTTGAAGAGAAAAACTATTAAAACAGAAATTACGAAAGCTGCAATACCAAATACAACCGAAGCCAAATCACGCGAGAAAGGGGTGATTTTATAGTTGAAATGACCAATTACAGCACCGAACAGTAAAGAAACTGCCGGAAAAAAATAAACAAGAAAGGCAGAAAAAAGCAACCGCTCGGCCGGAATTTCTATTTTGACCAGATCTCCCGGTTTGCAGTTACAAAGGTTATGTACTCTGGCTTTGTGGAGTTTTCCTCCGCTCAAGGTGTGGCAGGCGTTTTTGCCGGGGCAGTTGTCACAGGCTTCAGGACGGTTTATTTGTACTTCAACTATTGAATCCTGGCTGCTGATTACTTTGCCATATTCTATTATGTGTTCTGGTGTCATTTTATTATTCCAGAATTTTGGTGGCCAGTTCTCCTGAACCGGGGTAATCGATGTGATGTTGAAGAAGGTTTTTAACATAAGCAGCAGCTTGAACTGTTTTTTTCTGTTCAAAAAGTAATTTGGCAAGATTGTATAATGCCACCGGATGATTCTCTTCAATATCAAGTGCTTTCAAATAAAGCTTTTCAGCTTCTTTTATATTTTTTTCTTTTTCGTAAACAGCTCCCAGATTGACTACCGGACCAGCCCAGTTTTGATCCAGCTCCAGAGCCTTTTGAAAGTGTGTTTTTGCTTTGGCCAGATTTTGTTTTTTTACCTGTTTAAGACCTTTCAGTTGCTCAATTTTTGCCTTGGCAATCTGCAATTTTTTAGGATCTGCTTTATTGTGGACAGCTTTGGTATAATCATATTCAGCCTCTTTAACTCTACCCTGTTGCAGGAAGAGCTCAATTCTGGTTAAAGGGATAATTACTGAATTATTAAATTCTTTTTCGAGGTTATTGAGAAATTCGAAAATAGATGAGATATCAGAAGTGATTCTAGCTTTTACCCTGGCCCATTCACAAGCAGCCTGAACAAGATTGTCACTTGTGTCCCAAGCTTTTTTCAAAATAGGTTCGGCTTCTGCAAATTGACCGGCTCTAGCCAGTTCCCGCCCATAAGCATAGCATGCCAAGGGATGATCGGGGTTTTGAATATATGCCGCCATAAAATGGGTGGATGCACTTTGAAATTCTTTGTTTTTTAATGCATTCCAACCGTGTTCAAGGTGTTTTTTCCAATCAGTCATATTTTCCTCATATTCATTGGAGTAGAATACTGCTAGCCGGTAACTGCCCGGTAATTGCCCAGTTCGGTGCAAATATTATTGATCTTTTTTGGTTTTAATGAATGGTTTTTCAGAGTCAAATAAAAAGTCAAAAACATAAAAGCTTTTATATCATGAAAAACCCTCAGGGGAAAACTGATAGTTTTATTTCAAAACAATTGCCAACAGAAAGCAACTTGATACTCTTCCTTGTGCACTAAAGATTGAGAACTCTCGTTTTTTAACAATAAGAACTAAAAAAAGAGCGAGTTAAATTTCAGAATATTTTAAATCTTTCTCCAAAATTATTAAAATCTTGTGGACAATTTATTAGATATTGGGTAGTTCCCATCTCAGAATAGGTTTGTTTGAAAAATAGTTGGGAACTATATAAGAAAGGTGAGATATGGCGAATTTTAATATGATTATTACTTTGCTGGGTGGTCTTTCCTTTTTTCTGATGGGCATGATTACAATGAGTGATGCACTTCAGAAAGTAGCCGGTACAAAAATGCGGTCTTTGCTGGCCGCGATGACAGGTAATCGTTTTCTCGGGATTTTTACCGGTTTTCTGGTAACTGCTATAGTTCAAAGCAGTTCAGCCACCACTGTGATGCTGGTTTCCTTTGTTAATGCCGGTTTAATGAATCTTACCCAATCCATTGGAGTTATTCTTGGCGCCAATATTGGAACGACCGTTACCGGGTGGATGGTTTCCTTGCTGGGTTTTAAAGTCAAGATAGCTTATTTTTCCCTTCCCTCAATCACTTTGGGTTTTTTCGCAAAATTCAGTAAAAAAGAAAAAGTAAATTCCTGGGGAGAAGTTCTGCTGGGATTTGGTTTGTTATTTTTTGGTTTGACCATGATGAAAGGGGCAATTAAAACACCCGAAAATCTGGCCATGGTAAAATTATGGATGTCCAATCTTCATGCTACCGGTGTGTTTACCAGATTGATAGCAATTGGGGCAGGTGCATTGGCCACTATTATCATCCAAAGTTCATCAGCGGTGATGGCTTTGACGTTAATTCTTGCTTTTCAAGGGCTTATAGATTTTGAAACAGGAATAGCCTTGATTCTGGGACAAAATATTGGAACTACTATTACTGCCAATCTGGCAGCATTAGGCGCCAAAAAAGAAGCTGTTAGAGCTGCTCGCGCCCATCTTGTTTTTAACGTTCTGGGAGTTTTAATTGTCATGCTATCCTGGCCTTTGTGGATCAAATCAACTGACTGGGTTGTTCCCTCTTCCTCTCTGATTTCGAAAAACCTGCCAATTCATCTCAGTGCCTTTCATACAGCTTTCAATATTATAAATACAATTATTTTTATTCCTTTTGTAGGCTTACTGGCAAAAATTGCCACCAGAATGGTACCAGATTCCAAGATTGCCGCCAAAGAGGAGTTGAAGTATCTGCAATATATTGATTATGGATTGATTCCAACTCCACAACTTGCTTTGTTGGCTGCTCGTCAAGATTTGGGTTTGATGGCCGATCTTGTTATTGAAATGATCAGAAATGTACGTAAATTGAGCAAAGCCAGCAAAAAACCAAAAGGCAATCTAGTGAGTAAAATTTTGCGAATGGAAGAAAAATCCGACAAAATGGCAGCAGGTATTGTGGATTACCTTTCTCACATCAGTCATTCTTCCTTGTCCTACCAGAGTTCACATGAAATTGCTGCTATGATGCACACCGTTTCTGATTATGAGAGAATGGGTGACCATTGTGAACAATTGACAAAATTATTGCGTAAAAAATATGAAAAGAAATACAAATTTTCCGAAGAAGCTCAGGAAGAACTTGATGAATTGATTTCAAAAGTTGAAGAATTTGTTATTTACACCAGACGTCATTTGCTTGAACACTCAGATATACTAGAGAAATCCTATGATATGGAAAACAAAATTAACCAACTTTCGAAGATTTTCCGTAAGAAGAATATTGAGAGGATGTCCAACAATACCTGTATGGTTCAGGGTGGATTGATTTTTATCAATATGATAGTCAGCCTTGAAAAGATTGGCGATCACAATGTTAATGTTTCTGAAGAAATTTCAGGGGTTAGATAGTTTCCATCCCAAAAATGGATGTCATCGTCTGAATACGGAAATTCATCTCATCAGCTTTGTCATAACTTCTTGAAATAGTGTCAACTATGTCAGCGAAGTTATTCCGCGCATCTGAGACAAATTTCTTATCCAACCATAAACACCACTTCTGGGATGGAAACTAGGTAGTTTCCATCCCACCAGGCCAATAACCCCCATAATAAAGAATTTTTAAAAAGCAGTATGAAAGATGGGAATAACCAGAGATTTGTTATTTTCTATTCTGGTATAGGGGGTTTGGGGTTGCCATTGGAGATTATTCTGGAATCCACTGTATTGGTAAGGTGAGAAACCTTGTTTTCTCATTTTTAGTATATATTTCTTTTTTTTCTTTTTGTTTTTATGCATGGTAACCAGGGGGGCTGAAACTATATTTACAAGCCTGGAGATGCCTCCATACACCATAAACCAGAGTGCCGATTCAAAGTTATTGTTTCCCAATTGGATTGCTCCGTAGATCATGGATAATACTCCGGAAAGTCCATAGATGCCCCAACCATGATTACCTGCGTAAAAATGACCTGTTCCCCATCCGATAAAGAATTCCAACCCGAAAGCCAACAAGGGGGATTTTTTGTTGGGAAAATTTGTGATCAGGTTCAGATTGTAATTAAGATGATGAACATCAACCCGGGTCAATCGCCGGCCGGATTGGATATCAGAGGAGTTTTCTTCTTCTCCATTATCTCTTGCTCTTTCTTCTCCTTTTTCTTCACAATCCTCGCAATATTCATGAGGTTTAACCGGGGAATATCCAGAATTGTCAGGTGATTGAGCTTGGGTCATTTGTGGAGAAGAAAAAACAATGAGAAAAGCACCAAGGGAAAAATAAAAATATTTGGATAAAGACAACATTATTCACTCCAATCCTGTTTAAGCTTTTTATGATGATTGACAGAATTATTTTATAAATTACCATTAATTCTGAATTAATCAATGAAGGGAGTGAAAAAATAATCTCAAATTTTCATTATGATTCAGGTTCAAATGAAAATTACAATATCTGTTTTGAAAAAACAACAGATAGTTCCCGTCCCGGACTTGGGAAGAAGTCAGTTTGTTCATTCAGGGTTTTTACCAGAATTCATCATCTTACATAATTGTGATTGATTAAAATTTAAACAACAGGTTTTGGAGAGGCTGAATACAGACAAAAAATATGCTTTCATTAATAATCAAATTGCCTTATAATCACTTCTTTGAAAGGCGGAATTCATGATTTTATCAAAATTAATGTTTGTCTTAATATTATTCAATAATTTCCAAGCGGTAGATGATGGTCAGTCAAGCAGAAAGGCTAAAGATCAAATCATCAACAAAGCAAAGGTCTGGTCAGTTCAAGAAAATAAGGGCGCAATCAAATTCAAACTGAAACTTATTCTCAACGGTAATCTCAAAGGAGAAATCGGTTATTTGCGTGGTACGGCAACTATTAAATACAAACAAAAAGAAATTGTTGTTAAGATGTCGGCAAAATTAAAGAGTGGTAAATATCTTTTTCTAACCAGATATCCTGCTCTCAAAGGAGTATTTTTGCTGGAAAACAAATCCAAAACCGGAAGTTTTCCCTTGAAAAAACGCATGAGATACAAAGAAACTCTGGTATTAAAAAAGGATAAATTGTGTCCTATTTCTACTAAATTTCCGGTGAAATGCATGAAACCGGTTAAGTAGTTCCCATCCCAGAATGGGGGTTATTAACTGAATGAGAAGTTTGTCTCAGATGTGCGGAGTAATTTTGCAGATATAGTTGACACTATTTCTAGAAGTTACGACAAAGCTGAAGAGGTGAAATCCCGTCGCCAAACGATGACATCCATTTTTGGATGGGAACTGAGTAGTTCCACTGCCTTTGTAAAACCGAAAGGAGTTGTGAATGTCAGGTCACAGTAAATGGTCAACAATAAAACATAAAAAGCAAGCTGCTGACAAAAAACGCAGTAAAATTTTTACAAAAATAATCAAAGAAATAACTATTGCTGCCAGGTTGGGTGGAGGCGATCCGGAAGCCAATCCCAGGTTGCGGGTGGCAATTGACAAAGGTAAAGAAGCAAACTTGCCGAAAGATAATATTGAAAGGGCAATCCTCAAGGGAATTGGTGATCTTGAAGGTGTCAACTACGAAGACGTTATGTATGAAGCCTATGGCCCCAGCGGTGGAGCTCTGATTATAGAAACCACCACTGACAATCCAAATCGTACTGTGGCCGAAATTAGGCATATTCTTTCCAAACATGACGGCAATCTTGGTAAAAATGGAACTGTAGCCTGGAAATTTGATAAAAAGGGAATTATCAGTATCAAAAAGGAAACCATTGATGAAGACGCTTTGATGGAAATAGCTCTTGAAGTTGGGGCTGAAGATTTCAAAACAGATGAAGAACCGGAATACTATATTCTAGAAACAGATCCTTCCCAGATGCATTCTATTGTCGATAAACTCAAAAAACAGGATGTTAAGATCGATGAATCTGAAATCCAGATGATTCCCAAGAACACAGTCAAGTTAACCGGGAAAGATGCAGAAAAAGCATGGAAAATCTATAGTATTCTAGAAGATCATGATGATGTCGATAACGTTTGGCATGATTTTGAGATAGATGATGAAGAACTGGAAAGGCTTGCCAGTAGTTAGTTCCCATCCCAGAAAGGAAGGTTATCGCCTGAATGCGGAATTTCACCTCATCTGCTTTGTCGTAACTGCTTGAAATAGTGTCAACTATATCTGCAAAATTACTCCGCACATCTGAGACAAACTTCTCATTCAGTTAATAACCCCCATTCTGGGATGGGAACTAGTTCCCGTCCCAAATTTTAATAATCCAAGCTCCAAGTTCTAAGCTCTGATATGCAAACAGAAAAACGCAGATTTATTCTGGGTATGGACCCAGGTTCCATTAAAACAGGTTATGCTGTAATAGAATTAAAAAACAAGACTCAATTTGTTTATAGAGAATGCGGAATTATTTCCGCCAATCCAAAGCAGCCCCTCGAAAAAAGATTGTTGGAAATTGGTTCAGAAATAGAAGAAATTATTCAGGAATATCCAATCACTGAAGCAGCAGTAGAAAATGTTTTTTCAGCTTTCAATGTTAAATCAGCTTTAGTATTAGGACAGGCCAGGGGTATGATCTTATACATTATTTCCAGAGCCGGAATCCCAGTTTTTTCATATGCCCCCAATAAGATAAAAAAATATATTACCGGTAGAGGTAAAGCCGCCAAAGAACAGGTGAGACAATCGGTCACTCTTTTATCCGGTTTATCTTCTCCTCCAGCTGAAGATGCCTCTGATGCTTTGGCTGTTGCCATCTGCCACAGTATGCATAAAAATCCTCTTGGAACCCAATAAAGGAATCAATAATGATAGCTCATCTCAAGGGCAAGTTATTCAGTATCAAGGAAAACAGGTTAGTTTTGATGACAGGAGGGATAGGTTGGGACTTATTGGTTTCCAGAGCTGTTCTAGGTTTGGTGGATAGTCAAACGGAAGAGCTTTCTGTTCATGTTTATACTCATACTTCTGAACATGCCTTTAATTTATACGGCTTTGCGACTTCTCTGGAAAAAGAGCTTTTTGAAAAACTCATTTCTGTTTCAGGAATTGGTCCCAAAGCTGCAATGGCAGTTTTGTCAACCCTTGACGAAACTCAACTGGTGGCAGCAATTCTCAATGAAGACATGAAAATGCTGACCAAGGCTCCAGGAATAGGCAAAAAGTCGGCCAAGCGTTTGATTCTGGAATTAAGTGAAAAATTGAAAGAATTATCCTCCAAAATACCTTCTTTGCAAACTACATCTACTGTTGAGATTGATAGATATCCGTTAAGTGATGAGTTGGAGCAGACCTTTTCTGCTCTGCAGAATCTTGGTTATAAACAAAAAGAACTGGATGCAATCACAAGCCGGCTCAAAAAATTGGCTAAAGACGGAGCCGAAGTTGAGGTTCTTATTAGAACGGGCTTGTCGCTTTTGCGGAAGGGGAGTTAACTGATGGGAAGAAAACCACACAGAGATACAGGAGATGTTCTTTCGCCTGAACCTGAAGCACAAAAGAATCCGGTGATCATAAATAAATTGCGTCCCCAGGGTTTTGCTGAATTTGTAGGTCAAAACAAGCACATTGAAAATTTGAAAGTTTATGTTCAAGCTGCAAAAGAAAGGGATGATGCTGTAGATCACATTATCTTCAGTGGTCCCCCCGGGCTTGGCAAAACCACCCTTTCCCACATTATAGCCAATGAGATGGAAAAAGATATCCACAAAACAAGTGGACCTGCTGTAGAACATAAGGGTGTTCTGGCCGGTATGCTAACTAATCTCAATCAGGGAGATATTCTTTTTATTGATGAACTTCATCGTTTGTCAAAGGTTGTTCAGGAAAACTTGTATAGTGCAATGGAAGATTTTCAATTAGAAATCTTCATTGGAGAAGGAGCTAATGCCCAGGCAATAACAATTGATTTACCCAGATTTACTTTGATTGGAGCAACAACCAGGGCTGGTTTACTTACCGCACCCCTCAGAACCCGTTTCGGAATTCCCATCAGGCTTAACTATTATTCGTCTGATGATCTGGCAGAAATTGTCATGCGGGCAGCTAAAAGGCAGGAGATCAAAATTTCTGCAGATGGAGCCTATGAAATTGGTAGCAGAGCTCGTGGAACTCCCCGCATTGCCAATCGTCTGCTCATGCGAGTAAGGGACTTCACTCAATTGAAAAAAGTAGAAATTATTCACAAACAGGATGCGGCTGAAGCCTTGGAAAGACTTGAAGTTGATGATGCCGGGCTCGATCCTGTAGATCGCAAATATCTGTCGATTATTATCAATCGTTTTGATGGCGGTCCCGTTGGTATAGATGCCATTGCCGCAGGAATGGGTGAAGAGCGTGATACTTTGGAAGATGTTTATGAACCTTATCTGCTCCAGAAAGGTTTTATCAAACGCACTCCCAAGGGTAGGGTAGCTTCAGCCAAGTCATATCAACATTTGGGGATTAACTATAGCAACTCAGGAGATCTTTTTAGTTAGTTCCCATCCCAGAATAGGGGTTTTTGGCTGAATGAGAAGTTTGCCTCAGATGCGCGGAGAAACTGCGCAGACATAGTTGCCACTATATCAAGCAGTTGCGACAAAGCAGATGAGGTAAAATTCCGCGTTCAGACAATGACATCCATTTTTGGGATGGGAACTAGTTAGTTCCCAATCCTGGTTCTTTTTTCCTTTTAATCTGAAAAAGATTAAGGTACAAATAGGTTTCAGTGCTGTATTGATATTCCCGGTTCAGTCGGGAAACAGATTTATTCAACAGCTTCATAATTACTTTTTACTGGAGGAATTTATGTCAAAAATTCTTGATACTGTTTTATTACTCGCTTTACCTGCTTCTGGAAAATCAGAGGTTCGCAAATATCTCGCTTCCCGTTCTCCGGAGCAATGCCGAGAAGAATTCCATATGGGACAAACTCTTCAACTTGATGATTATCCTTATGTTCATTTTATGCATCGAATTGATGATGAACTTTTTAAAAGGGGGTATCCTTATGTATTTTACAAAGGCCCGAATCGTCCCTTTCAAAATGATTTCGAGTGGGGTACATTAATAGAATTGCTCAATGAAGATTATGACGATTTAATCAACAGTAGGGTGGTCGAAGTTCCTTCTGCTGCTCAACTTTTATTTGACAGACTCGACAATGCCAGAGCAAAAGTCGGCCTTCCCCGTGAACTGGCCAAAATTCCCTACGGTATGCGTTGTGAAATTGCAGCAGTTCTGGAAGAAGAAGTTGCCAAAGAACTGGAAACCAAAAATGAAACTTGTGCCCAGAAAAAAGATGGTAAAACTGTTGTAATTGAAGCTGCCAGAGGTGGCCCAAATGGAGCTGCTTTTCCCCTTACACCGCCTCATGGTTATCAATATTCCATCAACAGATTTTCGGATGATGTATTGCAAAATGCTTCTATCCTCTATGTTTGGGTAACTCCAGAAGAATCTCGTCGTAAAAATATTGTTCGAGGTCTTCCCAATGCTCAAGGTTCAATTTTGCATCACAGTGTTCCCATGGAAGTTATGCTGGCTCAGTACGGATGTGATGATATGGCTTATCTTATGGGACTTTTTGACAAAGAAAATTCCATCATGATCGATCGCCTTGTCACCGTAAAAGAAAATGGCAAAGAAAAATTTAAAGTAAGACGCTGGTATCTTCCTGTAGCCCGATTTGACAATCGCGATGATTTAACATCTTTCCTGCGCAAAGAACAAAAAGATTGGGAAGACAAAGAAATTAACGCTATTCATCAGGAATTGAAGCGCTGTTTCTCCCATCTCATTTCCTTTAACGACTAATACATCCCATCTCAGTTTTCTTCCCCTTTCAAATCCGAATTTCACAACAGTTGTGATTATCTTTTTCATGATTACAGTATTAGTCCTATGTAGATCCAAAGAAGGAGATAGCCATGACAGATAATTTGAAGATAATCAACGGTAGCAACGCCAAAACCCCTTGTGGACTTTATAAAACTACAAAGGAAATGCCCGAGGCAATTCCCGCAGGAACCCTGGTTTTTTATCATAATCACGGTAACCCTGGACCGGGGATCTATCCTGTTCAAGATTGGGCCCACAACAAGGCAATTTTTTCAAAACAGGGGATAACTATTCCGGATGAAGCCTGGGCTCGCAGCATGAAACCATTAAAAGCTCAGGGTTTTTATGTTGTCACCTCTCCTTTTCATTGTTGTGAAAACAAATGCATGGAATTCGAGAAGAATACCTTGGTGCAATTGGGATACAATGGCAAGGGAGAACCAATTCTGTTTATTCCCGAATGGAATTTGAATGGAATTTTGTTGCCTGAGAAGGGAAATCTTGTTGATGAAGAAAAATTGGAAAAATTAATTCCGGTAAAGTTGAAACACAATTTCGATAATTCTCAAGAATAGAAACCCGGATATAGCAGGTTTTCCACTAGGGAAAGATTGAGAGTACTGAAGTAATTTTGGGGTAAGTTTAATCCATATGAAAGGTTTTATCCCGATGCTTTTATTCAACTATTCCAACACAGAAACCTTCATGGCAGATTTCACTGCAACATTCTGCATTGTCGGTGCAAGTGGACCCAAGGGGGAGGCAATTGCTTGAATTGGGCTCACAAGTGCCATCAACACACAGTGCATCATTACAGCAATCTGTATTGGCTGTGCATTCTTCTCCCAAAGGTACACAATCGCTCATGCAGAAAAAATCTCCATTTTCGTCGGGGAGACAAATTTCGTTGCAGCATTCATCAGCGAAAGAGCAACTTTCACCATCTTCAAGGCATTCTTCATTTGTTCCGGGGTCAAAGCAGCGGGTAACTCCGAGCATTGTTTCAAGGCAGAGTTGAGTTCCACCTTCGGTTCCCTGGGGACAACAATTAGTAGATTGACCCATGGCACAGACTTCACCGGCGGGCATGCAACCTTCGGCCTTCTCACAACGAAATACACCCGTATCTTCATGTTCTTCGCAGATTTTGCTGCAACAATCAGACGGAGTAATACAGATTTCTCCCCATGGTCTGCATCCACTGACGTATTGGCAGACAGCGACTCCGGTTCCCGGATCAGCACAAACACCACTGCAACACTCATGGAAACCGGTGCAGGGTTCTCCAACTGTCTGGCATTCTGATAAAACAGGACAGATACCGTCTTCTCCACAGACGCCACTGCAGCAATCTGGATCAGTAGAACATAATTCTCCTCCGGCTCTGCAGGAAGTTTTCAAAGTGCAGCGCATTTCTCCGTCGATTTCCTCACAATTGTCACTGCAGCAACTGGCTGAATCTCCGCAACTCTCTCCGGCTACCAGGCAAGAAGAACCCGAGGGGCCGCAGATTCCCTGATCGCAGTTCTGGGAGCAGCAATCTTCATCGTTTTGACATTCTTCAGTTTCTACCAGGCACAGGGAATCATTGGTACAAAGTCCTCCTGTGCAATTCATGGAACAGCAATCAGAATTGATTTCACACGCTTCATCATCTCCGGCACAACCTCCTGCAATGCAAATCATTTCTTCTCCACTGGAAGCTGTTTGCTCACAGCGACCGCTGCAGCATTCCGAAGGTGAAAGACAGGTTTCGCCCAATTCAAGACACAAACCGGTTGGTCCGAGGCAGATTCCTTCTTCGCATCTGTCAGAACAGCATTCTTCAGCATCTGCACAACCGCTGCCAACAGGAAGACAATCAGAATTGTTTGTGTTGTTGACATTATTGGTGGTATTGCTGGAAGAATCATCATCGCAGCTTGTGATGCCGATGCCGATCAATACAAAACTGAAAAAACAAATAGCAATTTTAGTTTTCTTAATTGTTTTCATGGAAACATCTCCTCAAAATTTGGGTTAATATTTGAGTATTTGAGTTCTATTCAGTTCAAACCCAAAAAGAAGGCATATGAATGAACAGGGAATTTTGCCTCATCGGTTTGTCGTAACTTCTAGAAATAGTAGTGGCTATATCTGCGAAGTTACTCCGCGCATCTGAGGCAAACTTTTTATTCAGTCAAAAAAACTTTTTGGGATGGGAAATGGGAACTAATTACATTATGAACTCTAAACCAAATTTAGCAAAGCAATAATTTTGCAGAGTTTATAAAGATAATATTTGAGCATTTGAGTTCTATTCAGTTCAAACCCAAAAAGAAGGCATATGAATGAACAGGGAATTTTGCCTCATCAGCTTTGTTGTAACTTCTAGAAATAGTAGTGGCTATATCTGCGAAGTTACTCCGCGCATCTGAGGCAAACTTCTTCCCCATCCAATAACCCCACTTCTTGGTAAAATTTATCGTGCGGGTTTTTGCAGGGAATTACCAGAAGAACAAGCAATTTCCCCTGTATTTTAACAAAAGATTAGATTTTAAGGATCTTCTTTGTTAGATTGACGCCGGGAAATGTTGGCAATTTTAATGCCTGGGAACTTTTAGATGTTGTAAAACAAGGTTCATCCCGGGCAAAGGAGAAAGTTATGAGCCCCAAGTATCTTTTCGGTCCTGTTTTATCAAGAAGATTGGGCATTTCCCTGGGAATCGATTTAATTCCCTACAAAACCTGTTCTTTGAATTGTGTATATTGTGAATGTGGAAATACCAACAATCTCACTACCGAATTAAAAGAATATGTTCCGGTAGATGTTGTCATTGAAGAGTTGAAAACTAAATTGTCGAATAAACCTGAGCTTGATTATATCACTTTTGCAGGTTCCGGTGAACCTACCCTAAATTCAGGACTTGGTAAAGTTGTTGATTTCATAAATAATAATTATCCTCAGTATAAAACAGCTCTATTGACCAATGGCACACTTTTTTATCTGGATACTGTACTTGAACAGATTAAAGATATCGATCTCTTGATCCCCTCCCTTGATGCAGGCAGTGAAGAAGTATTCCAGAAATTGAACCGCCCTGCCAGCGGGCTTAATTTTGAAAAAATAAAAACAGGAGCTGAAAAAATTAGAGATTATTTCAAAGGAGAAATGTGGCTTGAAGTTTTTCTGGTACCCGGACTTAACGATTCCAGGGAAGAGCTGGAAGCCATGGCTGAAATTGCCAAATTCATGAAACCTTCCCAAGTGCAAATAAACAGTCTTGATCGTCCCCCGGCAGAATCCTGGGTTGAATCTGCCAATGCTATTCAATTGGAAAATGTTGCTCAATATTTTGATAATGCAAAAATAATTGGTAAAGCCAAAGTTCAGCAAAAAGAATATGAATTCAGAGAAAATCTGCTGGAAAAAATAGTTGCCACATTGCAACGCAGGCCTGTAACTGTCGAAGATTTAACTTCCATCTTTTCTGTGAGAAAGGTAGAAATATTGAAATATCTTGGCAAGATTGAAATTGATTATGAGCTTGAAAAAGAAGAAGGAAAGAGAGGCATTTTTTACTTCATAAGGAATGATAAATGAAAGTAAATCTCTTTGATTATGAATTGCCGCAGAATTTGATCGCCCAGTATCCGGTTACTCCAAGGGATAAAAGTCGCCTTCTCGTTTATGATGGTTCGAAAGCAGGTTTTGACCACCGGACAAGTGAACAGATCAGGCACAGAAAATTTGTCGAAATCACTGAATTTCTAAACAGCGGGGATCTGCTTGTATTCAATAATACGAGAGTGATTCCCGCCCGTCTGTTTATGCATAAGTCCACCGGTGGCAAAGTGGAGCTTTTGCTTACCCATGGTGAAGGAAATATCTGGCATTCAATCTTCAAGGCTTCACATCGACCCAAAGCCGGAACCGGATTGTTTTTTGATGATAAAAATCTGGCCGACAAGGGAGTTGTCAAGGTTCTTGATTCTGGTTCAGGCCGAGAAATTATTGTGGAACTTCCTGTTGAGTCTTCTCGAGTTTTTTCTTGGCTCGAAAAAGTCGGTCATGTCCCGTTGCCTCCTTATATAGAAAGAAATGATGAGGTATTGGACAAACAAACCTATCAGACTATTTATGCTGAAAAGCCCGGTGCGGTAGCGGGACATGACCGACTTTTTCGAGCCAAGAAAAAACTCGAGAAG
>JAWLEA010000066.1:0-16860 GCA_041686345.1 Polyangia bacterium | reverse complement strand
CTAGTTCCCATCCCAAAAATGGATATCATCGTCTGGCGACGGAATTTTACCTCATCTGCTTTGTCGTAACTGCTTGAAATAGTATCAACTATGTCTGCGCAGTTACTCCGCGCATCTGAGGCAAACTTCTTCACCAGTCAAAAACACCACTTCTGGGATGGGAACTATCTAAAACTATTTGCCAATACAGAATCGTGAAAATATTTCGCCATAAAGATCCTGGGGCGGTCGATCCAGATAATCCTGGATCTGATTAATGAAAACTTTCATCTGTTCGGCTTTGAGCTCGGGAAAAGGGGCTTGCAAAAGTTCTTTGAAATTATTATGCAAAAGATCAAGTTGATTGGCAAATCTTTCAGATATCCAAATCTGCCAGTTGTTTTCCTGCCGTCTCACCTTGATCAGCCCGATGATTTGGTCGAGCAATTTATTTACACCCTTTCCGGTTTTTCCACTGACTCCCATGAGATCACCCGGTTCAGATCCCGGCAGATCGGCTTTTCCTTGGACGGGAATTGTTTTATTGGAGTATTTCTCGGCAAAATCAGGTTGTGGAGTTCCAAAATGAATAACAACGTCACTGTTTTTTACCAGATCTCTGGTTCTGGAAACTCCGGCCTGCTCTATTTCGTCAGTAGAATCACGCACTCCGGCACTGTCGAGAAGACGAACAACTCTCCCTCTGATTTTCAACTCAGCCTCGATGTAGTCTCTGGTTGTACCGGGTATCTTGCTGACCAGAGCTCTGGAATAACCAAGAATATAGTTGAACAAAGTGGATTTGCCACAATTTGAAGGTCCATAAAGAAGAATTCCGGGCAAATTTCTATTTCGGCGGGATATTTCTCCCTGATTGAGCAGGAATTCCAATTCTTCTTCAATTGGAGCCAGATTTGAGGCTGCTACTTCTTCCTGAAATTCAATTTCTGTCTCAAGATAAACCAGAGCCTCTCGAGCCTTTGCCAGCAATTTTTCCAGGATAGATTTCAGAGCCGGAGTTTTGTTGATTATCTTCAATTCTTCCTGAGAACGAGAATGAATACGCTGGTTAATCCTTTCGGCTTCATCAACGGTAAGTTTGCCATTTAAAACCGCTCTCCAGGTAAATTCTCCGGGTTCTGCCATTCTCGCTCCATGTCTGCAAAAACCTTGGATAAATTTGTCAACAATAATGGGAGATCCATGGCAGAAAATCTCCAGCATATTTTCTCCGGTGTAGGAAGAAGGTGCTTTGAAAAAAACGGCCATTACCTGATCATAAGCCGGAAGATCAAGAAGTTGCATCTTGCCCGGCTGCCAGCTCGAAACCCTTATGCCAAGTCTGGAGGCAATCAGGGGCGTTTCAGTTCCGCAAATGCGCAAGATGGATATAGCTCCGGTCCCACGAGGAGAGGCTTCAGCTATGATGGTATCTTCTGTTTCAAAATCAGGCTGCGACATCATCAGTGTGGTTCATGTACCATTGGTGAACCATTCCCAGAATTGTATTGGTTAAAATATACAAAGTCAGCCCCGAGGGCAGGAAAAGCATGATGGTGGTAAACATGATGGGCATGAAATACATCATCATTTTGGCCTGTTGATTATCCTGAGTGGTTGGGGACATTTTCTGTTGCAGGAACATGAATATCCCCATCAAAACAGGCAAAACATAATAGGGATCGGTGGAAGTAAGATCGTTAATCCAGCCGAAAAGAGGAGCTCTGTATAATTCAACACTTGCCATCAAAGCCTGATACCAAGCGATATAAATCGGCATCTGCAAAAACATGGGCAAACATCCGCCCAAAGGGTTCACCCCTTCATTTTTGTACAATGCCATCATTTCTTCATTCAACTTGGCCTTGTCGTTACTGTATTTCTCCTGAAGAGCATCTATTTTGGGCTTGAGAGCAGCCATCTTTTTCATGCTTCTCATACTTTTGGTGGTCCAGTACAAGGTGAGCAACTTGATGAGAATAGTCAGGAAGATAATGGACAGACCCCAGTTGCCAAAGAAAACATAAACCCGTTTCAACAACCAGATCATGGGCTTCCCGATTATGCCCAGAATACCGAAGTCTACAGATTCCCTGAGGGTTGATTCTTTGTTTTCTTTGAGTTGGTCAGGGGAACCGGGAATTTTTTTGGCCACGTTGACGCTGTTGAGGTAATCAGTATCTTTTGGACCGGAAAATATTTTGTAGGGGAGATAAAAAACCTTGCCGGGTTTTATGTCTTTTCTGCCTCCACCGATCAAACGAGAAATAATCAAGCCGAAACCTTTATTTTCCTTGATGGGATAAGCTTCAAAATTACAACCACCGTCATCTCCGGGATAATTTTTGATTATTGCCAGCAGAAAATAACTGGCATCAATTCCTGCCCAGCGAGCTCCATGGGTAAAAGAAGACGAACTTGAAGGAGTCCTTCGGCAGGCACAACCACCGCATCCTCCACCGCAGCCACCCATACAACCACCATCACTCTTACCGTGGCGAATAGTCTCAAAAGGTTGAACTGAAACTCCGTCTTCATGGTAACAGATAGCTTCTTTCTGAGTAGAGACAGGATTGAAAAATCCACGACCAGCTTCACCCTCATGGAGAGAACTCACCTGAAAAACCAGTCGGTCAATATTGATCTTCTCATTTGAAATATTTTCCACCAGCAGGTCAAGATTGAGATCGTATCTGCCCTCATACAGGGTGTATTTCTTTTTAAGTCGAGCTGGGAAGCAGTTTTCACCAGCTTCAAGTTTTTCCGGTGTACAAGGATTGTCTGTTTGCAGTTCAAAAGTAAATACACTTTTTTGTTCAAAATCTTGCCTGTTTACAAGTTTCCATTTCTGTTGGAAAATACTGTTGTCTATTTCACTGAATCTATTTCCCAGGTTGGCAACATAATAATATGTGTGCTCTTCGACAGATTCAGCCTGTTTTTGAATTTTCATTTCGAAAACAAAGGGCAAAAAAGCAGGTGACCAGGTTTTGATCATGTCGATCTGCTGTTCAACAATTTCTCCCTGTTTTTTCTTTAATTTATCCTTGGATACTACATCTTCTCTGTAGGATTCATGTTTGAGAACAAAAGATTTGAAAACTCCGCCGTAAGTAGTGAATTCAGCTTTATATAATGAATTTTCATAAACTAGACGCTGGTCTTTTTCAGCAGGAATGGAAGCGGGGGCATTGATCCTGGTATGTACACTGTGTACTCTACTGGCTTTAGATAAAACCTGACGGGAATCGTCATCGCCTTTTTCTATTTTACTATCTTCGTCGTCCTGAGCAGTTTTGACTTGATCGAGTTCTGAATCTTTTTTTGCTCCTTCTTGCAAAGCTGTCCCGTCTTTGAGAGCTGTTCCGTCCTTAACCGGAGCTTCCTCGGGGGAAACCGGAGTAGCATCAGTTGTTGCTGCAGATTTTGCTTTTTGGTTCTTTTTTTTATTGGTTTTATTAGTTTTTTTGTCTTTAACTGCCTGCTCTCCGGAAGACTTGGCAGACTTGCCTTTTTCAGTGGCAACCGGATTTACAGATCCGGTATTGGGTTTTTTTGCATTATCTGGATTATTTTGACCGTAGGCAGCCAAAGTAAATAACAAAACAGACATTAACAGAACAATCGGTAAAATTTTTCTCATAATCATAGAACCACTTTCTAATTTTTCAGGTGGGGGATCATATCCACCTTTAACAAAAGGATTGCATCTGAGAACTCTCCAGAGAGAATAGAATGTTCCTGCAATGAACCCTCTATTTTTTAAAACTGAAACTGCATAACTTGAACAGGTTGGTCTAAAACGGCAAGTGGGATGTCTTTTCAGGGGAGACAGGTACTTTTGATAAAGTTTTATGAAAAAAATAAAAACTTTAGCCATAAAAGTGGCCTTTCCAAAAAATATTGCTGAAAAAGAGCCAAACTTGGATTTTTTTTTGGGATAGTGACCAAGTATTTGAATTGACCTGAACAGCCGGATTTGCTTCCATAATGGTCAGATCATGGGTTTATTCTGATAATCGCCATCAAGGTTGGCAATAAAGGTTTCCATCTCTGTGATAGCCTGATCGAGATCTGTTTTTTTGATCCGGTTTCTAGGAATAACCACTATATCATAACCCAGATGCCTCATGAGTGGAAAACAATAACGAATTGTATTGCGAAGGAATCTCTTGATTTTGTTGCGCTTTACAGAATTGCCGTTGCGTTTTGAAACAGTAATGCCAATTCTTGCGTAACCCAGTTGATTTTTTACATAGAGTAAAACCAGACTTTCAGTAACAAATTTGGAGGCCTTGCTTCCCTGAACCCTCAGGAAATCCTTGCGCTTTCTAAGCTTATTTCGTTTGGGAAATGAATAGAAGATAGCATTTCTCCTTTTGGTATCTGAAAGATAAGGGCAAAATTTTGATCCTGGCCGGAATTAAAAGTCAACGTGATTTGAGATTTACTCAACTGGAAAAAAGAGATTGTCAGTGCTTTTTATTTACTGATACAGCAAGTCTTTTACGGCCTTTTCGTCTTCTTCTGGAGATGATTTTTCGTCCGTTTTTGGTTGACATTCTTTTTCTGAAACCATGGCTTCTGAGTCTTGATTTACGGTGTGGTTGATAAGTTCTTTTCATTGTATAATTCCTCCTTCAAAGTTGCAGGGGAAAAGCATATTCCTGAATTTGCCGATATACAGGCAAATTCCAATTTGTATTAACCTTGCCGGAATCCTGAAATGACTCCGGAACCATAAGCACTTAGCAAAGCATCAGAACAAAGTCAATGAAAAGTGCTGACTGAATTGAAATATTTTTTTTCAAAACAAGCATCAGGATTTTCTTTAAATTCTGAAAACCGTGCTGCCTTTTCATTTTCGAAACTGAAAAACACTGGATTAACTGATGAGGCAAAATTCCATCCTCAGACGATGACCTTTATTTTTGGGATGGAAATTAAAAGTTCAGGCAGATATCACCTGTAGATCTCAATTTTCTTTGCAGGATAATAATTTGATAAAGGGAACAAAAGGTGATAAATTGATCTTCTCTGTTGACCAAATAACAAATAATCTATTATATTGTTATAAAACTGGAGGAATTAATGTTTAAAGAACACCTAAAAAAACTGGTGGATAATGTAGATGGAGCTCTTGCTGCTCTTTTAATGGAGTTCGATGGTATTCAAGTAGAAAATTACATCAAAGAAAGTATCGATATCAAAACTCTCGGTGTTGAATTCTCCCAAATCATGATCCACGTCAAAAGAACCGCTTCCATTCTGGAAGTTGGCAACCTTGAAGAACTCATGATAAAAACTGACGACAAAATTATTGTTTTCAGAGTTGTTAACAAGAATTATTTCATCGCTGTTGCTCTGGATGCTGATGGCAATTTCGGCAAGGCCAGATTTGTATCCCGTCTGACTGTGCCCAGAATGCTCGAAGAATTCTAAGTGGTTCAGATTACCTGAAACGAGTTTCAGAAGTTCAACAATTAAAATTTCTGCAAACTCACTTTTAAGATCAATCAAATTTAAATCACAGATATCCCAAAAAATCTGCCCGAATTGGTTTTAAGGAGTTAATTTGGCTTTCAACAAAGACAAACTGGCAAAAAAAGCTCAGAAATACATGAGAAAAGGGCAATTGCAAAAGGCTCTCGAACTATATAGAAAAATTGTCGACAAATATCCTTCAGAAATGCGATATTGGAAAAAAATTGGTGATATCCAAGTTAAAAATGGCAACAAAGAAGGAGCCATAGACACATATCTTCATATTTCCGACGAATTCATCCAAAAGGGCTTTTTCAAAAAAGCTGTCGCTATTTTGCGCCAGATTCAATCTCTCGACAAAAATAACGAGGAAGTTTACGACAAACTGTCAACAGTATACATAAAAACCAATTTCATCCCCGATGCTCTCCATCAGTTGGAGCAACTGCAAAGAATCCAAAAAGAAAATAATCAACAGGACAAACTCATCGCCACCCTCAGGAAAATGGCAGACATCGATCCGTCCCAAGTAGTTCACAGGATCCATTTGGCTGAAACCCTCAGTAAAATGAATAACCGAAGGGAAGCTTCGGCTGAATTCAAAAAAGTAGCCGACTACCTGGACAAAAACAATAAAACCGAGGATTTTATCAAAGTCGCTGAACGCTATCTTTTTCATTCCCCCGAAGACAGAGAATACATCAAAAAACTGGGACATGCCTATCTCGAAGAAAAAAAACCTCATAAAATAGTTAAGAGACTGCTTAAGATTTACCAGACCGATCCAGCCGATATGGATAATCTCCATCTGCTGGCTCGAGTATTCATAGCCCTCAACAATCTGCCCAAGGCCATCAAAGTTTATAAAGAAATGGCCCGCCTTCTCAAAGAACATGGCAAAACTGCCGAAAGCCAAGCTGTTCTTAAAAAGATCCTCGAATTGGATCCCAACGACAAAGCCACCAAAAAAGCTCTCGGCATGTTGCGTGAACAGGAATCTTCCCTTAATTCACAACCTGACCAGCCGGAAATTGAAGAAATCGAACCGGATCAGATAGAAGAAATCGAAGAAGATGAAGAAATCGAAGAACTTGAACTTGATGATGAGGACATAGAAGTTCTCGACGAAGATGATCTCATCATTGTCGAAGAAGACGTTCTGGACGAGGATCAAAAAAAACTCGTTGAAGAAACAGAAGCCTTCATTAAATTTGGTCTGCTGGACAAAGCCCGAGAAAACCTGACAGAAATCGAAGAAATAGACCATTACAAAGTCCATGAAGTCAAAATGAAGATCATGCTGAAAATTGGCAAAAAAGATGAGGCTATGGAAATCATGGAAAGTCTTCTGGAAAAATACCCGGAAGATCAGGAAAATAAAAAACAGGATGTTATTCAAAAAGCTCTGGAAATAGAACCCGAATGCAAATGGGCTCTCGAAGCTAAAGAAAACCTCTCAACTCCTTCAAAAGCCGAAACTGACAATATGTCAACTCAACAAATTGCTGCCATCCTCGACTTTGACGATTCCCTTGACGATGCTTTTTCCATGATGGATGAAATCGAATCCGCAGAACAAGAATTGAGTTTTTCAGACTATCATCCGGATTTCGAAGATATGGAAAACCAACTCCATACCGATGAAGAAGTGGATGAAGTATTATCCCAGCAAGAAGAACAACTTTATCTCGACAGCGACAACCCCGAGGAAATAGAAGAAGACATCGAAGACATGCTCACTTCCCTCAAGGGACTCAATGAGGAAATATCCAAAAAATCAACTCCTGAAGATTCTCAGAACAATCAGGTCATCCTCGACGAAATAGACGAATTGCAAGCTCTCAAAGATGCCAGTCAATCATTTATCAGGATCAACGAACTCAGCAAAGAACAAAAAATCGAAAATGTAGACAGCAAATTCGATTTTTCCAACTCAAAAATTTCAGATAAACAACTCGAACTCAATGAAGAAGTTTTTGAATTCGACAACAATCAGGAAGAAAACGCTGAAACCCCGGTGGTACAGCCCCCGATTCACTCAGATGATAATGCCGAAACCCCGGTGGTAAATATCGATCCAATTACCCATGAAATCGATTCATCTTCTTCTTCCAATGATGATGAATTTGATCTCGATCTTGAAGATACAGAATTCGAACTGGATACCATCGATTCCAAATCCAATGATAATTCTACTACTTCTGAACCGGAAGAAGAGTTTTCAGACCAGGAAACCATGCAGAAATTTGATGAAATGATGGAATTTTCCAACAAAGTAAGTGATGAGATCAGTGTTATCTCTTCTGCCACCAAACTGGAGACCCTCGAAAAATCAGATCAGGAAATCGTTCAACCTGAAACTGCAAAAACCCCGGAACCGGAAGAAGTTGAGGAAAAACTTCCCGAAGAAATTAGTGATGCACTCGAAGAAATAGACTTCTTTATCAGCATAGAAAGCACGGAAGAAGCCAAAAGATGTTTCCTGGAAATATCCGAATGGCACTCCCACTCAACTTTACAAAAATATTTTGAACTTCTCGATATTACCAAGCCTCCGGAAGTCAAGCAGGATCTACCGGACCAATCACAAACAGATCAAAAGTCTGAAGATCTTGATGAAGAAACCGAAGATCTCGATGAAGAAACTGACAAAAAAGAAAAAATCCATGCTTCAACTGAAGATCTTGATGAAGAAACTCCCATTGAGGAGCTCCACAAATTCTCCGAAGAAGACATCCAAGATCTGGATATTGATCTTGGCCCCGAAGCCAGCGATAAGGATAATTCGGCCACCGAAGATCTATCACTCGATTTCAGCAATGAGGAAGAAAGTCAGATCGAACAACTCGATTTCAATGATAACAACGAATCAATTCCGGCAATCGATCAGGAAAACAGCGATGCCGGCATGAGAATCGAAACCGAAAAACCCATTGGTGATGCTTCTTCCCATCTCGATCTGGGACTGGCATACAAGGGAATGGGGCTTTACAAACAAGCTCTTGAAGAACTTAAATACGCCATGGAAGACGATCAATACGAAACTCAGGCTCGTATTCTGGCAGCCAAGTGCAAACAAGCCCAGGGACAACCTTCCGAGGCCGCCAATACTCTTAAATATGCCCTTCACAATCAGAACATAAAAGAAGAAGAAAAACTTGATGTTTATTATGAATTGGGCATTATTTACAACGCTCTTGAAGATAAAGACGAAGCTCTTTATTTTTTCAAAAAAGTCGCCCGCAGAAATAAATCCTATCGCCAAGTCCAAAATAAAATAGACGAACTCACCGATAATTAGTTCCCGTCTCAAAACAGGATAAAAACTAAACTATGAGTAAAATTCCTTTTTGATAATTTTTGAGGTAAACAAATGAGTAAACAAAAAATTTTAGTTGTTGATGACAGCCCCACCATCGTAAAGGTTGTAGAATTGGTTCTCACCAAATCTGGATATGAAGTTTATTCTGCTCAGGATGGACATGCTGGCATTCAATTGGCTAAACAACATCATCCCGATTTGATTCTCCTCGATTTTGTCATGCCCAAAATGAATGGATACCAGGTTTGTAAAAACCTTTCAGAAAATGAAGAACTTAAAGATATTCCCGTAGTTCTTATGAGTGCAAAAGGTGAACAGATTGGAGAACGTTTTGTTAAAGTAATGGGTATTGTAGACTACATCACCAAACCCTTCAGCCCTGAAGCAATCAAAGCCGTAGTAGCAAAATACTCCGACAAAAAAATAGACGAACCTGATCAGCAAAGTCCGGAGAAATCACCCGAAGAACTGGAACAGCAAATTCAAAATGAACAAAAATCCAGATATTCAGCTTTGATTAAACTGAAATCGGTAATAGCACGCAAAATCAGTGCTGCTTTAGTCAGTTCCGGCAACCTCGACGATGGAAGCTCCGATAATGATCAAATCCAGTCAATTATTAAAAATTCCCTCGACGATTCCTTCCTGGAAAGCTGCTTCGTAAATCTGGAAAATGAAAACTTTTTTCTTTCACAAAGTCAAAAAGAAATCTGTCTCATTGGCAAAATCCTCAATATTCCCATTGATGAAGTTCTTCCTTTATTAAGCAGTCTCAACACTAACGGCATTCTCACCATCAGTAGAAGCAACAAAAAAATAGAAATCTATTTTAAAAACGGAAAAATCTCCCTGGCTTCTTACAACGGCAAACCCAATAAATTTCTCCTGGGACAATATATAGTTGAAAAAGGATTCATGGAGCAAAAAGAACTTGATGAATTTGTCGACAATCTCCAACCTCACCAGATTCTTGGTCTGCAACTCATTAAAACCGGCAGATTAACTCCAAAAGAGCTTAAATCCGCCATGACCAAACAAACCAAGGATATAAATTATGAAATGATAACCTGGGATGCGGGAGTATTTTCCTACAAAGCCACCGAAGATCTGCCGGCAATTGCCGAGGAAGCTGATCTCAAACTGGAAGTTGACAACATATTGATGGAATGTTTCAGAAAAGTTGACGAGTGGCGACTGATCGAAAAAGAAATAGACGATTTTGATCTTATCCTCCTGCGCAACGATGATGCCGTCATGAAAATGGGCAGACACAAATTGATGAAAGAAGAAATCACTATTCTTGAACTGGTCAACGGGCGTAATTCTGTACGGGACATCATCAGAAAAAGTCGCCTCGGTTCCTTTGATGTAAGTAAAATACTTTATCGTCTTTTAAGTGCTAAATTAATCAGAAAAAAAATCAGTGCAGTCGCACTTTAGAGGTACCTGAACATGGCAACAATCCTAATTGCAGATGACTCACCAACCTCCAGAAAGGCAATTATTTCTGTTTTGGAACCGCTGGGTCACGATCTTATCAATGCTGAAAATGGCAACGAAGCTTGGAGAAAGATCAATTCTTTTGCTCCGGATATAGTAATCCTGGATATTGTAATGCCCAAAATTGGAGGATTCGAACTGGCCCGTCAACTCAAAAGCACCTCGGGTTTGTCTCACATCGGAATCATTATTCTGACTTCCCTTAGTCAGGACGTCAACAAATACTGGGGATTAAAACAGGGAGCTGATTTTTACCTGACCAAGCCAACCCATCCTAAAGAATTAATCTCCTGTGTCGATAAATTATTGGAGAGCATAAAATAGAGTGAAGAAATATAAAGTATTGGTTTCTGTAATTGGAAACACAAAATTTGCAATTGAGCTCAAACACATAAAGGAAGTTTTTATTCTTTCTCAGGTTACCAGGATTCCAGTTGCTCCCCCTTTCATGAATTGGGTGGATAACTGGCAGGGAGAAATCATCCCTATTGTTGATCTGGCTCCCTTTGTATCGGAAAAAATAAAAGCTCTGGTAACCAATAAACTGGCCATGGCAGTACAATACGGACATGAAACAACAGCTTATGCCCTGGTAATCGATAAAGTAATTGAAATTAAAGAAGTCAATAGCCTCTCTCTTGCCAGAGACAATTTGCCTTATTTCACCAAAGACAAAATTATCTGGAACCAGGATCGCCTGCTTCTGGTTGATCCTTCCAGAATCAACAAAATGATAAAAGCCTACATTTCCGATCTTTTCAACAAATGAGCTTATGAAGTTGAAATTACAGATCGAATTTGAAATACAGGTTGGTTTTAAATGCAACAGTCCGAAAAAACTGTAGGCCTCAGTATTATTGCCTTGATTAAGGTAGTCAGACACTCCGAGAATCTACAGCCCGGTTCAAGGTGTTTTAGTCTATTTCAAAGATGCATGCATACTCTCTGTTCTGAGTATGCTTTCAAAGACCTGAGGAAAATTAGATAAATGAAAAACATCAAAAAAAACAACATTACCAGTAAAATTGCTCTTATGGGTTTTGTTCAGATTATTGTACCTACTGCAGTACTTATTTTGCTTCTGAGCATTGCTTTTCTCAAATTAAAAAATGTTAATCAAAAATATGAAGACATTGTTCAAGGACTTCATAAAGATATTAGTGAAATAGACAAAAATCTTACCCGCTACAACTCTACTTTGCGTAAAAACAAAAATAAAATCCACAATGTCAATAAAAAATTCGGACTTGCTCAATTGAAGATCCAAATGAAATATTCCTCACTGGAATTATTACTCAGACTATCAGAATACTACAAATCCAAGATCAATATATCGAGTCAGGAACTTTACAAACTCTATCTCAAAAACCAGACCCTCCAAAATAAACCTCTCAGTTTTGCTCAGAACATAAATACTGAAGACAGGGATACCACTATAAATCAACCAACAAAAATTCCTGATTCAAAAGACAATCCGGAAAGCACGCAGGAAAAAAAGATCAGAAATCTCAAGGACAAACTTGCTAAGACCATGAAATTTCTAACTTTAAAAGAAGATAAGGTTTTATTTGAGCTTTTCGACAAATTTTCTAAAGAAACCTCTCTGGGGTTCAGGCACAAAACCATCTTTTTTCTGGGTCATGAGGGTTTGCATCAACACCGGATTATCTGGTCCAATAAACACAGCTATATCAATAAAAATCTCGAAGATCTCAATGACATGAGACACCTCAAAGATTCAATCGCTAACCAAGAATACATGAGAAATTTCCTGGCTTTTCAGTTAAACCAGAAACCTGTTAAAATTCTAAAAAAACTGATGCAGGGTGATGTTTCCCAGAAGGTGAAGGCCCAATACACCAAAGCCAAGTACAACTTTAGCAAACAACAATATATCGCTTTAATCCCTGTCTGGGGTACCAACTTTTCCCTGGGGCTTTCCACTTCTCTTGATACCCAGGATTTCATGGCACTTGATTCAATCAAAGATTCTCTGGCAACTTTAAACAAATATCTTCACAATACTACCAGCAAAATCAATGAGGTGGATGATTCTACCCTTACTTTGGCTCGCAATTTCAAAGATGAAATAGATAATTTTGGCCAGATCTTTCTGATTTTAATTGGAATATGTTTGGTTTTCGTAGTAATTATTACTGCTCTGATCATCAGATCAATCAAAAAGAACCTGGTTAATCCAATCCTGCATCTTACCAAAGTTAGTCAGGATATTGAAAATGGCAATTTTTCCACCCGCAGCGACATTCACACCAACGACGAACTGGAAAAGCTCTCCGTTTCCATCAATAATATGCTCGATAAAATAGTATTTCTGATTCAAAGCGATGAAGAACGTCAGAGAATTCAATCTGATATTCTCACTCTGCTGGAAGCGGTTTCCATGGCTTCCAAAGGCGATCTTACCGTTAGACGCAATGTCGCCACAGACCAGTTGCAGGCCGTAATAGATGCTTTCAACCACATGATCTCAAGTATAGGTTCTCTGGTGATCAATGTGCGACAATCCGGGGAAAGTGTCGAGAAAACCGCTAAAGACATGCTTGAATCGCTTGAAGGTATTCTTGATAAAGCCCATAAACAAAATGCTGATCTTGATGTTGTTTCCCGTAAAATCAAAGCCTTGGGCGACAAATCTCAGGAAATTACCAGAATGGTTGAACAGATCGGTTCTATTGCCAACGAAACCAATACTTTGGCTTTAAATGCTTCCCTGGAAGCATCCCGAAGTGGTGAACAGGATTCGGGTATTTCCCATCTGGCTGAACATGTCCGCCAACTGGCCAATGGTCTGGACAAAACCAAGCAGGACATTGAATCTTTCATCGGCAGCATTCAATTGGCTACGAATTACGCGGTAAAATCGGTAGAAGAAGTACTGGAGCTTACCCGAGCCACTGAAAAGGAAGCTGACAATTCCTTCAAAACTGCCCGCAAAACCTATGAAGAAGCTGAAAGACTCACCCAGTCAATTTCTCTGTTCAAGGTTAAAACCCAAAAAGACCGGGAGCGTGAAGAAGAGCTCAAAGCCACCGTCAACAATATACTCAATACAATCCGTCGAACCAGAAAACTTGTTTTGGCCATGGATACTCAGGAATTCAATCAAATGAACGAAGTTCTTGATTCCTTTGAAAACAGATTGGCAAACATGAATCTGCTGCAAGCTACAGATTCTGCCGGTGAAAATCCTCTGAGTAAACGGGAGAAAAGCGAGAGGGATATACCGGCCATTGTAGAAAACGATGATGACAACGATGACAATGACAAAAACGAAGACAAAACCAGAGAATTGAAACCTCGCAAAAATAAATAGTTCCACACTAAACCCGCGGATACGACACAGGAATTTACATTGACCCATATCAAGGAAAACGACTTGTGGGTGCTTGCCCACCATTACTCACATCTCCTTAAGACTTCAGAACTTGATCCTCTGGTATTTCAGTTTACCCGTCTCACCCTGTCAAAAATTCTGGAATTGTTATGTCTGTCCAACAAAGCTAAAGAACTGAAACTTTTTAATTCACGGGAATCACTCCTGAACTCCAATTCTTTTCAATTTATCCTCAAGAAAACACAAAACTGGTCAAACCAAAATCTTCCTTCAATTTTCAATCAGAAACCGATTGATGAGCAAGAAACAACCAATGATGAACATACCAGTTATTATGACGAAGAAACTCTTGTCGCTCTGCTGGAAGTATTTGCAGACGAAGCCAGAGAGCATCTGCAAAATATCCTCAAGTTGATTCAGAAGGATTATTCTCATGAAAACATTTACGAATTGTATAGAGCAGCCCATACTTTAAAGGGCTCAGCTGCAACTGTCGGTTTGCAGAATATTTCCAAAGCAGCGCTCCTGTTTGAGGATTTTTTCCATAATCACCATGATCGCAAAACCTTTCCTTCTGCAGAAGATACTCTGTATATTCTGATTGGATTGGAAATTCTCAGTCACACCATTATCTACAAGGAAAAGAAATTTGGAATTATTAGAAATATGCTTGAGTTGGTCGAAAACTACTCAAATCCGCAACAGGATGATTCTTCAACTCCAGTTTCTGGTCAAAATCCACAACAGAATGGTTCTCAAAATTCTTCCCCAAAAAAAATTGTAAAAGAAGAAAAAGAAAAAGTTGAAGACAACGATGATAACGATGATGAAATGGACTCCATGCAAGAAATTCTCATGGAAGTATTTATTGGGGAGGCTGAAGAACACCTTGCCAATCTCAACGAAGAAATGGAAAAACTGGCCAAAGGTCAAGATGTTACCTATAAATTATTTAGAATTACCCACACTCTCAAAGGAGCCGCCGCTACTGTGGGCCAGGACAGAATCAGTGAGGCTTCCAATCTGCTGGAAGATTATTTTGAAAGCCTCAACGAAAAAAATGTTATTCCCTCAAAAAATAGTCTCCCTTTCGTATACCATTGTATAGATTTACTTTCCGAAGCCATCATTAACAATGTGGACAACCTGAAACAGATAAAAACCAACCTGGAAAAAGCCAAAACCATAGGTTTTGCCCACTACACTGAAAAATCTGAAAGAGAATCCTCTAAATCAGACTCCCAAAAAATAACCGGAAAAAAATCTTCTCTTTCAGATCAGATGAATCAGGAAAAACAATTCGAGCAGACATCTCTAACTTCCAAATATCTCAGAGTTCCGGTCAACAACATCAATGACCTTGTTTCAAATTCAGAAGAACTGGTTTTCGTAAGAACTCAGATCGAAAAATCCAGAGATGAATTCAACAGTATAAGCAAAGATCTTCTCCTCAGTCACCATACTTTGAAAAACTATGTTCTCGAAGATCGCAATCAGATGAGTGAAGCTGATAAACTCGAAAGACTTCAAGAACTTGAAGTAGAAATTGCCGAACTAATCTATAATTTAGAACATTCCACCACCAACCTGAACAAAGAATGCACCAAACTGCAGGATGTCGCAGGCAGCTTTCAAAACAATCTGATCAACCTTCGGATAACTTCCCTCAAACTCCTCTTTCTCAAACTCAAAAATACGGCAAGAGAAATTGCTTTTCAAACGAAAAGAAAAGTTGAGATTAAAATGGAGGGTGAAGAAGTAGAGCTTGACAAAGGGATTGTCGACTCCCTTTCCACCCCTCTTATTCAGATTGTCCGCAATTGTGTAACTCATGGTATAGAAAAACCGGAAGCCAGAAAAGCTCAAGGCAAAGAACCCACCGGTCTCATTGAAGTCAAAGCCAAACAAGAAGGAAATTTTGCAATTATTTCCATCCTTGATGACGGCAGCGGTATTGACACCGAAAAAGTTAAAACAATACTCAAAAAAAAGGGAATGCTTACTGAAACAGGTAAATTGAAGCGGCTTTCAGGAGAAGAATTACTGGATGCTATCTTTCTACCGGGATTCAGTACCAAAGACAAAGCTACAACCCATTCCGGAAGGGGTGTCGGACTCGATCTGGTTCGGGCAAGAATTGAAAAGCTTGGCGGCGATATCTCCGTTATTACTCAAAGCAATCTTGGCACTGAATTCATCATAAAAGTTCCTCTCACTTCTTTCATCAGCCAGGCACTTCTGTTTAAATTGGGGAATGAAGTTTATGGGATCCCGGTTTCCTACGCAATTGAAACCATGCATTACTACAGTTTCAAAACCCTGAAAAACGGACACCGTATTCTCTGGAAAGACGAATCAATTCCCATTGTATCTTTGCACCATTATTTCAATCTTAAGGCAAACGTCAAAAACAATGAAATCCCCTTGATTATCCTTGCTCACGGTAATAAATATTTTGCAATCACCTGTGATGAAATTGTAGGCGTAAAAGATGTTACAGTAAAACCCCTCGGCGAAATGCTGATGGAACTCAAGTATTTTGCTGGAGCTATTGTTTCGGGTGCCGGAACCATCCAAATGATCTTCAACATCTCATTCCTGGCAAATCTGGCACGACCGATTATAGGATTCAATGTTAAAACTCAAGATTCCAAACATATTCTTACTCCCCGCATTCTTGTCTGCGACGATTCCAAAAGTGTGAGAGAGGCTGCAACCCGTATTTTGCAAGACCAGGGCTACAACATAACCAAAGCGGGAGACGGCTGGGAAGCTTGGAATCTGCTGCATTCACAAGATTTCGAACTCCTTCTTACCGACCTTGAAATGCCCAGGATGAACGGATATGAACTTATAACAGAAATAAAGCGTGATTCCTTTCTGGAAGATCTGCCGGTAGTTGTCCTTTCCTCAAGAACTGGTGAAAAAAGCCGAAACAAAGCTGACCAGGCCGGAGCTGACACCTTTGTTTCCAAACCTATCAAACCCCTTATCCTCATCAAAACCATCAAAAACTACTGCCCCATAGATGAAAAAGATATGACCAACAGAATTATCCTTTTTGCTACCACCAACAACGGCAAGATTAAAGAATTAACCAAACTGACTGAAGATATGAAACTTGATTTCTGGGGCTTGGACAAATTTGATTATTTGCCCGAAGTAATTGAAGATGGTGACTCTTTCAAGGAAAATGCCATAAAAAAAGCAGTGGAGAGAG
>JAWLEA010000065.1:0-17008 GCA_041686345.1 Polyangia bacterium | reverse complement strand
GTTATATTTTTACATCCCATTCAGGAGAATTTTAAATGTTAGATATTTTACGCAGTAAAACAAATACTATTGCTGTCTATGTTATCCTCGGACTGATCATTCTCACTTTTGCCATCGGTTTCGGGCCTGCCTCAAACAAGGTTGAAGGCTGTTCAGGCAAATCCAATGTTTTGGCAACCCTTGACGGCAATGAAATTGAGCTCGAGGATTGGTTTTATTCCATGCATTTTATTGGTCTTTTTACCGGGAACAACGATTTTCACGCTATGAAAGTCAGACGCATGGCCATGGATAAACTCCTGGAAAGAAAAATTCTCCGATCTCTCGCTCACAAAAATGGCATCAGATTTACCCGGGAAGATGCAGAGGATATGATTCTTTCCAATCGAGTAATAATATTTGGGATGGAGATGCAACTTTCCCATCCAGCTCTTGGTGGTTGGCCCACCCATGCTCAAACCGGCAAACCTCTTGATTTTAATTATACTTTATTTAGACGATTTGTTCGTTCAATCCGTAATTATAATGATGAAAACCAATTCCTGGATCAACAGGTAGCTGAAATGGAAGCCAAGGCTTATAAAGATGCTTTTATTTTCGGCAAGGGCAATTCTTCAAAAGAACGATGGATCAATTATCAAAATGATTATCTGGGATTAACCTTTAAAACTGCCGTTTTTACTCCTGATGATTTTCTTGATAAAGTTGAAATTACAGATGCTGAAGTGGAAAAATATCTGGAGAGCGAAGAAGGTAAAAAGCAGGCAGAAAAAGAATTCGAAGCCAATAAAGATGCTTATCTCAATGCTCCTGTGGAAAGACGGGTCAGAGTTCTCAAACTCAATGTAAATGTAGATGAATTTTTTGATGATATCAAAGATGTTGAAAAGAAAGATCTAGTTTCTTTGCGCATGGCAGTACCAAAGCACTATCAGGTTTATACCTGGCTTGATGAACTATCTGAAAAACTGACGCTTGAAAATATGGCTCAGGCTCCAACTGATATGGGTGAGGACAAGGCTGTGTTTAAAGACTTCAAGTGGGTTGAAAAAGAAGATAGAGAGATAAACAAGAAATTGTTGGCCAAAATATTTGACGTAACTCCCGGAAAAGAGATCCACGGTCCTTATTTTATTAATCAAAAAGTTTATTTCTTCAACACACAAAAGGAAAGAGGTGGCAAGGCCAAAAAGGAAAAAGCAGTGAAAAGAGCGGCTCGAGCTTTGTTGACAAGTGCCAAAAGTGTTGAAATGTGTAAAAAGAAGGCCCAGGCTGTGCTTGAAAAACTTAAAAAGGGCAAGTCACCCGAAGCTATCAAAGATTTGCCCGAAATGCTTACAGAAGGACCGGTTAATCCTCTTTCTCCCGAAGAGAAAACCATCTCCAAAGATACAGCTTCTCAATTGTGGAAATTGAAAAAAGCTGGCAAAGTTTTGCCCAAAGTTGTCAAAACAGAAGGTAAAGGCACTCCGTTGTTCAAAATCTATCTTCTGGAATCACGTTCTTTGCCTTCCCGCAAAGATTTTCAATCTCTGCAGAAGGAAAAAAGCAATTCAAATATTAGCATGAAAGCAATTTATGCTTTGGATAATTCCCTCAAGGAAATTTGTCGCAATTATGTAGAACAAGGCAAATTGAAAATCAAATCCACTTTGCAGCAGGAATTGAATTACAAAATTCCGCAAAAAGAGATGAAACCTGAAGAAAAGGCCAAACTGCCTTCCGAGAATTATCATCCCTGTTTCTACGTTGGTTCCAATGCCTCCTGATTGTAATCTTTTTTAATAAAGACAGCTTTGCCGATTTATATTTAAGGCCTGGAATCACTTCCACAAATTTGCTGTTTGCAGGGTTGCTCAAACAAGATCTTTTTAAGGAGTTTCTGAGATGAAAAATATTCTGATGATAATTATGTCCACTGTATTGGTTCTTGGTTGTTCTGAGAAAAAAGAGGAAAAATCTCAAGGCAGGCCTTCTGATCTCCCTCCTCAAAAAAAAACCGAGACCTTGAAGAAAGATAAATTGTCTGAAAAAGATGTTGCTCCCAAGAAGAACAAAACAAAACCAAAGAATGAAAATCTCATGGATCTGGAAGAAGTAAAAGCAAGGATCAGTTCGTTCAAGCCAATGAAAATCGATTACCCTCGTAAGGAGCTCACTTCGGAACTCAAGCTGGTTGTCAAGGAATTGATCAAGGCAGCCATGATTATGGATAAAATATTTTTGAAACAGGTTTCCATGAAAAATCTTGAGTACAAAAAGGAAATTGAGACTGCGGTTGCCAAGGATCCCAAAAAGCAGCCTTATCTTGACCTTTTCCAGATCATGTTCGGTCCCTGGGACAGAACAGATGACGATAAACCTTTTTGGGATGTAGGTCCCAAGCCTGCCGGAGCCGGTTTTTATGATAAAAATCTCACAAAAAGTGCTTTCAATTTGAAGTTGAAATCACTTGAATCAGCTCTCAAAAGTGCGAAAACCAAAAAAATCAAAAAGAATATCCAGAAAAAGATCGATGAGCTTAAATCATTGTACACAATTGTATTGCGTCGCAACGGCAAATTTAAAACAATAAAATATTCCCAGTATTTTAACAGTGAACTGTCCCAGGCAGCGGAGCATCTCAAAAAAGCCGCTTCTCTCACTACCGATAATACTCTGAAAAAATATCTGGTATCCAGGGCTGACGCTTTTATGACTGATGATTACCTTGAAAGTGATTTTGCCTGGTTGAATCTTGAGGGGCCAATTGAATTTGTCATTGGTCCCTATGAAGTTTATGAGGATAAACTCAATGGATACAAGGCTGCTTTTGAATCATTCGTCAATATTGTCGACAAGGAATACACAGCCAAATTGCAGGAATTTGTCAAATACAGTCAGGAGTTGGAAAAAAATCTCCCCTATAAAAAGGTTTTCCCCGGAGGAGGACCAAAAAATCTCCCTATAAAAGTAGTCAATGAACTTTTCACCGCTGGTGACACTAAAGCCGGGATTCAGACTCTTGCTTTCAATTTGCCCAATGATCCCAGAGTACGTAAAAACAAGAAAAAGGGTGGTTATAAACTCGTTTTGCTTAAAAATGTAGCTGAAGCCAAATATAAAGCTATTTTGGTTCCCATTGCCAAGTTGATCATTGACAAATCCCAGCAGAAATATGTGTCCTTCGATGCTTTTTTCACCCACACACTTTATCATGAAGCAGTTCATGGAATTGGTCCGGTTTATGCAAATAAAAATGGCAAAAAAGTGGAAATACGTCAGGAACTGAAGGAATATGGAATTGCTAACGAAGAAGCCAAGGCTGATATGGGAGGTTTGTTGGGTCTTGATTTTATGGTCAAACAGAAGAAAAAATATGGCGAAGAAACTCTTAAACAGGGCTATGTTACCTTTGTATCTTCAATCTTTCGTTCTATCAGATTCGGTGTGAACGAAGCACACGGCAAAGCAAATTTGATGGCTTTGAATTATCTGCTCAATGAAAAAGCAGTTGTTTTTGACCCTGCCTCTACAACTTTCAAGATAAATTTTGAAAAAATTTCCGGAGCCACCCGAAAATTTGTCAAAGAGATTCTTAAAGTTCAAACCGATGCTGATTATGAAAAGGCCAAAGCCTTTGAGAAAAAATGGGGCAAGGTTTCTTCTTCTCTGAAAAAAGCAATTGCCAAGCTTAAAACCGTTCCTATCGATATCAAACCTCAATATACGGTTTTGCAAGAACTTGGTCTTAATAAATAGTCCAACTACATTTCTATTTTATTTTTTCCGGATAGCCGGTTATTTTTCTGATATCACGATATAGGGGTTTCAACTGCTCAAAGATACGTGAGTAGACTTTTGTATACAGTTGACTGTAAAGTTTGACATTTTCTTTATTGGGATTGAAAATTTTTCCATAATTGACCATTTTGGTGGCAGCTTCTTCCCAAGAGTCAAAAATTCCCATGCCTCTGGCGCTGATAATAGCTGCTCCCAAACCTGCAGTTTCATGTGTTTGTCCTCGGGTTACTTTTTTGTTGAAAATGTCCGAGCAGATTTGACATATTTCATTGCTGCGGGAGCCACCCCCTGAAACCATTATGTCTTCAATTTTTATTTTCCCCCTTTTCTCAATTTTTTTCATCCCTTCAAAAAGTGCAAAATTCAAACCTTCTATCAATGCTTTATAGACATGTGCCCTGGTGTGAATATCTCCAAAACCCAGGATTGCGCCTTTTGACGAAGGTTCCTTAAGAGCCGGGGTCCAGTAGGGCAGCACCATGAGCCCCATTGAACCTGCAGGAATATCAACCAGATATTCATTGAGAAGGCTTTCAGTTTCGATTCCGAGTTTTTCGGCTTTGGTGCATTCAGAATGAGCAAATTGTTTTTTGAACCATTCCACCATCCAAAAACCTCGGAAGATTTCAATTTCGGGATTGAAATAATTTGGCAGGGCGGCAGGATAAGAAGGCATGTGTTTGAGAGTTTCAAAATATACAGGAGAGGTAGTTTGGATAGTGGCGGTGGTTCCAAAACTAAGAGCAGCCTGATCAGAGTTGATTACCCCAATGCCCAGAGTTTCGCAGCCTTTGTCGGAAGCTCCCGCTATAACTGGAATTCCTTCCCTTATTCCAGTTACATCAGCAGTTTTTTTGTTAATTGTTCCAAGTTGTTCGCCCGGTGAAAATAGCCGTGGAAGTTTGTCTTGATTAATTGGAAACATCTTTCCCGTGAGTTCTCTTGGGGTTGACCAGCGGATTTTCTTGTAGTTGAAAGGGATATGACCTATTTGAGAGGCATTGGAATCATGAAATTTACCTGTCAGTTTATAGTTGAGGTAACCTGAAACCTGCACGACTTTGCGGGTTTTTTTCCAGATATCAGGTTGATTTTGTTTGATCCAATTGGTTTTTCCGTCCATCTGGGTTTTGATTATGGTTTCATCCATTCCCAACAATTTTGAAGCTGTTTTGAGTAGAAAACCCGGAGTCCATGGAGGCTGAGCTTTGCGCCGATCCATCCACATTATGGCCGGGCGCAAAATCTTGCCATCTTTATCTAAATTGATAACGGTGTCCCGCTGGGTTGTAATACACACGGAGATTATATTGCTCCAAAGCTCCGGCTTGGTTTTTTGTTTGAGTTGATGTGCTGCTTTGATCAGGCTTTTCCAGAAGACTTCCGGATCCTGTTCTGCCCAGTTGGGTTTGTCAGAAAAGTAGGGATTATATTTAACTTGTTCATATTGAATCAGTTTACCCCCGCTGTTGAAAATTAACAGTCTGAGACTTTGAGAACCGCAATCAACGCTGAGAAACAAAGGAGCCATGATTCAATTTCCTTTTGCAGGCAATTGTACTATCAGTCAAAGTTAAACTATGACTGATAAATACGAAAACCTGGGATACAGGTGTTTCAACTGCTCATCTGATCTGGGGGGGCAGTGAAGAGTTGAAAATTATCGCAATTCCACTGAGTATTAAAGATTAAGGCCAGGCGGAAAAGCGTTTAAAAAGTTAATTGACTTGCCTTGGAAATGTTGGTTTAATGCCATCCATCATTTGTCAATTAGAACTATTTAGTTCCCATCCCAGAATGGAGGTTATTGACTGAATGAGAAGTTTACCTCAGATGCGCGGAATAACTTAGCAGACATAGTTGCCACTATTTCAAGAAGTTATGACAAAACTGATGAGGTAAAATTCCGCTTTCAGGCGAGGACATTCCTTTTGGGGATGGGAACTATTTAAAAGACAGTTGTTTTAACTTACAACAGACAGAGGAGAAAATCAAAAAATGACCAACACTTTTCAATCACTGAGAGAGTCAAAAAAAGCAAGGTGGACGGCACTGATTGTTGCATCTTTTGCAATGTTTGGAGCCTATTATTTCAACTATGCTCTTTCCCCCCTCAAACCAATGCTCGAAAGTATTCTGGGTTGGGACAGTGCTGATTTTGGAACTTTCAACTCCTCCTATGCTGTTTTGAATGTGTTTTTATTCATGCTGGTTTTCAGCGGTATTATTCTCGATAAAATGGGGATAAGATTTACTGGAATTATGGCTACTTCCCTCATGGTGGTAGGTACCGGAATCAACTATTTTGCGCTTATTACCACTTTTCCGGCAGGAGCGGAATTTCTCGGAATCAAAATGCAGGTGCTGGTAGCAGCCGCCGGATTTGGTATTTTTGGAGTTGGTACAGAAGCGGCAGGGATTACTGTTTCCAAAGCGGTGGTCAAGTGGTTCAAAGGGAAAGAGCTGGCTTTGGCCATGGGAATGCAAATGTCCATTGCCCGTCTCGGTACTGCCCTTGCTCTTGGTATTGCTCTTCCAGTAGCCAAAAAATTCAATTACGCTTCTCCTGTTCTTCTTGCTTTTGTATTCATGCTCATTGCTCTGGCGGCTTTTATTGTCTACAGTTTTATGGACAAAAAACTCGATCAGTCTTTGGCTGACGAAAAAGCACATAACAAAAAACACAATATTGGCGTTGAAGAAGAAGAGTTGTTTGAACTCAAAGACATATTGGAAATTATCACCAATCGCGGTTTTTGGTATATAGCTCTGCTTTGTGTTCTGTTTTATTCGGCCGTATTTCCCTTTCTCTATTTCGCAACCGATCTTATGATCAACAAATACAATGTCGATCCCAAACTGGCCGGCTCTATTCCGGCTCTGCTTCCATTTGGAACAATTTTCCTAACTCCTCTTTTTGGAAGTGTTTACGATAAAAAGGGCAAGGGAGCCACCATCATGATTATTGGTGCTCTTATCCTCATAGTCGTTCATGGCACCCTCACTATTCCCGGGTTGGACAGTTGGATTCTTGCTACTTTGATGGTTATTCTGCTGGGGATTGGTTTTTCCCTGGTACCTGCCGCCATGTGGCCCTCAGTTCCTAAAATTATTCCGGAAAAACAACTGGGAACAGCCTACGCGGTGATCTTCTGGATTCAGAATATTGGTCTCTGGGGAATTCCACTTATTTTGGGAATCATTCTCAATGTTACCAATCCCAGTGTTTCTCCCAACAAAAAATTCATTAAACAGACCATTAAACAAGCTTACACAACTGAATTGGAAGAACACGATCTGAAATTCACTGAAGAAGAGATCACCAGATTTGCAGAACAAACCAGTACCAAGCTTATTGATACTGTTGTTCATAAAACAAGTTACACACCAGTTGACGACGACAAAGTAAATAAAGAAAGCATTGAAAAGGGGATTACCCAAGTTGTTCGCAAAACCAAACTGGCTTTAATCAATAATAAAGACAGGAAAGATTTTGAGGAAAAACTGGTAACTGAAACCTCCAAAGGAGTTGTACCTCACATTGCCAAAGCCAAGCTCAATATTCGTTATGATTATTTTTGGGATATGCTGCTGTTTACTATTCTTGGCGTTCTCTCTCTGATAATTGGTTTCCTGCTCAAACGTGAGGACAGGATCAAAGGTTACGGTCTGGAAAAACCAAACATCAAGGCTGAGCTTGAAGAAGAAGATCTTGAAGGCTCCGCCTATTATGATGGAGATGAATCCGGTGATGAAGCCGAAGAGGACTCTGAATCAGAAAATGCAGGATCTGAAGAACAATCGGAATCTGAAGATAAAGACTCTGAAGCAAAAGATGAAGAAGATGAGTCTGAAAAAGAAGATGAAGAGCCAAAAGCTAAATCTGAAGAAGACTCTGAGGACGATTCAAAGTCCAAAGATGAATCCAAAGATGAGTCTGAAAACAAAGAAGATTCAGAAGAGCAAGATAAAGACGATAAAAAAGAATAGTTGTTTATCTGAATCTGGCACTAAATTCCATTTCCATAATCTTCTATTTTAAATCGAGATCTGACAAGGGGGTATCTAATGGGAACCGGCATAAGTGCGGGCGCATCGTTTGGCGTATTTTTTTCCGGAAATTTACGGGAAAATCCGGGTTTGCATCTTTTTATACCCCTTTCCTGTTATTTTGATTTTCTGTTCTCAAAAGCTGTACTGAAAAAAAACTTAATAAAACCAATTACTCAACTAAAAAGCTTTGAACTATATAATCAAGTCCGCCGTTGTTATCCCTTAATACTCCATAGATTACACAATTTCCGGCTTCTTCCGGTTTCCAGTAATTCTGGGGAAAATTACATTCTGTTTCACTGTCTCCGGGTTGTTTTTGACAGATTATTTCCCTGTTATTGGTGCCAAAATCGGTAATTTCTCCGGTATCGTCATAGCGCTCCATTTTGCCGCAATTGTAATACCAGGAAAATTCAAGATAATGTTTAATTTTTTCTTCCGGATTTTCTGGAATTTCATCAATGGAGTCTGTATCTATTTTTACTCCCAGAATAATATCATTGCTTGAATTTACTATTTGGGTAGCTTCGGTAATGGGAGAGCCGTCCAGAGTCAGATGGGAAATAACCGGGTTCAGGTTGTTGTCTTCGGTATTTGAATAGATAAGTTTTTTCCCTGAAATCAAACAATTTTCATTGGGAATTGCTTGTTCTATTGCTTCCTGGCAGGTGTTCCAGGCATCTTCCTGATCTGAAACCACCATTTCCACTATGATTTGATAACTTTCACCACCAAATGGTATGGGATAATCCAACTGGATTGAAGCTGTTGCATCCTGGGTTAAAATACAGGCATTGTCTTCGGAGGTGATATTCTGGCAATCGGTTAACTCTCCTTCCCTTTCCACATAATTTTTAATACAATTGTTGAGATCTTCATAAGGAAGAGGAACACATAAGAGCCAGACATGAGAAATATCAGTTTCAGGCCACCAGACCAAACTTTCAAAACTGGCAGTTTCACCAGGGGATATTTCGGGAGGCAGTGCTTTTATAGCCAGAACTTGAGGTTCTTCCGGGTTGAGTTCTGCAGATGCGGGAAAATCTTCTTCAACACAAGCGATGGTTATAAACAAAAACAGAAAGGGAATTAATTTATATGCTTTTTTTGAATTTTTCATAAAATCACCTTTAAAAAGCACCTTTGATTCCAAAAGATGGAAAAATGGGTAGTCCGTTCAGAGTGGTAGATTTGGTATAATTGTAGTTATAGACCATAAACTCGGTAACCTGATTGTTGTAAAGATTTTGCAGATCAAGGTATAACGTTAAGCTCCAGCGATTGAAGGTAAATTTCTTGTCAACCCGAAAATCAAGTTGATGGAACATGGGCAGCCTTTTGGAAAGAGTATCGCCTTTGACTCCAATATAGTTGTTGGTGTCTGCATCATAGATGCCTCCAATAGTAGGAGTATAAGGGTTACCTGAAGCAAGGCGGAATCTGAAACCGGCCTGCCAGCCTCCGGACCATTTCACCGAAAAAAGAGCCGTCATAATGTGAGTCTGGTCAAAACTGAAAAGCTGGTAGGGGTCATCTGCTGTTTCTTTGCGTTCCGAGCGCATAATTGTATAACTGAGCCAGCCAAAACATTTTTTAATTCCGAAAAATTTGGGGCAATTGAGGCTGCTTTTCTTTTTCAGCAGGACTTCCGCCCCGTAAATACGTCCGATGCCTGTATTTTCCTTGTATAATGGCACTTCTTTTCCATCTACCATTACGGTATTTTCTGAATTGGCAACCAAATCCCAGAGGTATTTATAAAAACCGGCAATTTCCAAGGTGGTTGACTGGTCGATCTGCCATTTGAATCCGGCTGTTGTATGAAGAGCATCTTGCCAGGTCAGATTGGGGTTGCCAAAACCCTTGCGGTAGAGAAAGCGGGTGTCAGGATCCTGATGGTACATTCCTATCCCGGTTTTTAACTCTAATTTATCCTTCATTAATTCATATTTCACGGTCAGTCTGGGATCGAGGGCATAATCCTGAAAAGAATCGGCTTTATCGAGAAAGTCAGCTCTAAGCCCCGGAATTACGGTTAATTTTTTAATTGGATTCCAGATAGCTTCCAGGTAAACCGCCTGATGAAAAAAGATATCGTTCACTGTTTCTGAAATATTGGCAAAGGGATCATCAGGATCTTCGTTGTCTTCGCCGCCAACGGTGTTGCGGAAAGCTATGTTGAAATTGAAATCTGTGACGGTACCGTCCAGTCCCCAGGATAGTTTGAGTTTGTCGGAAAGTTTGCGAGTATAATCAAGACGCCAGGCAGCATTGTTAAATTCGTAGCCAAAACGGAAACGATTGTCGGAAACCTTTAGTTGCAATTTATTGGAATCGACTGCAACCGAGGCTTTGAGATTATTTTTTCCCCATTTGCGCTGCCAAAGCAGAATTGCTTTTTGAAAGTTGCTGCTGTATGGTTGTTCGTTGGTTTCTTCAAAATTAATTCTGTCATCAGAACCAAAGAAGATAAATCTGAGATCTCCTTTTAATATCGGATAATTAACCATAAACTGGTAGTCATAATAAACCGGGAAAACTTGAATTTCCACCAGACTTTCAGGGGCGGCGGCCAGAACAGAATCGATATAACTGCGTCTCAGGGAAATAGCAAAAGAGCCTTTGTCAAGTTTAGGCAGAGGTCCTTCTACCAGCAGGCTGGTATCCCAAAGATCAATGTCGAGATAACCATGCAATGCATCGCTTTTGGGTTTGCGGGAGAAAACATCAATTATTCCACCCATGGCTCTGCCATAGCGGGCTGAGAAATTGCCGGGCATGAAATCGATTTTCTTGAGCAGATCGGAATTGAATACGGAAGTCAGACCCAGAAAGTGGTAGAGCTGGGGAATTTCATGGCCTTCAAAAAACACTCTGGTGTCTTCAGGGGCTGCTCCCCTGACAATTAGAAAACCCAAATTGAAAGTACTGCGGGCAACTCCCGGCATATTTTGTATTGAACGCAGAGCATCACCCTGGGTGCCGGGAATAGAAATTATTTCAGGCAGAGCAATGCTGTAGCGGGTAACTTCTTTCCTCACAGCTTTGCCTCTGATTACGGTGGCATAGGGATCATCAATTTTTCTTTCAACGAAGTATTGTACTTTCAGATTTTCACCCAGAGCCAGGGATTCAGAGGTTTTGTAATCATAACAACCGGGAGCTTTAATCAGCAGCCAGTAATCACCGGCTGGCAACTTAATTTGAAAACTGCCGTTGGATTTGCTGAATTCTGTTTTGATCAGAGACCCGAAACTGTCTTTACCTATCTTCTGATAAACGAGAATATTGGCATCACCTATTTTGGAAGAGGAGCCCTTCTGGAAAATTACCCCCTCTACAGTTGCTTGCACTTTTTTGTTTTGTATTTTTGCTGTCGGGGAACTGTCTTCAGTTGCTCGATCTTTTATGGCAGTTGATGTTGAATCTCCTTGCTGGTTTTTGTCTTCATAACTTTGGTCGGACTCATCCGGTTTTCCTTTTCCGGTTTTTTTGTCATCCCTTTCTTGTTGCTGCTTTTTATCTATCTGTTTTTTCTTTTCTGCTTTTTTCTCAATCAATTTGACTGCTTTTTTTTCTTTATCCTTCTTTTTTTCTTCTTTTTTCTGTTTTTCCTGAGAATCTGAAGAAGTTGTTTTGCCTGATAATTTAAAAGGATACCTCAAAGGTACTTTGGCAGGAACCGGATTTCCATTAACCGTAGCCGGTTTGAAAACAAATTGTTTAACAGCTTTTACAGCAGCTTCATCAAATTCTTTTCCGGCGGATTTCACAACTTTGACATCAGTGACTTTACCTTCTTTGGTTATGGTCATATGTAGAAAAACAACACCTTCGCGGCTTTCCTGCAAAGCTTTTTCAGGATATTCGGCCTTTATGAATTTTACCAGTTTAGGATAGGTGATCTTGTTATTGTCTTTTTTTTTCTTTTTTTTGCTTTTGTCGGGTTGCTGTTTTTTGTCTTCTGAGGAAGGTTTGCTGTTTTTGCTTTTGTCAGGCTTGTCTTTTTTGTCTTCTGAGGAAGGTTTGCTGTTTTTATTTTTGTCGGGTTGCTGTTTTTTGTTTTCCTGCTTGTTTTTTGGGGAAACTTTATCTTTATCAACCTTTTTATCTTCTTTTTTTTTATCACTCTTGTTGGTCTTATTATTTTCAATCTTGTTTTGTTTGGATGTTTGCTGGGAGTTGGCTGGTTTAATCATGGAAAAGGAAATAGCCAGCAATCCGGCCAGAAATAAAAGACCTGAAATCCAAAGTGATAGTTTGGAGTGAAAAAAAACTGATTCAGGGTTGTATTTATTGGACAAGATCATCAGTTGTCCTCCATTACAAAGATATATTTGTAAATAATGGTGTGTGTCATGGGTTCGCCATAAGAGTTGTATGCAGGTTTGAATTTGGCCTGTTTCAGTGCTTTGACCGCCAGTTTGTCCAAACCGTATCCCAGTCCTTTCAAGACTTTTACTTTAATAACTTTGCCGGTTTTTCCTATTGTAACCCGGAGGCGGATTTTACCTTGAATACCCTGTTCTCTGGCTTTTTTGGTATAGGAAAAACGAGGAACACTGACTGGTTTGGGTAGAGATTTCAAAGTAGCCGGTTTGCGTTTCACCGGCTTTTTCTTTTTTTCCACCTTTTTTTCAGGTTTCTTGACGGCTTTTTTCTTTTTCTTTTTGGGAGCATTAGGATCGGCCATGGTTGTTCCCTCAGGGATGGAAATACCGGAACCGCCAAAAGAGTTTGCATCAAGTCCTGCGGTAAGATCAAGCTTTGGCTGCTTTTTCGGTTGCTTTTTGGGTTTTGGTTTGGTTTTTTTCTTTTTGACGACTTTTTTCTTCTTTTTGACGACTTTTTTCTTTTTGGGTTTTGGTTTTTTCTTCTTTTTCTTTTTTTTCTTCTTTGGTTTGAATTTAACCTTTTTTTCTTTTTTTTTATATACAGTCCAGTCTTTTTTAGGATTTTTGTATTCTGCGTCAACATTAAGCAGAAAAATATAAGCCAGAATATGAAGCAGAATGGAACCCCCGATAGCCCATGATAATTTGTTGTTCATCAGAGGTCTCCTTTCAGGGGCTGGATGGTACTTCGGTTACTTTTTTGATATTAAAGGCAAATTCTTCTATTCCAACATCTTTGATGATATCAACCAAGTGCATGACTTTACCGTGGGGAACATCTTTATCGGCTGATATAATTGCTTGAACCTTGCTTTTACTCTTTTCCTTTTCAGCCTTTTCTTTTTCTTCTTCAATAATTTGGGTCACTTTAGCTCCCAGTTTATTTAATTTAAGCTCTTTACCATTAAGGAAAAGTTTATCATCTTTTTTAAGGGTCAAGGCTACTGTGGTAAATTTTACTGATTGACTATTGGCTACTTTGGGTAATTTTACTTTGATGGCTTGATTCATGATTACGGGAGTTGCAACCATGAAAACCAGCAGCAGTACCAAAGCAGTGTCAACCAGAGGAGTTACATTTATTTCCTCTGAGGTTTGCGAATTTTCATCGTTATTATCATTCCAGTTATTCATCAGTTTCAGCTTTCTGCTTTTTGGAGGTAGTGTTTTTTTCTTCTTTTTTATTGTCAACAGGAGGCTGGTATTGGGGATCCGACTTCAAAAAGGCCATAACAATACGGGCAGAATTTTCGGTTTTGGTCATGATATTGGAAACTTGTCGTCGGAAAGCGTTGTTGGCAAGAACTGCGGGAATTGCGACAATTAGACCCAGGGCAGTGGTTACCAGAGCTTCGGCTACTCCAAACATCAGAGTTTTCAGGTCGGGTGTGGTAGTAATGGCCAGGGCATGAAAGGCTTTGATTATACCGGTTACTGTTCCGAACAATCCGAGAAAGGGCGCGTTATTCCCTACTGTCCCCAGGAAAGTAAGATATTTTTCAAGACTTTGTTTTTCAGTGGCTCGCTGAGATAACATCATTTCTTCGGCGCTGGCAGGACCTTTTTTGTATTCCCGCAGTCCGGCCAGAGCTACTCTGGTTTCGACATGATCCTGTTTTTCCAGAAAAGATTCGGCTTTTGAAATTTGCTTTTTATCCAGATATGACTTCAGTTTTTTGTTGACGTCTTTATTGTTTATCCGAGTTGCTTTGTATATGGCAATAACTCTTTCAACCATTACCGCAATGGAAATAGTTGAAAGGAGTACAATCAACCAGACAACCCATTCTACTCCAACCAGAGCCAGTTTTTCGAAAAATTGTTGTAAATTCATGATGATCCTTGTAAAAGTGTTTCGATGCTATTTCAATAAATCAGAACAAACCTGAACAGTTCAAAAACTGAATAATAGGATATTTTGGGATAAATTGCTTGAACTTTCGCTGAGTAACCAGATTTAGAGGGCAGAACGTATTTGGTACAGATTAAATAGTTCCCTGCAGCAAGAGAAGTAATTTAACTGTTTAATCAATTTAATCCTTTGTCAAGACCTGAAAGCATTCATTGTTCAATCCTTGTTCTTGCTATTTTTTAATGAAGATACTATTATTCCTTCCATTATTTTACTTTATTCAAAATGTTGGTTAAACTTTGTGGCAAAGGTTCTATCAACAAAATTGGAGGAAACTCATGAAATTTAAAATTATCCTTCTTTTAGTCATTTTTTCGATTTCAGGTTGTAACAAGCAAAGTACGGATGAAGATGCTGATACGACACCTCCGGCTTTGCCTGATTCTCGCAAGGACAGCATTAAAGATGGTCAGGGGAATGTTGCGGTAAAGAAATATGAAATCAAGAAGATAGAGTCCAAAGCAATCGAGGAATTTCAAAAAAAGATTTCCTTGCAAGTCATGCTCAATTCTCCCGAAAAGGAGGTTGAAGATTTCTTTAATTTCAAAATAGATTATACCAGACTGAGTAATCGGGGAATGAACAAAATTAAGTTAATCACTTCCCGGATGGGACAGATGTTTCAAAAAGGTTTCAAATTCCGGGAGATGGTGAAGGATTATGTTCCTTATAATTTCAGGAAAATTGTGGAATCAATCAGAATTAAAAAAAGGTTGCTTGTAGCTAACTCCAAATTCTCTTCCAAAGATAACAAGGGAATTTATGTTTATTTTACAGCTCTCGATCCGGCTAAATTTCAAGAAAGGCTGACCAGAGGGGAATTTGGTGTTTTCGATGAAAGAAACTGGGGAGGAATTCTCAGTTTCAAGGGAGTAATTTCCTCAGGAGTATCCCAAAAGAAACGACCTGATATTTTTGTTTTCAATCGGAGTTCAGACTTTATGCTGGCCAGCAACTTCAAAGATATTCAGTATTATTTTGCCGCCTTGCGCAATTATGACAAAAAATTTGGCAATAATACCTGGATGGCCATGAAAATTCGCCAGGTTGCCAAGGCCTTGGCTCCATTTTTCCGGGAATTTTCTCGTGAAATCCATCTTCCTCATAAATTTGTTCGTTATTTTGATATTTTCCAGCATGCCAGTGAACTTGATATCGAGGCAAGTAAAAAGTCTGGAGAAAAATATCTTTTCAGTGCCGATTTTGAATTTGAAAATAAGGAAATAAAGAATTCAAACCAGCGAAAATTAATAGAACAGGCTCTGACCAAAAAAGATCTTACTCCTCTTTATAAATATATTCCGGTGAATTCGATTTTATATGGTGTTGATAAAACAGATTTTACCTTTTTAACCCAGCAAATAAAATATGCCATCAAAAAATTGTCAGGTATTTCAAATATTAAAAATAATCCCAAATCCCAAGCAATGGGCAAAGTGGTTACTTTACTTGGCAGATTTGTAAAAATCTTGGAAAATTATGATCAAGGGATGGCTTCTTCTATTCACTATGCCGGCAAAAATCTTGCTCTCGGTGGAGTTTTTGCAATTTCCTCCAAAGCCAAAGCCAAAGAATTCAATAAAAATCTCAAAGGATTTCTGCAAATGACCGATCCTGCAGGTATAGCCAAATGGCTTCCCAAGAACGACAAAAAGAAATTAAAAGAACTTGCTCAAATTTTCAGTACCAAAGTCAAAAACAGAAGATATCGCAGTAGCAGGGGATTTGAATTCAGCCTCAAAATCAATTGGAAAAACATAAATGTCACCAGAAAAAGTGAGAAAAGGTTCAAAGAATTTGTTCAGAATCTTTTTGGCAAAAAAATCAAGATAGTTTTCCTCCGAAAAGGCAACAATATCTATTTTGCCGGAGGGAAAAGCTGGAAAAAGGAAATGAGACGCCTTTGGAAGCCAGGAAAATCTCTAAGTATAACCGAAAACATTACTACTGATTTTGCACCTTCTACTTTTGGAGGAATAAATTTCTATCGATGCACAATGCTTTTTACAAAAAATTTAGGGTCATATGGCAAAATCAAGAAGAATTCGACTCTGAAAGGTGAATTGAAAAAAGCAATAAAATATATGTCCAGTTTCGCTAAAGATAATTGGGTAGTTTTTTCAATGGGAACAAAGACCGGCAAGGGAATGAACAGGAATTACAGGTTTGAAGCAAAATTTGACAAAGGAATGAATAAATTGGCGTTTTTCTGGCCATATATCATTTTTAAAATCTATAAATATCTTTAAGCCAGTTTTACTACTGAATAATGAATAATTTTTTCGAACAAAAAGAGATCGCAACCCGCTTTTTGAAGCAATTCAGTCACATGGCGGTTGTCATAAAAAATCAAAAGCAGATTGTTCATTGGGGTGATATTCCCGCTTTGCTTACGGGATATGAGGCTGATCAGGCCAGGAACAAATCATTTCTGGGGAAAGAAGCTGAGGTTTCAGATGATTTTCTTGAGATCATCAAAAAAGATGGAACCATGGTCCGCGTCAGGCTTTTGGAGTTGGAACCTGTACCTTCCGAATACCATTTTGCGATTTTTCTGGAATCCGAACACTCCGAATGGTGTTCCAATCTCGAAAAACAGACTAATTTACATAACTCGATTTTACGTTCCATGAAAGAAGGAGTGATTTCAATTGATCAGGAAAGAATTATCACTTCTTTTTCACCCAGGGCTGAATTTATAACGGGATGCAGTGCCAATGATGCCATTGGCAAACATTGTTATGAAATCATTAAAAATCATTATTGTCAGCACGGTTGTCTGGCTCTGGAGTTGGAAGAGGGCAAAACCGATTCCATTGTCAAAAGTACAGAAATAAAGACACGAAGCGGTAATCGGACAGCGATT
>JAWLEA010000064.1:0-17030 GCA_041686345.1 Polyangia bacterium | reverse complement strand
CCCGAAGTTCGTGCCAATCTTCGGGGACTGCCGCAATGATTGATGCCGCTTGGCCGGCTTTTGGAGCTCTTATTTGAGTTGAGACATCTTGTCCATTTAACAAGAATTTGGTGCCGTCTTTGCTTTTAATATCGAGATCTCTGGTCAGGTGGGACAAGCGAGCAAGATCCTCCAGAGATTCTCCCTTTGCCACCAAATAATAAGCTACGGTGCGGTAAATTCCTCCGGTGTCAAGTCTTTGACCTCCAATTTTTTTTGCAACATTCTGGGAAATAGAAGATTTGCCCGAGCCGGAAGGGCCGTCAATTGTAATGATTAAATCATCCAGTTTCTTTTTCATCACTTGGTTCCTTTTACCTTTCCTTTAAGGTTCATAAGATTGTTAATCCCCATTTCAATACACAGGCTTTCCAGATTTTCCAGCATAACTGATGGAGAACTCGGATTGACCAGGATAGAAGTGCCCAATTGAATAGCAGTGGCACCTGCCAGAATGTATTTTATAATATCTTCTGCAGTGTTGATTCCTCCGCTGGCAATCAATTCAACCTCGGGAAAGTGGGTATGAATTTTATGAAGTTTCAGCAAAGACAAGGGGAGAATGGCCGGACCGCTCAAACCTCCTTGGCCCAAGGAAAGCTTGAATGTTCTCTTCTGAATATTAATATCTGTGGCCGGGTAAGTGTTAAAACAAGTAAGTCCTGCCGCTCCGGCCTGCATAACTTGACAGGCTGTTTCAAGAAAATTGGAAAAAGCCGGGGATAATTTTACATAAACAGGTTTACCCCGGCTTGCTTTCACACATTTTTCAACCAGAGCTCTGGCTGCTTTGGGTTCGGAGCCGAATGAAATACCGCCTTTTTGTACATTGGGGCAGGAGATATTAAGCTCGAGGGCAAAGATTTCTTTTATTTGTCCCAGAGATTCAGCTGCCTTGACATAAGTATCAATGGAATTACCAAAAAAATTAACAATCAGAGGCAGAGTTTCACCGGGAAATTGGGGGAGGTAGTTTTCTTTGAAAAATTTAATTCCCGGGTTTTCCAGTCCGATGCAATTGATCAGGCCAGCCGGGGTTTCACAGATGCGGGGAGGTTTATTGCCGATTTTTGCTTTGATGGAAACACCTTTGGTAACAAAGGCTCCCAGTTTTTCCAAAGGAAAATAATTGGATAATTGAGTTGAGTGGCCGGAAGTGCCTGATGCAGTCATCAATGGGTTTTTCAAGGTTTGACCGGACAAGCTTGTGTTGAGATTTAGAGCCATTGATTATTCTTCCAGGTTGACTTCTGAACTTTTAAAGATTGGACCATCGGTACAGATTTTGAAAAAGTCATTATGTCGGGATTTGACGGCGCAACCATGGCACAAGCCGGTACCACAAGCCATTTTCTCTTCGAGGCTGAGGTAAAGCTTGTTTTGGAGTTGACTGCAAATATTTTTAAGATGTTTTAACAAAATTTTGGGACCGCAAGCCATAATTAGGTTGTAATTATTAATTTCAGTGCAAGATTCAAGTAGTTGCAAAACATTTCCTTTGAATCCAAAACTGCCATCATCAGTTGCCACTGTTTTTTTATCAAAAAGATCAAGTTCCGGGTTTGTATGAAAGCCGGTAAGGAGCTTACCCCCATACTTTTGTTGATAAAAATAAAGAGGAGGAAAACCAATTCCTCCGGCTACAAGCATAGGTAAAGAATTTTGTGGAACAGGAAAACTGTTGCCAAGGGGAGCCAATATTTCAATCTCACGGGAGGGGTTCATTAAGGATAATAAATGAGTACCTCTTCCTCTGACCTCATAAATAAAATCAAGTTGGCAATTTTTGGCCCCAGCTATGGAGAGAGGACGGGGAAGGAGTGGATCATAGTTCCATTTTCCACGGAGCATGGCAAACTGCCCGGGTTCGACTTTGTCCATTCTGTGAGGGGTTTTTATTTTGAGGCAGAAATAATTTTTGCCGATTTTTTGATTGGAAAGAATTGGAGCTGAAAAGAAAGCTGGCTTCAACTTGTTCATTTTTCGTGTTTTTTCATAAGTGAATTAAAATGATTTAGTTTGCGATTCAGAATTTTGTAATAATCGGGAGTACCTTTTTTGTATACCAGAAAAGAACGCAGATTTTGCCATTGTTGAGCCAGAATTTGACCGTTGGCATTTTTAAAACGGTTATATTTAAGTCTGATGTAGTTGTATCTGGATATTACTTTATTTTTAAGAGCTTTGTCATTGTCAGGTTGTTTTTCATCTTCTTTTGGTTTCATGGTTTTGGATTTGGAAGATGTTTTTTTTGTTTTTTTGATTTGTTTTCTGCTGTTATTGCCGTACTTGCGATGACGATTGCCAGTTTTTTGTTTTGTTTTGGCTTTGGTTTTCTTTTTCGTGTTTTTCTTTTTATTTTCAGTAATTTTCAGATTGTTTTCTGTATTGTTGAGCTGGGCAATTTTTTTGTCCAGATTTTCAATTTTTTCCTGAATTTGAGATATACGGTTTTTTGTTTGTCTTAATTGTTGCTGGGGATTATGCGTCAGTTTATTGAGAGAAAGTTCATCAGTTTTGGAATCAAAAAAGCCGGACAGTGAATAGAGGAGAGTCCCTGTAAGCAAAATCAAGCTTGCTGATCCAATCAAATAGAGATATTTGTATTTTTGCAATGATGACTGTTTTTGAGATGTTTCAATTTGTGCGTTTTGAAAAACACCAGTTTGGGGCAAATTTTGCTTTTGAGGCGGAAAAGGGGGAGACGCTGAAGATGGTTGGGCCAATGGAGCCGGAGCCGGAGCAGGAGAAGAAGGATCGGTGGCAGGAGTCAGTGGTTTGGATTGGATGGGGCCTGTCATGCTGCGCCAATCGTCTCCCATGGCGAAGGATACAGTTTGCTCCATGGCAGTGGTCAGTTCCATCTGGTAGTTATTCAAGTCGATTTCTTTGGCTTCTCTGAGGATTTCTTTTTCTTCATCGAGCTTGGCTTTGAACTTTTCTTTGATGTATTGTCCCAAAGTTTCGTTGGAGACAGTGGGAGCGAGATTTACCAGGGAAAGTTGAACAGCATCTCTGAAAGCCGAGGCTGATTGAAAGCGGTCGCCTTTCTTTTTACTGATTGCTTTCATGACGATTCGATCCACTTCAGGACTGACATCGGGGTTGAAAAACGAGGGCTTTTTAACTTCGTCTACAACTATTTTTTTGGCAATTTTTTTGAAAGGAGTGTCTTTTTTGAAAACGATCAATTTTTCGCCGGTAAGTAATTCCCATAAAATTACCCCGGCACTGTATAAATCGGTTTTAGTATCGATTTTACCACCGTTGATGATCTGTTCCGGAGCCATATAGCCAAATTTGCCAAATCCCATTTTGTTATCATCTTCATCAGAATGAATGACAGATTTGGCTATACCGAAGTCGATAATTTTAACTTCGCCTTCGTAGGATATAAGCACGTTGGGAGGGCTGATATCACAATGGACAATATGAAGGTTTTTACCGGTAAGATCCTGTCTTCTGTGAGCGTAAGACAAACCGGTCAACAGATCTCTGACTATCAGAAGTGAAAGGTGGACGGGAAGTACTTCCTTGTTTTGATAGGACAAGGATTGCAATGCTCTGAGATCTTTGCCTTCTACATGTTCCAGGGAAAGGAAAAATTCACCGGAAACCTTGCCCACTTCCAGGACCGGAACAATATTTACATGGCTGAGTTTAATCGCAATATTAGCTTCTCGGATGAATCTTTTGCTGAATTCCTTGTCAGAGGAAAGATGAGGAAGGATTCTTTTGATTACCACTAATTTTTCAAAGCCGGAAATTTGCCCTGATTTTGCCAGATAGACTTCCCCCATGCCGCCTTTGCTTAATTTGCGCAGCAAAAGGTATCTACCGAATACCTGAGGAAAGTTTGAATTTGTGTCTATCTTCTTTTCGTACATTATTTTATTGGTCTAATTTGTTTAAATTACGTAAAGTCAGTATAGTTGAAGCAGTTATGCCGGTAAATATGCGACAGGCATAAATCAGAGCTTAACTTTATTATATATGCAATAATAGGTATTTTGACAAAAATAGTAAGATTTTAATTAAAAACAAGTAATTTTTGAAACAGAAACTTAAAATTCACGTTTTCTCTTTAATTCTATTGTAATGAAGTACAAACATGATTCAAATACAGTTTAAAATAAAACAATCAAAATAATAATGAGTGTGATTATAACGTTCCCAGGAAGAAAGCAATAAAAATGAACAACAACCGGAAAATTCGAATTGACAAACTGATTTTTGAACAAGAGATGGTGCCTTCCAGGTCCAGAGCCAGAGCTTTGATTATGGCAGGCAAGGTGCTGGTAGATGATGTTCCTGTTACCAAAGCGGGTACCAAAGTTGATCCTCAAGCTTCTATCCGTCTAAAAACTCCTGATCATCCCTGGGTTTCAAGAGGTGGTTTGAAAATTGAAAAGGGGATCGAAGTATTTCAAACACCGATAAAGGATATGGTGGCCCTTGATGTGGGAGCTTCTACAGGTGGTTTTACTGACTATCTTTTGCAACATGGTGCGGATTTTGTTCACGCTCTTGATGTTGGTTATGGCCAGTTGCACTGGAAATTGCGTCAAGATAAACGAGTCAAGGTGTGGGAGAGAACCAATATTCGTTATTGCAAAAAGGAGGATTTTTCACCTCAACCCCACCTGGCAACGGTTGACGTTTCTTTCATTTCGCTGAAGCTTGTTATTCCTGTACTTTTTCAAATTCTTGATTCAGGCGATCAGATAGTTGCCCTGGTAAAACCACAGTTTGAAGTGGGTAAAGGCCAAGTGGGCAAAGGAGGAATAGTGAGGGATATGAAGCTGCGTTTGAAAACAGTCGAAGAGGTGATTGATTTTTTAAAAGAAAAGGGTGCTCGGCTCAAAGGACCTGTTGAATCGCCTATTAAGGGTCCCGGAGGAAATGTTGAGTTTTTAATTGAAATAACTGTTCCCTGAGTTTTACATCAGGATTTTGGATGAGCTTTGTCATAAACTTTCATGATTTGAGCCATGCTGACTTTGGTGTAGTTTTGGGTGGTGGAAATATTTTCATGTCCCAGCAATTGTTGGATTGCTTTCAGGTCAGCTCCTCCTTCAAGGAGATGGGTTGCATATGAATGACGGAGTGTATGGGGAGTTACATTTTTGCCAAGTCCGGTTTTTATTCTGAATTTCTCCACAATTTTAGCTATGCTGCGACCGGAAAGTCGGTTGCCCCTGCAATTCAAAAATAAAGGCAAGGGATCCTGCCGGCGCCCAAATTCATTTCTGCGTTCCAGATATTTGTTGAGAGCCTTGCGACTTTGTTGCCCGGTGGGAACCAATCTATCCTTGTTACCCTTGCCCTTGCGAACCATCAACATCAGTACCTCATCCTCTTCCTGAAGATCTTCGAGATTGAGATTCATAGCTTCAGAGCGTCTGAGACCGGAACCATAAATCAACTCCAGCACCGCTCGATCTCTGACTCCATATTTTGTAGACAGATCAACTGCTTCCAGCAGTTTGAATATTCGATCCACACTGATGGGATGAGGCAGCCCCCTGGTTGTTTTGGGCAGAACTATTTGATTCCAGTCATCAGAGGGAAGAAGATCCAGATCGGCCAGGTATTTTCCAAAACTGCGCAAGGATGAAATTGCTCTTGAAGAACTGTGTTTGCTGAGAGTTTTATTTAGTTTTATCAGATATTTTCTGAGATATTGCAGGTTGAAATCCTCAAGAAGAGGAGGGGAACCCTTTTCTGTTTCCACAAAGTTGATATAGTTTTTCACTTCCCGTTGGTAAGCTCTGCGGGTATGTTCTGAACCACCGGCTGATAAATGAATCTTTTCAAGAAATGGTTGGAGATGGTCAATCAGTAATTTCATTTTCTAACCCTGAAGTTGGGGAATTATAAATGTTCTTTTGTTTGAAGATGCCATGTTTTTACTGATTTGGCAAAAATACAGGGGGAAGCAAGGGAAAAGAAAACTGGCTTTTGATTAAGAGCTGGCCAGCAGATAAATAATAATAATGAATTCCAACAAACACATTATCGAAAGTCCTGCAATAAAAGAGCCGGAAACTGAAATGGAACCAATTTTATTATGCAGGGTAAGGGGAGTGGTGTCCATGGTTTTGAGAATTCGGTCTCTCCTGGTTTTGGAAATTTTCTTTTTTTCATGTAAAAATTCAATGAGTCGCTGATTGAATTTGAGTTTGGGATATTTTGTTCTCAGAAATTTTTCCAGTTCAATTTGCAGATCCAATCCGTTTTTGTAGCGCTCCTCCTTGTTTTTTTTGAGACAACGCATAATGATTTTATTAAGAGTTTTGGGAATTTCAGGGATCAGGGATTTGGGGGGCATTGGAGTTGTGTGCTGGATTTTTTTAAAAAGAGTGTCCTCCGATTTGTAGTCAAAGGGTTTTACTCCGGTAAGCATTCGAAACAGGACCACCCCCAGACTGTAAATATCAGCCCTGCCGTCAAGAGGATCTCCCCGTAGTTGCTCCGGGCTTATGTAGTTGGGAGTGCCTATTCCTTTGCCTCGATCATCTTCAGAATAAAAATTCATGGTCGAATATTTGTCTTCAGAATTATCGAATTTGCGGGCAATCCCAAAATCCATCAATTTGACGTTGCCATCGATTGTCAGCATGATGTTGCCAGGTTTTATGTCGCGATGGATAATTTTGAAATTATGGATATAAGACAGAGCGCGACAAGTAAGCAGGGCAATAGATGCAGCAACTTCGGGAGGAAAAGTTTCTTCCGATTCCAACAATTCGGCAAGATCGAATCCCTCTACATGTTCCATAATTATGTAATGGTTGAATTTGCTGGAATGAAGGCGATAAACGTGGATCAGGTTTTCATGTTGAAGGGAGGCAAGCAGACGGGCTTCTCTTTTGAAGCGCATAATTTGTTCTTCAGTTGGGATAGTCAGCACCTTGACTGCTACTATTCGCTTGAGATCGGTTTGATAAGCCCGATAGATCTTGGCAATTCCTCCACTGCCAATTTCCTCTTCTATTTTGATATTATCAGGAAAATTTATGGTTTTAGTAAGATTGGAAAAAGGGGAGGATTTAATTCTGCTCATTTATATTAAATTAATAGATCAATTTAAAGGATAGGAATAAAGTATGGATAAGTGATTCCTGTACTCGATAGCGATGGCCAACCTGATCGATAATTGGGCGGTAGTAGGGATTTGCTTCTTTGGTTTGCAATTCTACACTGCCAGAGTTGTTTTTGTCGTCTCCCGCATCGCCATAGGTGATTAAATGTTCGGTGTTGTGGCGCAGTCCGTAAGCCAACTGAAAAAAGAAATATCTGCTGATGCGCATATTTACCCCAAGTTGGGCTCCGAGGATCGAGTAATTTTCTACTGTGGTTAAACCGGGAAAATAGTTGATGTTTGAACGGATATCGGGATCGGAACAGAGTGAATTTTCATAAGGACTGTTGTTGGAATTGCATCCGAGGTTAAGCATGGGGTTTCCGGCAAAGAGCTCGTAGCCTTCGCTGTAATCCTGACCTTGAAATACAGCTTTGTAGACACCTTTGAGAAAAAAGTTGACCCTGATTTTCTTTTTGAGGTTGTTGTAGACATTGAAGTCCGAACCAAAAATAACCCCGGCTTTGATGGGAGCCTTGGGGCTTTTCATTCCCCATTCTGAAAAATAGTAGTCGCTTCTGTACAAGGAATCATCGGAATAAGCAAAGGGCAGGGTGGCATACAATTTGAAGAAATTGCTGAAAATAGAAGTGCGTGAAGACATGATGCTGGAAATTGTTATATCGTAAATGCCTCGACCTACTGCATTGTTGAGTTCGGGTCTGGGGGTTCCGTCTGTAAAATCATCAGGGTCGGAACATCTGCTGCCGCCTGAACACAGGGGAGCTCCATCACTTGCTCTTTTGAAATCTTTTACTTTACCGACGGGAAGCCCAACATCTAGAGCAATTACCCAAAACGGCTTGGTTGAGTCGGTGAAGTTGTTGAATACAGGAACATTAACGCGAAATCCGAGGTGGAGCTGGTCGATACCGTTGCGATCGGGACCCTGGAATAAAGTGCGGGCACCGGCTTCTCCTGGAGCTGGATTGTCAGAAAAACCAAGTCCCTGGTGGAGATTTTCTACCACAGTTCGGGAATTGCTGGCATTGACTCCGTCGGGATGGCATTTCCAAGGGTCGGATTCGTGCTCGTCAAGACATGCCTGTTGATCAGCATATTCCGGATAATTGCTGCCGTCCTGGAATTTAAAAATAGAACTGCTGGAGAGGATTACAGGCAGATTCAAGAAGAATCCGATTCCTTTGAAACCGAATTCGGCTCCCAGATCCAGAGAATAAGTGGATTTTGTATAAGCAAGATCCTTGACCACCCGAAGGCTGTCATCACCCTGATATTCCCGGTTGATCGAAGAATAGTAATTTTCATAATTGAAGCCGAAATTGAATTTTACTCCAAAATCATTGTCCTTTTTTTCTTCCCAGTAATAGGGAGCACCGGCAACATGGGTTCTTTCATTTGCCACTGCGGGAGAGGCAATTTTGAGGATAAAAACTGAAATTGAGAAAAATTTGATGTATTTGAAGAGCATAATGACTCCGACGAATCTATAATTTAAAAATTATTAATCAGTACACCATAAATTAATATTAAAATCAATTGAAGTCAAAACTTATAATTGATTATTAAGGGATAATTTTGAATTTTGACAAAATTTGGCAGATTTTTATTTTGGACAGGATTGGTAATCGATAATAAAAAGTTGAAAAATTAAAACAAATTAAATATTTTGATGAAAAACTCATAAAATAATATATAATGTTGTATCTCTGTACAATTTCTTCAGAACAGTTTGGAGTAAATTATGTTTAGCCATATCACAAAATTTTTAGTTGTTTTTTCTTTATTATTCACCTGGGCTTGTTCCCCAGAAGGCGATTCTGCCAATAATAGCAATAATACAAACAACAATAATAACATCAACAACAACACCAATTGCGAAAATCCCGATGGTGATGATGATCAAGATGGTATTCCAAACAGAGTTGAGGGGTGTGGTGATAATGCTCCGGATACTGATGGTGACGGAATGCCTGATTATCTTGACAGAGATTCCGATAACGACGGGATTACCGACAGTATAGAAGCCGGTTCGGATCCTGAAAATCCCAGAGACACTGATGGTGATGGAATACCTGATTATCTGGATACAGATTCCGATAATGATGGCCTCTTTGACGGCGATGAAGATCGCAATGGCGATGGCAAAATTGGTGAATGTGTAGAATTTTGTCCTGCCGGCAATGAATGTCACGAATCTCAAGAATGTGTCGATGGTGAATGTGTCCTCACTGTCAATAACATTTGCAGTATGGGAGAAACCGACCCACTGGATCCAGATACTGATGGTGATGGAATCCCTGATAATCAAGAGGGCTCAGTTATTTGTATTGGTCGCACCGAAGACAATGCTTTTGGTCGCAAACCGGTGCAATTTGTTACCCAGAACCAGAACCTCTACAGAATAGCAACCGAACTGGAAGCCTCGGTCTGGGATGTATCCTTTGATTCTCCACCCGATACGGTTTCTTCTGTCATGAACATAGATATGGATTGGCTTGATGCTGAGACAGCAGGATTTGTTGCTACTCGTTTTCCCCAGAAAAATAATCTGGAAGAAGAGGTATACGATTTAGCTACCACTATCATGACAGCAATTTCAAATTCTTCATCTTTGCGTTCTTCCGGTACCACCAAATTAAGTCATGATGAATTTCCAATTGTTGTTAACATTGTTCTTGAACTCAATACTACTTCCGAACTCAGTGTGGCCGAGGTCCGAGATATGGTCAGTACATCCATCCTGGGGTTTTCTCCCGCTGAAATGTCCAATCCTTCTACTCCCTACGGAACTACAGGCACGAGTTTTATTCTCAATATGATGATCGAAAAGCGACCGGGCAATGAAAGCAATCCTGAAGATATCATCCTGGTAATGGGGGGAGTGGCCTTAAAAGACAATTATCTCGATTCTGCCCATCAATCCGGTTTTATTCTGGACGATCTTTCCAATGGTAGCGGTTTGGCAGAATTTACAGCTACTTATGAAGATGAATGTGAAGGTTATTATTATATTCCCAGTCTCAAAGCCGATATTATCTGGGTGATTGATGAGTCAGGCTCTACCAGTAATGAACGCCAGAAAATAGCTGACAACACGGTTCAGTTTTTCAACAATGCCCTCAATGCGGGGCTTGATTTCCGCATGGGAGTTATAGACATGACCTTGGAAACTGATTATGATCCCTTTGGTGGAGGTGGCGGTACAGAACCGGATGGACGTTTTTGTACAGGAGATAATCAATCTGATGATTATTGGCTCGATTCAACCATGCAGACTCAATTTGCCGAATGTGCCTACAATCCCAGCGGAGCTTTCGATGAAGACGGTTCTCAAGAAGATGGTCTCAGGCAGGCCAAAAGAGCGGTGCAGCGCCATTTCAACGATATTCGCCCCGACGCGGTTTTGGTTATTATTTTCGAAACAGATGAAGACGATCAGGAAGCTGACGATCAAAATTGCAATGATACCGGTTATAACGATCCGGCCACTTTGTCCTGTCTCGAAAGTTTGCCCTCGGGATCCTACACTTACTTGAGAGATACTTTGAATGCCCGAAATGTAGATGAAGGCCCCGGTGGTGTTGCTCATGCGATTATCGGTTATCCTGCCAGTTGTATCGATCCAAACCTTGGTGGTACAGCTGCCCAGCCTGGAATTGGCTATTATGAGCTGGCTATGGCAACAGGTGGACAGATAGGTTCAGTTTGTGCTCCTGATTTCCACGTAACTTTCGATCTGATTCTTGATTCCATCGTCGCCAAAGCTTCCCCCATGATTTTGCAGCATTTCCCCATTTCGACCTCCATTGCGGTAGCTTTGGAAAATAACCCCATGCCCCGTTCCCGCCAGAATGGATTTGATTACCATTCAACCAATAATACTGTTATTTTTTATGGTCAGGCCTTCGAACCCAACTCCATCAATGAGGTTTTCGTATCATATCGTCGCTGGGTCACAGGAGTTGCTCCGGTTGATTGATCCACGAGTAATTGTCGGATTTTCAATTTCAAATAGACAACCCTGAGCTTAATATTTAGTTCCTATCCCAGAATGGGGAGTTTTTGGCTGGGGGAAGAAGTGGGGTTTTTGGCTGGGGGAAGAAGTTTGCCTCAGATGCGCGGAGTAGTTTCGCAGATATAGCAACTACTATTTCAAGAAGTTACGACAAAACTGATGAGGTAAAATTCCGTCGCCAGACGATGACATCTATTTTTGGGATGAAAACTAAACGGGAGTAGATTTCGCAAATTTTGAAGAGAAATTTTTCCTGGTTTCATCCTGGTTGAATTTATTTTTGTTTGTGCATTTTTAAATAATTGTTTAGGATTGGTTCCAGAGTATAAGTTTTAAGGGTTTCAAGTTTTCAGGCTATTGTATTATAAGCAAATTTTTCAATTATTTTGCCCATTTTGCTGCTTTGGCATTTTGTGCCGCAGCTTGCAGTATTTTATAGAGGTCCTTGTTTTACATGAGTTCAATCCACCAAGATCCTGTATTGGATACAAAAATCGGTAATTACCACATCAATAAACCTTTGGGGCAGGGGGCTTTCGGTCGGGTTTTTTTGGGAAAACATCCAACTATAGACAGGGAAATAGCTCTTAAAGTACTGAACAAAGATTTTTCCAGTGATGAAGTCGTAGTTCATCGTTTTGTTTCCGAGGCCAAAGCTGTCAATAAGATTAACCATCCCAATCTGATTCAGGTTTTTGATTTTGGCAGTCTCGACGATGATCGTTTTTACTACATAATGGAGTATATAAAAGGGCGGGAGCTTTCCCGAATTATCAAAGAAGACGGTCCCATGAGTCTCGGTCTTTTTGATGCAATTATCAGGCAAATTGCTTCGGCGCTGGAAGCAGCCCATAAAAACGGTATTATTCATCGCGATTTAAAACCGGCCAATATTCTCGTGGTTAAAGGTGAAGGAGAACCTCTGGTTAAAATTCTTGATTTTGGAATTGCCAAATTGCAGGAATCAAGTGAAGCTACTTCCCTGCGAACAAAAACCGGACAAGTTATCGGCACACCTGCATACATGGCTCCGGAGCAGGCTAAGGGTGAAAATGAACAAATAACACCCCGCACCGATATTTATTCCTTAGGAGTGATCGCTTATCAGATGCTTACCGGTTATTTACCCATAACCAGCAGTTCAGTGGCCAGCCTTCTGGTTAAAATACTCATCGAAACTCCAACTCCCATTGACGAAGTTGTCAAAGGTCTGCCCGATGAATTCCAGGATATTTTTTCCGATTGCCTTGCCAAAGATCAAAAATTCCGGCCTGCCGGAGGAACTGAGTTTTATAATCGTTTTCACCAGGTAATCGACAAATATAATCCAGCCATCAAAGGAATTCCAATCAAAGTAGAGGATTGTTCAACTTCCCAAACGGGAACCAGCAGCATTGAAACAGAAAAAACGCTTCCTTCCGAAGACTCAAGTCTCAATTCTGCCGAAAAGCTTTCAGATCAATCCCAGAACAATAATTCAGACAACCAAGTTTTCAATACAGACAATTCCTCTATTTTTCAGACAAAGGCATTCAAAAAAGGCCGGGCAATATTTTTAGTAGTATTGCTCATGCTTTTTTCAGCCTTGATTGTTTATTTTTACATGAAATCTTCCGGCACTGACAAATCTGCAACTGTCAAAAAATTAAAAAAAGCCGATAAAGTTGTTGGTAAAACAGCTCACTTGCAAAAAAAACAGAAAAATCCCACCAAATCAAAAGCCGATAAAAAAGAAACTCCCCAAAAAGACAAAGAGAATAAAGACAGTGGGGTTGATGCCAAAAACAGTAGCTCCAACTTGGCAACAGCACTCGTTAAAAAACGTAAATTTGGAGATTTTATTCAAATTTCCGGAAACAACAATTGCTTTTTCATGGGAAACAAAGATGGCAGTACTGCTGAAAAACCGGCTCATATGGTTTGTCTTTCAGCGTTTGCTGTAGACAAATATGAAGTTACCGTCAATAAATTTGCCAAATGTGTGCAGGCCAAAAAATGCTCTGTTCCAATCCGGTTCAAGGCAAAAAATAATTGCAACTATGGCAGAGATGGATTTGAAGACCATCCGGTAAATTGTGTAACTTGGAAACAAGCAACTGATTTTTGCAACTTTGCCGGAAAAGAATTGCCAACTGAAGCTCAATGGGAATATGCAGCCAGAGGCAAGAAAAGCAATTATTTTTATCCCTGGGGTTCCCAAGAGGCTGATTGTTCTAAGGCAGTAATCTATTCTGGTGACAAGCCCGGATGTGGCAAAGGACATACTTGGAAAGTCGGCAGCAAACCACAAGGCAAATCTCCTTTTGGTGTTCATGATTTGGCCGGAAATGTCTGGGAATGGACCAAAGACAATTACAAAGAAGATTATTATCAAAAATTAGCCGGTCAAGTTGTTCACAATCCCCAAGGGTCGACTGATGGAAGTTTAAAAAGTTTAAGAGGGGGAGCTTGGAATACAGGTGGAATAAAATCTACTTTCAGAGTGGGGTTTTCTCCTCAAAAAGCCGAACCTCATATTGGATTCAGATGTGTTTTTACCCTGAAGTAGTTTCCATCACAGAAAGGGTTTTGGCTGGATGAGAAGTTTGCCTCAAATGTGCGGATTAACTTGGCAGACATATTATGGTGACAAATATGAATTATGAAGAACAAAGAGAGTTTACCAGGCTCTCAGTTGAATTAGAGATAACTTTATATCACAACATGTGGGTTCACCCTATCAAGGTCAAATCAAAAGATATTAGTCTTGGTGGTATTTTTGTCTACACCTCTTTTACTAAAGATCTTCCCAATTCAATGTTGTTATCAGTTACTTTACCTACTGTGGACGAACGATTCGTCACCTTCAAGGGAGAAGTGGTCCACAGTGTACCCAAAGTTGGAGTTGGAATCAGATTTCTCACCAAGTCCAATCATCTCAACTCTTTAATAGCAAAGCTCAAAAGAAGTCTTCCCAGTGAGTAGTTCCTGATAATTCCCGTTTCAAAAATCATTATACTCAGTAATCATCAACTGGAAATTATAAGCTGTCCCAATGCGTTTTTTTTCTATTTTTCTATTATTTTTGTTAATTTCCTGTGGGGGGTGCAAACAAAAATCTGACGGTGAGACTGAAGATTTAAGTCAAAAGAAACTGCTTGCCAAGGCAAATCTTTCCAGGATTAAAGATCTGTTGCATAAACTTGCTTCCCCTCAATTTGAAGGACGGGGCGCTTTTACTCCGCAAAGCACAAAAACCGCCATTTTAATTAAGAAATCTTTTATTACTGCAGGGTTGAAACCACTCAAACAAAGCTGGTTACAAAAATTTTCAGTGAAAGGCAAAACAGAGCAAAACGTCATTGGGGTAATCAAAGGAACAAGTAACAGTTATATTATTCTGGGAGCTCATTATGACCATTTTGGAACTATTGATGGCAAAGTTTATCCAGGAGCTGATGACAACGGTTCCGGGGTAAGTGTTTTGTTGGAAACTGCCCATATATTAGGCAAGCAAAAATATAAACACAATCTGCTTTTTATCGCCTTTGGCGGCGAAGAAAAATTTATGAGAGGTTCACGGCATTTTGTGAAAACAAAAACTGTGCCCCTGAACAAGATAGATTACATGATAAATCTCGATATGGTGGGACGCAATTTTATGGAAATTTCCATGGAAGATAAACTTCCCAATGGGCTTGGAGTATTGAGTTCAGGGGTTGAACACCATCTTGAAAAGTTGCTGTTCAACTTGGCAAAAAAAGAAAAACTGCAGTTGATTTCGATCTCAGAAAGTTTATTGCGAAAATTTGGTCCTGATAATCTGTATTACGATTCCCTTCCCTTTTCCCGAGCCGGGGTTAAAACCCTTTTCTTCACAACTGGTTTGCATCGTCAATACCACACTCCCCGGGATACAGTTGCCAAAATAAAATTCAAAAAATTAGTCAAAATAAGCAGATACATAAGCCGTCTGCTCATAAAGCTGGCAAAAATCTAATCTATTCCCAAAACCCCAACCAACCGAAAAACAATTAAAGCAAGCAGCCACCATCATGGACTCCCAGGGTAATTTGCTCAGTCAGTAAATTTGTCTTAAACTACGTTTTTTGGAGAATAAATGATGCTACTTGTTGCCAGGTTTCGATGAATCTGGTTTTGTCGAAACCGCTTCCCGAGGGAAGCCAGTCGGAGTGTTTGTTTCCTTGGGCGTCTTGGAATTGCCCCACCACATCCAGATGATCGCTTTTCACTGCAAAGATTTTTTCTCCATAGATTTGGCTCAAAGCCGGGACAATGCCGTCGTTTGCTCTTTTATTGAAAATAAAGTTATGTTCTTTGTTGATTTGTTTCATTCTCTCTTCGTCGGGGTAAGGATAGGGATAATGGCGATGTTCTCTTCCTGCCAGTAATTGCAGCCAGAGAAACAAGGAACCGGTAACCGCACTTTGAGTATCTTGCAGGTTTTTTATCATATCAGTGATTGAGGGAGCTGAGGTAGCTGTGATTATTGAATTGTAGGATATTTCTGGTTTCATTGAAACTGCAGCATTAAACAGGTTCATCCCTTCCGGCGTCAATTGAATTATGGCACCCTGATCCGAGGCGATTTCTTCTAAAAAACCAAAGAGTGGATCATTTTTTTTCAGGGACATTTTATTGAGCAGTTTGTTGGATAATTCGTCAAGAAAAGTTTCTCGTCTGCCGGTCCAGTCATCAAGTTTTGCCACCATGCTCAAGATTTTGGCTGCCATGAAGACCAGGTGTTTACCTCCGGATTTGGTGGCAAGCAGGGATAGAATCTGCAAGAGATGTTTACCCTGGATTGTGGTAAAATAGTTTGCCAGTGGAGTTCCGTAGTGAGGAGTTGAAATGAAAGTAGCCGTTTTTGTTTTGTTGCCGATTGTTTTTTCATAATCGTAGGGAGAAAGTTTTACATAAGGAGTGAGGAGCAGACGAACATCCAGACCGCCGGTACTGTGACCGACAAAATGCAGTGAATCTGCATCCATGCCTCCGCTCTGAATAACCTGTTCCAGCAAAATAACTGCTCTTTTGGTAATGGAACCGGTGGGCTGGGTAGAACATTCAACAATTTTGAATTCAGAATCTTTTTTTTTCAAAGAATCTTGTAGAAGATCTTTTACTCCTCTGAAATAATTCAGAGAACCCAAATTTGTGAAACCAAAAAAGCCCGGTACCAGATAAATTATTTCATTTTTCATTTATACTCCTTAATTTCCAGAATTGGGGTTTTTGACTGGGGCTGAAGTTGGATTTTTATCCAACCATTAAGTTATACTATCCTGCATATTTGTTTTTTGCAAATAATCCCAGGATCGAATAATTGTAAAAAATACAAAAAAGATTATTATGACTTAGACTTTAAATTCTTAAAGAAATGGAGAAAATATGTCTAAAAAAACAAAAGGTTTATTTGACAGATTAATCGAAATGGAAAAAGAGGGGCTGGATTCTGAAAGATTAAATGCCAGACTTTTTTCTGAGTTTGGAGAAGAATGTGCTCCTGTAGTTATTGATTCAACAGGCTTTACCAGAGTTACACAAAAATATGGAATTTCCAAATTCCTCTCTCTGATTGCCAAGTTGAGACAGGTGAGTTCGGAAATATTTGAAGAACATCAAGTGATTGATTATCGCTATTTTGCCGATAATATTTTTGCCGAATTTCCATCTGTGGATATGGCGGTACAGGCAATTTTCAAATTACATCATTTTTATGATAAAAACCAACAACAACTTTTTGATAAAAACGATAATTTTGGAGTGTGTGCAGGTGTGGGCTGGGGAACACTTCTCCGCTCTCTCAACGAAGGTGTTTATGGTGATGAAATGAATTTGTCTTCCAAATTGGGTGAAGATACTGCC
>JAWLEA010000006.1:32575-60334 GCA_041686345.1 Polyangia bacterium | reverse complement strand
AGTAGTGGCTATATCTGCGAAGTTATTCCGCGCATCTCAATCCAATTTCTTCCCCAGCCAAAAACACCACTTCTGGGATGGGAACTAGTTAATTGAAAAAATTGGTGCCTGGAATAATATAATTTCTTTTGGCAAAAAAAACAGACCCTGAATAAAGTTTTCCCGAAGTATTTTATCAGTACGGGATAATTCAGTTGCCATCCGAGCAGAAATTAGTTCTCATCTTTGCAACCAGAACATTGTAAATTTATGCTCACCTGGGAAATTCCCCGGGTTTGAAAAATTACAACTGGTGACACATTTGATGGCATCTATTATAAAAATTATGAAAATAAGATCTTTACCTGATCATAAATTGGCATAAACTGCCTGGTCGAAAAATGTATTTCGCAATTTAAATACATACACTGAGCATAAATTTTGCTTTTCCACCAGAAAATTATCACAAGTCAATTAATTCTTGATAGAACTAATTTATAACTAAATCAAGCGACATCGTCAAACTTTGTTTTTTACAGAATAAATTATCCCGGTAAAAAAGGCATTCCTAGTGAAATTGGAGTTTTTACAGTGTTTAAGTTCAGATCTCCAAAAAATTTACACTTTAAATCCAAGGAAGCAAACTTCTTATTCAAGTAAAAAACCATTCTGGGAAAATAACAAATTAATATTTTGTAAAATTTATAAATCATGTAATATGTAGTTTTGCTCTGTAGAAGATCTTTAAACTGCAATATTCAGGCAAATTGAGATCTTCGTCAAATGAACAGGAACCCCAACTTTTTTAAGTTGTTCATATCTTCCAGAACAATTGCTGGATTTATATCCGGCTCTTACTCAAAACCAATGGAGAAGATCAATGCTTATTCAAGACATTATCACCAAAAAAAGAGACAATAAAGAACTAGCCAAAGAAGAAATTTCCTGGTTTATCAAAGGGTATTCAAATGGCGATATCCCTGATTATCAAGCTGCTGCCCTGCTGATGGCCATTTTTCTCAATGATCTGAATCTTGATGAACTTGCTGCTCTTACTGATGAAATGCTGCACAGCGGAACAGTTGTCGATTTGTCCAATATCCAGGGAGCTAAAATCGATAAACATTCAACCGGTGGTGTCGGTGACAAAATCAGCATTCCTCTTGCCCCCATCGTCGCTTCTTGCGGAGTCAGCGTTCCCATGGTTTCGGGAAGAGGTCTCGGACATACAGGCGGCACCCTTGACAAACTCGAATCCATACCAGGATTCAATGTCAACCTGCCTATTTCCAAATTCAAACAACTTGTAGGTGAAATTGGAGTCTGCCTCATCGGACAAACCAAAGATCTCGCTCCGGCTGACAAAAAAATCTATGCTCTCAGAGATGCCACAGGAACGGTTCCATCAATCCCTCTGATTGCGTCATCTATCATGAGCAAAAAATTGGCCGAAGGAATTGACGGCCTGGTCCTGGATGTAAAAGTCGGCACCGGAGCTTTCATGACTACCCTGGAAAAAGCATCTCAACTGGCGGAAACCTTGGTGGGAATTGGAAAAAAAGCCGGTAAAAGCACAGCTGCTTTCCTTACCAGGATGGATGATCCTCTGGGCAAAGCTGTAGGCAACAGTTGTGAAATCATAGAATCCATCGAAATTCTCAAGGGCAAGGGGCCCGATGATATCAAAGAAATTACTCTGACCCTGGCCGCCCAGATGTTGCAACTCGGTTCCAGGGTCAACTCACTGGAAGCAGGCCGCAAACTGGCTCAGGAAGCAATTAATAATGGAAAAGCCCTGGAAAAATTTGAAGAAATAATTATAAAACAAGATGGTGATCCCAAAGTACTGGAAGATTATTCCAGAATGCCGGGAACCAAACACAGCATCGAAATCAAATCCTCCGAAACTGGTTGGATCCGGGAAATCAATTCCACCGAAATTGGAATGGCAGGTGTATTGCTGGGTGCCGGACGCAAAAAAGTAAGTGATAATATCGATCCTGGAGTCGGTATGGAAATTCTCAAAAAATCCGGAGACAAAGTTGAAAAAGGAGACACCCTCGTAATTCTCAACTATAATCGGGATAAAGATCTTGAAACTGCAGTTGCCAGAATAAAAAATGCCTATAAAATTGGTAACAAATCTGAAACAAAACCTCTTATCTATAAAGTAATCCAATAAATCGGGAGAATATATGCAAAATATTACTCAATCACTTAACAAAACTATTGATTTTCTAAACAACAAATCCAATGATTTTCAGCCTGAAATCGGCTTGATTCTTGGTTCCGGTCTGGGAGAATTTGCCAACAACCTTAAAAACAAACAGGTTATACCCTACGAGGAAATACCCGGTTTTGCCGTATCCAGCGTATCAGGCCATGCCGGCAATCTGGTTTTTGGTGAAATTGATAACAGAAAAGTTGCTGTAATGCAGGGCAGAATTCATTTTTATGAAGGCCATGATATTCACAAAATAATCTACCCTGCCCGCACCCTTGGAAAATTCGGATGCAAAACAGTCATCATAACCAATGCCGCCGGAGGTATCAATCACAACTTTGTTCCGGGAGATCTCTGTTGTCTTACTGATCACATCAATCTCATGGGCAAAAATCCCCTGATGGGCAAAAATCCAGATGAACTTGGCCCTCGCTTTCCTGACATGAGCAATGTTTATTTTAAAAAAGGTATCGAACTTGTTGTAAAATCCGGCAAATCCCTGGGACTTGATATCAAAAAAGGTGTTTATGCCGCTCTGAGCGGTCCTTCTTATGAAACTCCGGCTGAAATCAAGATGCTCAAAACCATAGGTGCCGATATGGTTGGCATGTCAACCGTCCCGGAAGCAATAGCCCTTAACCACATGGGAATCAAAATAATCGGCATAAGTTGCATTTCCAACTATGCAGCCGGAATTTCCGACAATCCCCTGAACCATGCTGAAGTCAAAGAAACAGCCGATAAAATCGCTGATAATTTTCAAAAACTGATCAGAAAAGTCACAACTGAACTATAAACTCCCATAAAATTTCAATTCCATAATCCAACTTTGTCCAGCAAGTGAGGAAAATATTTCTTTGCTGGCTTCTTTACATAATTCCCATAAAATGATACCGAAAATCAAGAATTAAGATCGAAGAATCAAATCCATGATTGTTCTGTTTCTTTTCTTTTTTCACAATGATCTGGATAAAAACCAACCGACAAAACTTAACTGGTTTTCATCTCAAAATTTAAACACAGATGTAAATTGGCTCTTCCCCGAGAACACTAAAATGTTCTTGAGACAGCTATCCTGATGGAGTACAAAATGAAAACTATATACAAATTTAATGTGACCCCTTCCCTTCCCCCTAAATTGAAAAGATTGAAAGAAATCGCCTCTAACCTTTGGTGGTGCTGGAATTATGATGCCATTGAACTGTTCTTGCGAATGGACAGTAAACTCTGGGAAAAAGTCGGACACAATCCTGTTGAATTGTTGGGCAAAGTCAGTCAACAAAGATTGCAGTTGCTTTCGGAGGATGATGCCTACCTTCACAGTTTGAGCAAAGTTTTGACCAAATTTGACAAAGCAATGGAATCTGATCGAAAATTCCCTTTGGAAGAAACAGATAAGGAATTGTCCATTGCTTATTTCTCCCTGGAATACGGTCTCCATGAATGTTTGCCCATCTATTCAGGCGGTTTGGGAGTTCTCTCGGGAGAACATTTGAAATCCAGTTCTGATCTAGGAATCCCGTTGGTAGGAATGGGTCTTTTATACAGAGAAGGCTATTTTAACCAATATCTCAATCCTGACGGCTGGCAACAGGAAACTTATCCGGAAAACGATTTCCATAATATGTGCATTAATCCGGTTCTTGATAAAAATGGAGAGCATCTTGAAATTGAAGTAGAAATGCCTACTGAAATCATCCATGCCCGCATCTGGCTGATTAAAGTGGGAAAAACAAATCTTTTTCTTCTTGATACCAATATCGAAAAAAATTCAATAGACAACAGAGAAATTACAGCGCAACTTTATGGTGGCTATCTTGAAATGAGACTCAAACAGGAATATGTTCTCGGCATGGGAGGCATTAATGCCTTTGCCAAGCTGGGTATCACCCCTACTGTCTATCATATGAACGAAGGACACAGTGCATTTCTCGGCCTGAAAAGAATTAAAATCCTCATGCAGGAACACGGTCTTAATTTTCAAGAAGCCAAAGAAGCCTGTTCCTGTTGCAATGTTTTTACCACCCATACTCCGGTTCCCGCGGGAATCGATAAATTTCCCCCGGCTCTGATGGACAAATATTTCTGGAAATATCGCGAAAAAACAGGACTTAGCCGAGAAGAATTTCTGCAATTGGGAAGAGAAAACCCCAAAAACAACACCGAGCCTTTCTCTTTGGCGGTTTTGGCTATCAAATTGTCTGATCACTACAACGGGGTAAGCAAACTTCATGGAAAAGTTTCCAGGGATATGTGGAAAAATATCTGGAAAAACATCCCTCAGGATGAAGTACCCATCCAGCATGTAACCAATGGGATCCACAATAAATCATGGGTATCACATGAATTGGCCAGTCTTTTTGATCGTTATCTCGGTCCCAAGTGGCAAAATTATCCGGAAAACAAGGAAACCTGGAGTCAAATCGATCAAATTCCCGATGCTGAACTTTGGAGAACCCACGAAAGAAGAAGAGAGCGACTGGTTTCTTTTATCCGCAAACGTAGAAAAAACAATCTCATGGAAAGAGGAGTTAGTAAAAATGAAATTCAAAGATCTGAAGAACTTCTTCATCCCGACATCCTGACTATCGGCTTTGCAAGACGCTTTGCCACCTACAAAAGGGCAACTCTTCTTTTCAAAAACATAGATCGTCTGATAGGTCTCATGACAGATCAAAAACGCCCCTTTCAATTGATCTTTGCAGGTAAAGCTCATCCTCAGGATAATCAGGGCAAGGGCCTGATCAGAGAAATTGTCCATCACATCAAAAATGAAAATTTTCTCCGTCGAGTTGTTTTCATAGAAAATTATGATCTCAATGTCGCCAGATATATGCTTCAGGGAGTGGATGTCTGGCTCAACAATCCCAGAAGACCCCTTGAAGCAAGTGGCACTTCAGGTATGAAAGCATCGGCAAATGGAGGACTTAATTTATCCATTCTGGATGGCTGGTGGGTAGAAGGTTACACACCGGATGTCGGTTGGGCCATCGGCCATGGTGAAGAATACACCGATCTCGAATACCAGGATGAAGTAGAATCAAGAGAATTATATAGTGTTCTGGAAAAAGAAATTATTCCTGCTTTCTACGAAAGAGGCAAAGATGGTATTCCCCGCAAATGGACTTTTATGATGAAAGAAACCTTCAAAAACATAGCTCCATTTTTTAACACCAATCGCATGGTCAACGACTATGCTCAAAAATTCTATCTTCCTTCCCATCGACGCTGGAAAACCTTCAAGGAAAACAGTTTTAAAACTGCCCGTGAACTCACCACTTGGAAAAATAAAGTAAAAGAAGCTTGGAAAAATGTAAATGTGGTTGACGTCAAAAGCGAAATAGACGGCCCCGAACTCATCGTCGGCAACAAATTGGAAGTAGAAGTTAAAATTTCATTGGGTTCACTTGATCCTGAAGATGTTAAAATTCAATTGCTTTATGGAAATATAAATCAGGAGGAAGAATTATTGTCACCTACTATCAAAGAACTTGCCAAAGTATCTTCTCAGGATGACAACAACAATTATATCTATAAAACTCAAATTACCTGCGAAAACAGCGGCTCCCACGGCTATGCCATAAGAATCATCCCCTATCATCCTCAACTTTCCCACATTCACGAAACCAGGCTGATCCGCTGGGGTTAACCCCCTTTACGTGGATTATTGGTGTCAACAGGGTTCAAGTTATACTATTGAACTCTTTGAACATGTATTTGGCTTCAACTCCAGTGGCATACTCACCAATTTCTTCATGTTCAAATTCAAAATCGAATTTTTTGAATAATGCCACGGCATTCTGATTGTCAGGGGCTACTGTAAGCTTGATACGGTTTACTTTGTCGCCGGCAAGACTAACGTGTTCGATAAGTTCCATGCACCATTTCAACAATTCATTTCCGAGACCGCGATTGCGATAACTCTCATCAATAGCAATGGCCAGGATATCAGCATAAAGCCCTTTGTAAACCTTATCTGGATTTTCATAAAAGAAGCCTAGAACCAAAAATCCGATAATATCCAGTTCATCCCTCCTGTTGACTATTATGGCTGTGATAACATTATCTTTCCATACCAGATCTGAAATAAAATTTCTGTAGTGACCAAAGCGGATAAAAGCTTCTTCTGCCAGTTCGCCGATTACTTTTATTTGAGGTTCATTGCGGATTAGAAGAGTCTTAATTTTAAAATCCGGGGGAAGTGTGTATTGTTTTACCATTTCAGGGCAGAATTCCTTTACCTTGCCTGAGCAAACGCCAAGCATTTTCTTCATATTGTAAAACTGTAGACTGCTCACTATACATAGTACCCTGATTCAATAAATAATCCACCGCATGTCCATATTTTTCAAAAATTTTTTCAGGATCAAGCATTGGATTTCCTTCATCGTCCACCACACTGGTTGTGACCAATGGCTTGCCCAATTTTGCAACAAGATGATTTACAACCTCGGCTTTGGGGATTCTGATCCCCACTGTAGTTCTTTTACCCATATATTTTTTTGGTACATCTCTGTTGGCTTCGAGAATAAGAGTAAAGGGGCCGGGAACCAATCGCTTGATGCTTGAAAAAGCTCTGTTGTCAAAATTGACATAATTTGAAGCCTGACTTAAATCCTCACAGATCAAACTCATCAGGTGATCTTTATCCAGTCCTTTTATGCGGTAGAGGCGATCAATTGCCTTAATTTGATGGATACTGCAACCCATAGCGTAGACTGTATCAGTGGGATAAATTACAACCCCTCCGTCTTTCAAGCACTTATTGACTCTTTTTATTTTTTTAAGGTTTGGATGTTCTTTATCGAGATGAAAAACAGTTGCATTACTCATATGATAATTTTTCTCCTGGTGGTTTGAATACCTCCTCTGATGTAAAATCGATATTAAAACCATCTGTTTTTTTTTATTATGAACCGGACAGTCAGAGGCTGGCTGCTTGCAGGATTTCACTGCAGAAATCGGTGTTTTATCAAGAATCTGTAAATAGTTCCCATCCCAAAAATGGATGGGAACTATTTACCAAACTCAAGCTCGGGGGTATATTCTTCAAGGTCATAGATTTCGAGCTGGTCACCCACTTTAATGTCATTATAATTTGCAAATCCGATACCGCACTCATAGCCTTGCTGTACTTGTTTGACATCATCTTTGATTCTTCTCAATGATGATATTTTGCCTTCATGGATTTGAACATCATCGCGATACAATCTGAGATGGCTGTTTCGGGTAACTTTACCCTCGAGAACATAACAACCGGCAATGGTTCCAACCTTGGGAATGTGGAAGGTTTGTCTGACTTCGGCTTTGCCTTGTTGTTTTTCTTTCTTTTGTTTGGGCAGCAAGCCTCTCATCAAATCTCTCACATCTTCGATCATATCGTAAATAACATTGTACTGCTTGATCTCAACTCCTTCTTTTTCAGCCATATGACGAGCATTGGATGCCGGTCTTACTCTGAACCCAAGGATTACCGAACCGGAAGTTATGGCCAGGTTTACATCGGTCTGAGTAATTCCTCCGACTCCGGCATGAACTACATTGACTTTGACCCTTTGGCTGGACTGGTTAACCATGGTGTCCTTGATGGCTTCCATAGTTCCCTGAACATCAGTTTTCAGGATTATGTTCAATTGTTCCTGCTCCCCTTTGGCTATGGCAAGGCGGATTGCTTCCATCCCTTTGGCTTGGGATTTTCTGGCCAGCTCTTTTTCTTTGGCCTGTTCATTTCTTTTTTCAAGAATCTGTTTGGCTTTTTTCTCATCGGCAAGTACTCGGAAATCATCTCCAGGACTGGGAACACCGTTTAAACCGGTTACTTCAACAGGAGAAGAAGGTCCTGCTTCTTCAATTTGTCTGCCTCGATCATCTCGCATGGATCTGACATTGCCTCCACAGATACCCGAGATTACATAATCACCAATTTTCAAGCGACCATTCTGGATAAGAACAGTTACAGTGGCACCGGTTGCTTTATCCAATTCGCCCTCAAGAACAATTCCTTTGGCCGGATCTTCAGGATCGGCTTTGAGATCCAGGAGTTCAGCTTCAAGGTTGATCATTTCAAGGAGATCATCAATACCCTCTTTGGTAACTGCACTGGTTTCAACTACGACGGTTTCACCACCCCAGTCTTCCGGAACCAGATTCTGAGCAGTAAGTTTCTCTTTGACCATCTGAGTATTGGCATTTTCTTTGTCTACCTTGGTAATAGCTATAATAATAGGAACATCGGCTTCTCGACAATGATTGATGGCCTCGATTGTCTGAGGCATAACTCCATCATCAGCAGCAACTACCAGAACAACAATATCTGTGACAACTGCTCCGCGGGCCCGCATTGAAGAAAATGCTTCATGACCGGGCGTATCAATAAAAACAATTTCTCCAGTTTCAGTTTTTACCCTGTAAGCCCCAATATGTTGGGTAATACCACCTGATTCACTGGATGCAATGTCACTTTTACGGAAAATATCCAATAATGAGGTTTTACCATGATCAACATGACCCATAATAGTTACAACAGGTAATCTTTTTTCCAGTTTTTCCTCATCTATTTCTTCTTCTTCCTGGAAGAATTGTTCCTCTTCAAAAGTGATATTTTCAATTTCAAATCCCCACTCGGAGGCAACAATTTCAGCTGTGTCAACATCAAGGGTTGAGTTGATATTCACCATCTGGCCGAGGCTGAGAAGTTTTTTGATTACCATACCAACTTTTAGTTTCATTTTTTTGGCTAATTCTGAAACTGAAATAAACTCGTCAACCTTAATTTTACGTTGTCCTACCGGAGGCAAAGTGGGCTTGTTTTTGGTTTTCTTTTTATTCCTTTTTGCCTTGCGCAACAATTCCTCTTCTTTTTTCTGTTCTTTATAAGATTGGAAATGTTGTTTGTGAGCATTCCCCTTGCGGAAATCTTTTTTTCTCGCCTTGGACTTGGATCTTCTGGAACCTCTGGTTGCTTTTTTTGATTTGGATTGATTACCTGGGAGAACAATAAATCTTCCGGTTGGTCCCAGATCTTTTTTGGCTTTCTTGCTTTTTCGAAGAGGATTTTTGATTGTAGACTTGTTGCGCGGAGAGGCTGAAGCTTCCGGTTTGGACAGAAGAGGTGCACGATTAAGCCTTTGCCCGGAAGCAAAATATTTTTCGTCACTTTCCTTTTTATTTTTGGATTCAGTTGATTTTTCCTGATTTTTCTCTGCCACCTTGTTTTTATCTGTTGCAACCTTGGCATTTTTCTTTTCTTTGCTTTCAGAAGTTTTATTTTTGGAAGATGCACCTTTGGCTGTTTTGGCAACTGTTTTCTTTTTAGGGGTTTTCTTCTCAGGGGTTTTCTTCTCAGTTTTGTCTGCTTTGGCAGCTGGTTCAACCTTTTTCTTTTTGGTTGAAGCTTTTTTGGTTTTAGTTGCAGTTTTGGTTTTCTTCTTTTTGAGTTCTTCTGCAGCTTTTACAGGTTCGGTTGTTTTAGCAGTTTCTTTGACTGCTTTCTTCGAGGTAGTGGCTGTCTTTTTGGCGGCTGTCTTTTTAGCCTTGGTTTTGACAGATTTCGCTTTTTTCTTTTTAGGGGCAGATTTTGATTCAGCTTTAGTCTCCTTGGTTTTGGCGACTGTTTTTTTGGCTTTGGTTTTGGCAGATTTCGCTTTTGGCTTGGCAGCAGAACTTGAAGGAACAGTTGCCTTGACAGCTTTCTTGGTTTTAGAACCACTTTCCTCAGTTTTGTCTGCAGCTTTTTTCCTCTGTTTGCGAACAGCCGCTTTTTTGACCACCTCTGCTTTTTCAGTACTGTCTGTTTTGGGTTTGGTGGTTTTCCTTACCTTGGCTTTAGGTCCTTTTCTTCTGATAACAGCTGCTCCTCCACTTTTACGCGTTTCACGCAATTGTTTGCGGCGCAGACGCTTTTGTTTTTCAGAAAAGCGTGCTTCATCAGCTTTACTGATGGAACTATACTTGTTGTTTACTGAAATACCAAGTTGTTCCAGCTTTTCAATAGTTTCTTCTATACTTAACTTATATTTACGAGCTAATTGCTGAACTCGAATAGTACTGCTCATATTCATCTCCATAGTGATGAGCTGAAATTAAAAAATGTTTAATTCCAAATTGCTTCCGAATTGCTGCGGAAAATACCAGGACTGTCAATCTGTCCCCGGAGGTCCATAAAACATAACCGCTGGGAGACTTGATTACAATCAGGAAAAGAGATTAATTCTCTGTTTGATAAAAAAACTGAAAACTAGAAACCGTCATCATCATCAAGAGCACTGAAATCATCGTCTATATCAACCTCTTCGTCCTCATGCCCAAGAATTTTGCCGGCATAATAATGAATGGTCTTGCAATGCTCAAGATCCATTCCGGTTGTTTCAGCCAGAAGTTCGGGTTCGGTTTCATACAGAGATTCAACTGTATTGAAGCCGGCATCTTTGAGTAAAACAAGAATATCTTCGTCAATTCCCTGTACTTCCTGAAGTTTCTCATCTTCACTCATCATATCTCCGGCCACATCCTGCTGTTCAAGCAAATATCTGGCTCCGGTGGATATTTTGGTGGCTATCTCTGTACCTCCCAGTCCGGGAATTCTAGCCAGTTCTTCAGGATTAGCATTGGCTATTTCTTCAAGGGAACGCCAACCGAGTTTAAACATGGTTTCTGCCAGTTCTTCACTTACACCTTCAATGGAAGCAATGGAACTTTTGACCTGATATTCCATTTCAAGAACTTTGCTTTCAGAATAGATATCTATTTTCCATCCTGTCAACTGGGATGCAAGCCTTACGTTCTGACCTCTCTTGCCTATGGCCAGAGAAAGTTGATCGTCGGGAATAATCAATTCCATGGTATGAGTGGTAGCATCTACAATGACTTTGGAAACTTCCGAAGGAGCGATGGCGTTACAGACAAATTTTGCAGGATCGGGACTGTAGGGAATAATATCGAGTTTTTCACCCTTCAATTGGGTTTTTATGCTTTGAACCCGCTGTCCCTTTAAACCTACACAGGCACCTACCGGATCGACATCTCGATCACTGGAGGAAACTGCTATTTTTGTGCGGGAACCCGGTTCTCTGGCAGTTGCTTCAATACTTACTATATTTTGCAAAATTTCCGGAACCTCCAATTCAAATAATCTTTTGACCAATCCTTCTTCTCTTCTGGAAAAAATGATCTGAGGACCTCTTGTATTATGAACAACATCTTTAACAAAAGCTGTTATCCTGTCTCCAGGGCGATAAGACTCACTGGCGACCTGTTCCTTGTGAGGCAAAATTGCTTCTGTTCTCCCAATATCGATAATTATATTGCCTTTTTCAAAACGCCGGACATAACCATTGATAATATCACCAATTCTGGTTTTAAATTCACGATAGATAGTCTCTCTTTCAGCCTGTTTTACCCTTTTGACAATTACCTGTTTTGCAGCCTGAGCCGCAATGCGTCCAAAGGTTTTTCGATATTTTTCAAGATTGAGAATATCTCCATACATTTCTTCCTGCTCAACAGCTTTATCTTCATCATCAGGATGATAATAAATCTGAAAGAGGATCTCGTCGCCAATTTCAGCTTCCAGTCCATGATTACGTGCTTCCTCAATATTGCAAGAAATACCGGGAATACTTGATTCACCAGTAACTGTTAAAATCAAAAAGAGTTCTACAGCTCCGGTTTCTTTGTTGTATCTTGCTTCAAGAGTCCTGTCATTTCCATAGACGCGCTTTGCGGCTGAGAGGATCGCCTGTTCAAGAGTATCGACAAGAATATCCTTATCAATATTCTTTTCGCGACTTATCTGATCAATTACCTTATCTAGATTGAAATGCATTTAAACCCTCCCTTAGGTTCGGGATAAAAAATCCGGCATTTCTGCTTAATTTATTTTTTGTTAAAATCATAAGCGAGATTTGCTTTACTGATATCGTCAAGAGAAATCCAAAATTCATCTTTTCTGATTTTTATCAGTATTCTTCCATCATCTTTAACTTCTCTAATAGTTCCAGTAAATCTCTTTTTACCGTTTTCGTGTTTTTTCTTCAATTTGACTTTTACTTTTTTTTCTTGATATCTCTTGAAATGAGATAGAGTAACCAGGGGACGATCCAGCCCGGGAGAAGAGACTTCCAGTCTGTAAGCATGTTTAATAAGATCTTCAACTTCAAGTCTGGGCCCCAGAAGTTTGCTGACCTCTGCACAACCTGAAATATCAACACCCTGATCATTTTCAATCAGTACTTTCAATATTTTCTCTCCCCTTGAACTGCTCCATCGCAATTGCCAAAGTTCATAACCTGCACTTTCAACTACTTCTTTGACAATGTTTTCAAGTTTTTCCATAAAATAATATCCAAAAAATTAATCAAACTGCAAAAAAAGATAATTCAGTCGATCTGGATTATGCATATTTTTGAAAAACATTTAATATTCAAAAACTTATAAACATAAACCAGATAATTTACATTGACAGAATCTTCCCCTCTCCGGTAAACTTTTAAAATTCCTGTCCAGATTTAATGGAGTGGAAAATAGAACCCGCAGAACCGGGAAGAAAGGTCAGAACAGAGACTTCAAGATTTAAAAATCAACAATTAACAGATGGAAAATCATGGTAAAAAATAAGCCAATTTCCAACTAGAGAAGAATCTGTAACTGATTGAACCGTAAAATTGCCTGAAGTTGAAACAACTTTACTGCTCAATATCCTGATTGTGTCTATATAAAAACTTATGTCAAGAATATAGACACAGTCTGGAAAAAATAAGCCTGAAAAGGCTGTAATTGGAACAATCTCAATCGGGAATTGATTTTGATTCCGAAAGATTCCAGACACGATGAGCGGAATAGCAAAGTTTTTATTTTATTTCAAGTTCTATTTAATCTGGAGGAGGTTTTTTTCAATTTAGTTCCCATCCCAGAATGGGGGTTATTGACTGCATGAGAAGTTTGCCTCAGATGCGCGGAGTAACTTCGCCGACATAGTTGACACTATTTCAAGAAGTTATGACAAAACTGATGAGGTAAAATTCCGCTTTCAGACGATAACCTTCCTTGCTGGGATGAAAACAATTTAGAAGATATCAGCCTGAATTATAGAAAATCACATATTTGTACTTATTATATTTTACAAAAATCAGACTTAAATTTGAGGAAAGAAAAAGGGAATTATTTTTGGAGCCAAGTGTAAACCCAGGGGATATTTTCTGCTTTCAATTCCAAAGATGTCCAAGTCCTCCCCAGGACATAATATGGATCTATACTGTGCCCTCCGGCAATAAACCCCAGATGGAGGTGAGACCCGGTGCTTCTACCTGTAGAACCGGTAAGTCCAATCAAAGAACCTGCTTTCACATAATCTCCCGGAAATACAAGAATTTCTGAAAGATGTGCATATTGGCTGATCAAATTACCAGGATGTTCTACTTCAACCAGATTACCAAAGAGAAGATGGTATTTGCAGGTAACAACTTTCCCTCTGGCAACGGAATAAACTTCGGTACCCAGATCTTTAGCCAAATCCAGACCCCGATGGTAAAGTACGGTATTTAAAACAGGATGGATTCTGAAACCATAGGAAGAGGTTATTTTGATGTCTTCATAGGGCCAGATAACCGGAAAGGGGGCTTTGCGCAAAACGCTTCGAGAAATCTGCGTCTTCTCATTGGGAACTGAAGGAACCAGAAGGTCTCCGGAAACAACAGTTTGAACAACTTGTAGATCTTTTTTTTGTATTTCTATTTTTTTTTCGGAAGAATCCGAACAGGATATCAGGAAAATCAAACCGAAATATACTGTTAAAAATTTCTTGATCATTTTTTTACCTGTTCAGGAATAGCTACCAGGGAAATAACCCGTTTATCTCCACCACAAATAAAAGTAAGATCGGAAAGTCCATCCCCGTTGACATCTTTTGTTGACAAAGCAAGGGGAGAAGGACATTCATCCCAGGAAAAAGATTCCGAAAAACTCTGATCGGCTGTTCCCAGAAAAGTAGAAACGGTACCACTGACAGGAAAAAGCAAAACAAGATCAATAAAGTCATCATCGTTGAGATGGGCTGTTTTTATCTGAAAAGCCTTTTCGGAAAGGCTGAACTGACTTCTGTAAGAGAGACCTTCGGTCTGACCGAAATAAACATAAAAATATGGATCAAGCAAATCAGCGACAATAATATCTTTGTATCCGTCGCCGTCTAAATCTGTAATTTGCATATCCCCCGGGGTACCTCCAAGATATCGTGCAGTATGATAGGCAAATTGATCCTCTTCGAGACCGAGAATAACAGCAACCATCTGAGAAGCTCTCCTGATAATTGCAATATCTGTAAAATCATCTGTGTTAAAATTGAAAGCACCCAGATCGCCGGGCTGTCCCCCCAAGGTGATCAAATCAAGTAAAGCTGCTTCTGAATATCGAAATGCCATAATTTTTTGAGAAGGATTGGCTGAAAAAACCACTTCTTCTTCACCATCCTTGTTAATATCAATGGCTGTAAAAGAATAAGGAACTTCCGAACTCAAAATTTCTTCAAACTGGGAATTGTAATCAGGAGCATAACTGTATTTGACTGTTCCGTCAGCAGTAAGTGAAGCTGCAATAATCCCTGCTGGAAGTGCGGAATCATGTTTGAAAGAACTGCATTTTACTACAGGGTCGGAAATAATATTAATTGTCTCTTCGGTATTTGAAGACAGAATCAAAGAAAGACTTCCAGAATCTTGCTCGGCGGCAAGAGTAGCAATCAGCAGATCTCTCACTTCGTCTCCGTCAAAATCAGCTACAGCCAGATCAACTGGTTGCCAGGGAAAAGTTTTATCGATGAAAACTTCATAATTCCCACTGGATCTCTGACAATTATGACATCCGTCTTCTTTGATGTTATTACCGTCATCACAACTTTCACCGGGATCTATTATGCCATTACCGCAACCATTTATGCAACCTGAAAAATCATATTGACAACTGGAGTCACACCCGACAACTCCTCCTTCAAATCCTGCATCAACACAATCCAACTCAATTTCTGAAGTTCCGTCGCATTGTTCACCCGATTCGACAATATTATTGCCGCAACCATTTATGCAACCTGAAAAATCGTAGGTACAATCTAAATTGCAGTCCAATTCACCGGAATCAAAACCAAAAGCATAACAATCAACTCCACCCACGTCGTCAAGATCACAATCTTCTCCACCTTCTGCAATCCCATTACCACAAACACTGCAAAGAGAATAATCGAAAGTACAATCATCATTGCACGAAAGTTGACCGCGATCATAACCCAATAAAGAGCAGGTTTTCTGATCGAGTTGAAAACCATCACATTCTTCCCCGCTGTCTTTTATGCCATCGCCGCAATAGGGCTTTGTGCAATCAGAACGACAGGCATCAGCTACCAGATCCGAATTGGCAAGCCCCTCATCGCATTCCTCTCCCTTGTTTAATACCCCATTTCCACAATAACCATAGGTAAGTTCTTCCGCATCACAAGAACTGAATAAAATCAGAAACACAAACAGAGGAAACTTCTTTAAAATATAAAACATACATAAATCTATAGCTGATTTTTCCCCATCGGGTCAAGAAATAAAAATAATCATTTAATGAGAATATGGTTCCCCTTCCAGAATAGTTAAAGCTCGGTAGATCTGTTCAATTAGAATCAAACGGGCCATTCGATGGGGAAAAGTCAAGGGAGACAGGGAGATTTTTCTGTTACTTCTGGCAAGAAGCTTCTTCTCAAAACCATAAGCTCCACCAATTATAAACACAACATCATTTTGACGCTTGTTCAAATAATTTTTGATTAAATGAGCAAATTTAGTTGAGGATTTGGGCATCTTGGCATCTGCATCCATTAATACTACAAACCATTGATCTTTCAAATCGTTCAATAATATTTTCTGGTTTGCAAAATTTCTGTATATAAAGGGAATCTTTTTATGAATACGTTGCTCAAAATCCTTGCACAATAAAGAATATTCATCTTTTTTGTTTTTCCCAACAGTGTATAAACGTAACTTCATAACAAAAACGGGAACTGTTCAGGAGAACTATTCAAGGTTGCTCTTTTCAAAGGCTTTTGAGTTTTGATAGAGAGAATCCAATTCATAATATTCTCTGGCTTCTTCGGTAAAAATATGAACAACAATGGATCCGGTATCAACCAGAATCCAATTACTGCCTCCCTTGCCTTCAACTCCTATTATTTCTTCTCCGGCTTCAAAAAGCTCTCTTTCGACTTCCTCGGCTAAAGCCTTCAATTGGGGAATGGAACTTCCTGAAACTATTATAATATAATCCGTAAATCCCAAAAAAGAACCTACTTCATAAAGTTGAATATTTTTGCCCTTTTTATTTTCAAGAGCTTTAACTGCTGTTTTTGCTGTTTTTAATGCTGTCATGGTAACCTTGTATGAACCTTTAATAAAATACTTTGCTGTTGTCAATGTGTACGGAAACTATCCGATAATAAAAACAGGTTGAGTTATCTGTTATCAGATTGGTAACAAATTGCCAGTTCTGACTTTTTTTATTTTCCGTTTTTAAAAAATAATCTTCAACTTGAACTCCTGCTGGCAACTATATCTGCGAAGTTACTCCGTGCATCTGAGGCAAACTTCTTCCCCAGACAATAACACCACTTCTGGGATGAGAACTAAATAGAAACAAGAGAAGAAAATGAGAAATCAATATCCGTAAGGACGCAATTGTTCAATGAGGTAGTGTAAAATTCTGGCAGTCACTCCCCAAATAGTATAATCACCATCACTGGAAACAAAAGAATAGGTCAATTCTTCCAAAGTTGGAATTCTGTTGGCAAAACCTTTATGGTAATGAATCTGACGCAATTCAAACCAGGGAATATTGATTATTCTTTGTATCTCTTGCGGATCTGGAATCAACTTCACCTCTTTTGGGAGAAATCCCAGGATCACTTCAATGTCAATGTTGTTTATGGTGGGAAAATGTCCGAGTGAGGCTTTGTAAACAAGATCATTCCTGTCAATTCCAAGTTCTTCCTTAACTTCGCGATAGGCAGCCTGGCTGGCTGACAAATCTTCTTCTTCAATATGGCCCCCGGGAAGAGCAATCTGATTTCTCCAGGGATATCCTTGAATATCCTTTTTTTGAATAGCAAGGATTCCAGGTGCAAGATCATGATAAAAAATCAAAAAAACAGCAGTTCTTCTGGGTCGCAAATAACCTGGATCCAATTCCTGCTTCACATTGGGCAGAATTTCAACAAATTCATTGAAATCAAAACCAGGATAATTATTTTCCACTTTTCTCTTCCTTTGTTGACGGATCGCCCAGCAAATAAGCTATTCCACGAGTCTTGGATCTGGATTCAAGAAAAATTTTCACCATTGCTGTCAAAGGAACGGATAAAAACATGCCAACCGGTCCTAAAACCCAACCCCAGAATACCATGGAGATGAATACCACAGCAGGACTTAACCCTGTACCATGACCCATCACCCTCGGTTCAATAAAATTACCGAGTATCAGGTTAGTAAGCAAAAATCCAATTCCAACCAGGAGGGCTCCAACAGAACCTTGGGTAATCAAGGCTAAAATTACTGCCGGAATAGCTGCCAGAAAAGAACCAATATTTGGAATATAATTCATTAAAAAAGCCAGTAAACCCCAAAATAGAGGAAAATCCAATCCAAACAGAAAAGTCCATAAAGCAATGATTACCCCGGTAATCAGTGAAATAATAGTTTTAATTCCTATATAATGAAGCATTTTTGCCGAAATCTCATTAAATTGATTCAGCGCTTCGGGATTATCAGGAAAGCCGTTTTTGATCCTCTTCGGAATAGATTTAATCTCCAGTAAAATAAAAATAGCCACCAGCCACATCAAAAACAACTGGGAGATCATATTACCCAGACTTTGCAAAAAACTACCGGCAAAACTGAGAAACCTTTTGGATTCCAAAATTCCAGGTACGGTGTTTTCACTCAATGAAAACCCAATATTATTCAAATAGACAACAACAATTTTGATAGTCGCCTGCAATTGTTCTGTGTAAATCGGTAAACGATTGGTAAATTGATTGATAGTAGTGGCAATAATCAGGGAAAAACCCAAACCTCCCACTAGAATTGCTGTAATTACTATGACCAGAGCAAGCCAGAAGGGAATATTTTTTTTCTTCAACCAATAGAAAAAGGGAGCCAGAATAATAGCAAAGAACATTCCCAGAAGAACCGGAGTTAAAAAACTCGCTGCCAGTTTGATTCCTCCGATAATTATAATTAAAGCTGCCAGTTTTATGGTAAGGGGATATTTCATTTTTTGCCTTATAAATTGATGTAAATTGAATTAACACATAATTTTCAACTGCAACATTGTTTTTTAAAACAATTACGGGTTGAAAACATCTCTTTTCATGAGATAATATTTCGATATTTGCTGTATATACCAGACAAATTTTTGAACACAAAGGGTTAGATCATGAAATCAACATTATTTTTATTTTTTTCCAGTTTAAGTTTTATTTTATTTTTTTCAACTTTATCATGCGATTCTGAAAATGTGGGAAGCCAAAGAAACACCTCCTGTGATGACGGAACTATTCCCTCCTGCCGTATGGAAGAACCTGACTGTGAAACAGGAACTATTCTGGCTTGGCAAAACAGTTGCTATCAGTGTGTTGATCCTGAAACTTGCCAACCTCCCCATAACAACAATCAGAATAACCGGAATGAATGCACCAGTGATGCAGATTGTGAAAATGATGAATATTGCAATCCCTGTGGTACATCTTCCTGTCCGGAATGTACCGATTGTATTCCGGCCTGCAGTCCTCACCAGTGTGAAACTGAAACCGATCTAACCTGTTTCATGGAACGACCTGACTGCGGCGAAGGCAAAACTTCTGTTATTAAGGATGGGTGCTGGATCTGTGTCGATCTGGTTAATTGCAACAAGGTCAGAAATACCTCCTGCGATGATGGAACAGAAGTTCACTGTCTCACGTTTACAGAACCGGAATGCCTCGAACATGAAATCCTGGCAATTAAAGACGAATGCTGGGCATGTGTTAATCCCCAAACCTGTGAACCTTGGGGAATGCCAAATTGTCACAACGATTTGGATTGTCCCCCTGAAGAATTCTGTAACATGTGTGGTTCTTCTTCTTGTCCTGCCTGCGAAGATTGTGTTGCCGCCTGTACTCCTCACCATTGCCCTACCCAGTCTGAACCTGTATTCAATTTAATTCTCCGTCCCCTCTGTGGAGAGGGCAAAGTTTCGGTGATCCTGGACGGTGTCTGGACCTGCGTTGATAACTACACCTGTGAAACAGTCAGAGATGATTATTGCGACGATGGTACCGAGCCCATCTGCACTCAGGTTCCCCCTACTTGTAGTGAAGATGAAATCCTTGCCCATCAAAATAATTGCTATCAATGTGTCAACCCGCTTACTTGCAAACCTTGGGGCGAACCGGGATGTCAATCCGATGCAGAATGTTCTATTTACGGATATTGTTCAGTTTGTGCCACCAGTTCCTCCCCCAACGATGATGATTGCATAGCCGGATGTCTGGCTCACGATTGTCCCACTGAATCCCAAGTTGTCTGTAAAATGAGCAGACCGGACTGCGGTCCCGATGAAGTGGCAATAGCAAAAAACGGATGTTATGTCTGTGTTAATATTAACACTTGCGAACCTGTAGAATAGGTTTCGTACTTTAATTTTTTTGTGAGATAAAAACTGCTTCGTTCAACCTAATCAATCTTTTCTTCTGCATCCTGGTTTTTCTTGTCAACAGAATTTTCAACCGAGGGAGTTGATGATTTTCTTACTACCCTCAATTTTTTATCTGAACCCAATACGGAACGCCCGCCAATATCAGGAGACATATGATTGATCTGCTCAAAGAAATCATCTACCGATGGTTCCAGAACTTTATCAATATATTTATTGGCCATCAAACGGGCCATGGCGGAATATTTCAACTTGAAGCGAATTACTTTTCCAATTTTGAGTCCCATTCTGTGATCTCCAATATTGACTACCGTCACATCACTTGATGAACCAGCAATGGAAAACTCAGGATTTTCTGGAATCAAACCGGAAACTTCAGTATCCAATTGGCCAATGCTGAGCAAGGCTCTGTATCCCCTCTGCCCCGGTTTGATAGTTTCTTCTTCATCCTCTGAGTCAAAGGGAGTTGTATTGGAAGTTTCAGCCCCTGAACTAAGTGATTTTTCTTTAATCTCAATTATATCTGATTCAAGAATCACACAATCATCTCTCAATCCAGGCAAATTTCCGTTGGAGATCAAATCTGTACCCAGAAAAATAGATTCACCGATCCTGAAATGATTGATCCCTTTGGGGATCTCTTTTTGAAGCAGCATCGGCAGTGCTACGCTTGAACCGGCACTGATAATAGGAAGGGATTTTCCAAATTTCAATTCCAGCAACTCCCGATACAGAATCAACTGCATGAACTGGTCCACCGTTGGCACCGCTCCGGCCAAACAGCCAAAATTGGTACCAATTCCTATAACCCTCACATGTTTCAGATTGAAGATCTTTTTATAAAAAGCCATGAGACTGCCCGGCAGGATACCTTCCCGCAAATCACCCAATTCAATCATGATGATGACTTTGTGTACCTTGTTTTGTTTGGCGGCAATCTCGTTTATTGTCTTGATACTTTGAGTTTCGGTGTTGAGACTGACATCAGCCAGAGTTACAACATCTTCAAGTTCAGACAAGGAAGGAATACGAAGATACCAGGTTTCAATATCTTTGTTTATCGTATACAGATCTTCAAGATTTTGAATTCTTGAATCCCCAACCGATTTGATTCCAAGTCTGATCAAAGCCTGAAGAGTTGGTTTGTGACCACATAAAACCTTTGTGACCAGAGTCCAGTCCAGATCATGGTTTTTCATCCATTCGGAAACCGTTTCAATATTGTGGTATAATGCTTCCAGATTAATTACTACTCTATTTGTATTTCTAACTGACATATCTCATCTCGTCATATTTCTTGGCAAAACCCATTCTTTTGTAAAGATTGCTTGCCGGGTTATCAGATTCAACATGGAGTTTAATATCTCCCTTACACCGTTTTAAAGCTGCCTCCATGAGAGTAGTACCAATGCCCTTGCCTCTCATTTCAGGTTCAACTCCAATAAAAAGCAGGATATTTTCCGGAACATAACCTTCCATGCCGGTAAACAGGAAAACCGTAGCTCCCACCAGATCATTATCTTGATAAGCAAGAATGATAAATCCGCCTCGATCAGGATTAAAGCTGTATTCCAAGCCCTTTTTTATATCTTCAATCTTGTCTTCCCATGGCTTCATCACTCTGTGCAGAAATTGTGCCAGCATATCTCTGTCACATCCTTCTGGAAAATCTGCTGGTTTATTTACAACAATTAACTTTGTTCCTTTGTTTTTGCTCAAAATTATACCTCCACAATTTACTGGTCAGATAATATTATTCAGATAACTTTTGTTGGTCAACCGAATATAAAATAGTTAATCTGTATGATCATGTACTCAAAGAACATATATCTGAATACAGATTTATATTTTACATAGGAAAGATATGACTTCTTCGCAAGTAATATTCTGAAATAGTTCTCAAATTAATCCAAGATTCGAGCTCAGTAAGGTTTTTGAAAGCAAAACTAATTCAGGTTCTAAAAGAAATAATAACTTTTTCGCAACCAGAAACTGCTATTTTCTGGCTAAGCCTTTGAGCTTGTATTTTGAAAGAAGGAAAGAAAATCCCGATCCAGGAATTGAAAAAAAGGTTGCTTAAAAATATGAAGTGCTTATCTTCAATTCAGCTGGTTGAGATTTCACAGAGTATACCAACTGGTTTTGTGATTTTGACTGAAAGTTCTTGAATTTATCAGAATATTTTGGTTTTTACTCTGTTTTCAATCAGTTTTTTTGTCATGAAATTGATTTGAAATTCCGAAAGGAGTATTATTTTGTCTTTTACTTGGGATATAAATCCGGAAATTTTTCGTTTTGGTTCACTGGCTGTCAGATATTACGGTCTTCTTTTTGTAGGAGTTTTTCTGGGAGGTTTTTATTTTTTACGCTGGCAGATGATGCGGGTTGGGTGGACCGAAGAAGATGTTTCTGATTTCATCATTCCCGGTATGCTGGCTGTAGTTATCGGCGCCAGGCTTGGTCACGTCTTTTTTTATGACTGGGATTTTTATTCTGCAAATCCGGTTGAAATCATCAAATTCTGGCGAGGAGGACTTGCCAGTCACGGAGCAACCATCGGCCTTGCTGTTTCCTTGTTTTATTATGCCAAAAAAAAGGGAATGGCTTTTACCGAAATGACAGATCGTTTTTCCTTTTCAGCTACCCTTGGAGCTACTCTGGTCAGAGTCGGCAATTTTTTCAATTCGGAAATTGTGGGCAGAAAAACAGATCAGAGTTGGGGAGTTCGATTTCCCCGTTGCGCTGAAGATCGGGGTGAAACGCTTATCCCTCTGCGTCATCCTTCTCAACTTTACGAAGCTTCCATGGGAGTTTTTATCATTATAATTCTGGTAATTGTTGACCGCATTTACAAAGAAAAACGTCCCCGTGGTATTCTGGGTGCTCTTTTTCTTTCTCTGTATTTTACCGGTCGCTTTATTGTAGAATTTTTCAAGGAATTTCAAACTTTAAACAGAGAATATTTTTTAACCATGGGACAATTTCTTTCCATCCCTCTGGCTGTATTTGGCTACATCTGGCTGTATGTTGCCATTAAAGAAAATAAACCGGCTAAAAGTATTGATCCGGTAAAATTGAGACAAACAAAAGCAAAAAGTAAGAAAAAAGGTAAATAAAACCGTGCGCTTTAGATTTTTCATTCTATCGTTTGTTTTTTTTAATCTGGGGGGTTGCTCCACCAATGGAGAAAACCTGGCTGAATACAAACCCGAATATGGACACAAGAACCTTACATTCGGCAGAATGAGACAAAGTCTCACTCTGGTTCTTTATGCACTGGAGGGTGGAGAAATGGTTGATCGGGCTGGACTCAACATGATAGCCCAGGCAACCTCCATTTTTTACGGATACAAGTACAAAGAAGATGATAAAAATGAAGAAAAATTTCTCAGAACCTTTTGCAGCCGGAATAAATTACCAACAACAACCCATAAATGCCTCCGGGCAATTGTTGAACATATGCTGGAAGAATCAAAAAAACTGACTGAACTTTTTGCCGACGATGTTTCTTTTAAAGAACACATCAAGGAGATAAAAACCAATCTTTTCCAACTTATCAGACACCACCTCAATCAGGATAACTCTTTTCCTTTTCCCCTGATTGAATTAAAAGAGGAAAGAGTCGAACTCGCCAAATCAGAAAAAGCAAAAAGCAAATACATTAAACGTCTACCTCCCGGAATCGAAATCACTGTTAAAAATAAATTGATTATTTCCGGTGCAATACTTAGAAATAAATTGGAAGAAGTGGATAAAATAAAACCCCTGCTCATGAAAGTCGGAAATCTCAAACCTCCTCGAATTCTTTCTCTGTTCATAGCCAAATCAGTTAAAATCAAAAAACTGCTTCCTCTCTTCAAATTGATGATTTCTGCAGACATCGATCACTTTATTCTCTGGGGTAAAAGCAACAATTTGGCTGCCGGTTTCAAAGTTGATCTTCTTGCTGGCACAAACAAGGAGAGCCAACAAGAAGGAGTATTGTTGCAAAAATTCAATAACTGGCAAGAAGCATCTCGAATCCTCGCAAAAACTTATCTGGAGGGAAACACACCCCGTCTTGTCATCATTCCGAACCCGGAAGCAAAAAAAAAGCAAAAACCCAGTGAAGGTTTGTTCAAACCTGCTGAAATATTTTCAGATGAACCAATTCAAAAATTACAACCTAATCGGAAATTACAACCTAAATAAATAAACAGTTCCCAAAAGGAGCAAAGCAATATGAAGATACATATTGGAACAAATCTGTTTCCCCAGCATAAGAGCAGAATTTTTAAAAATTATGAACTCACCGAGGTTAAACCTTTTTACGAAACCAAACCTCATCAAAAAACCTTGAAAAATTGGAGAACTGAATCTGGCAAGGATTTCCGATTTATAATTCCAGCTCCTTTGGCTCTTACCGATCCGGAATGGAAACCGGGAAAAACCTCTTCCTGGAAAACAGGAGCACAAGGGTTTACTCCCGGTACCGAGATGGAATATATCTGGAAAATGATGCACAAAACAGCTGGAATTTTGCGCTCTCACACTTTTGTTTTTGTAACCCCGTCAAGCTTCAGACCCACTCAGTCCAATATCGCAAAATTGACCGACTTTTTTAAAAATCATGATCGAAAAAATGTAAAAATGGTATGGGAACCCCATGGTCTGTGGGACAAATCAACTATCTTGGAAGTGGCTGATAATCTCGATCTTTATCTGAGCTCCGACCCTGTTTCAACTGAATTTACAGATCAACCGGCAAAATTCCGTTTTTTCAGAATTAACAATTTTCGTTCAGGGGGGAAACTCAATTTTGATGATTATTATAAAATTTATGAATCTGCCCAGGGTTCAAAAAGAACTTTTGTCCTGTTTTCTTCTCCCTTAGCCTTGAAAAACGCAAAAAGTTTCCAGGATTTTATGAAAAACAAACTATATCTGTAGATTTTCATCAGTTTCTGATACACCCCATTGATCTTTAAATTTTATCATTTACAATTGACAATCAGGTTATAAATCTATAAAATTCAGCTTATATTTTCAAATAAACTTTTCAAAAGGAGTAAATAACATGAAAAATATTACAATAGCATTTTTAACTTTATTCATCGTTTTAACAGGCTGCAAGAAAAAGGAAGAAGAAGCCGCGGACGATTCCAAGAAAACAGCCAAGAAAACCGACAAGAAAAAAGACAAAAAAACCGACAAGAAAACCGATAAGAAAAAAGACAAAAAAACTAAAAAAGACGACAAAAAAGACAAAGTCAAAAAAACTACTCCAATAAAACCCTTGTCTTTCCAAATATCCAAAGAATTTTCAGCATCATTTCTCAGTGACGATCTGATTGCATTCCATATTAATTTCAAAAAAGGTCTCGATTCAACTCTTGGTAAATATTTCCTGAAAAAACACAAAACCAAACTGGAAAAAGACCTGGCAAAAGAAGAAGATTTCATCAAATTCAAAAAATGTATGGGTGCCGATCTGGTTGAGCCTGAAAAAATGATGAAAAGCGTTTGCTATTTTCAATCAGTTCTGAACGACAAAAATAAATTAGCCATCATCAAAACCGGTTTTGATGCAACCAAAACTCTTCAATGTGCTACTGAATTAAGCAAAAAAGAAACTAAAAAATCAAAATTCATGGGCAAGGAAAGCCTTATTATTGACGTCGAAGATGGTGCTCATCTTGTTGTCATGGACAAAGATACAGTTCTGATTGTCAGTGGTGATAAATTCAAAAAAACTGTTGCCAACGACAAAAATTTAATGGATAAAATCAAAAAGCTCCATAAAATTTCACCAAATTCAATAGTCAAAGTATTTGGTCGCAAAATTGAAATAAAAGACATGAAAAAAGCTGCTGCCATGCTCGGTGAAATTAAAAAAGTCGACTTTGACTTCTTTCTCCACTTGGACGATAAGATAAATATCAAAACCAATGTTGATGTTCACAATCCCAAAAGTGCAACCCAATTGGTAAATATGGCAAATATGTTTCTTAACAGTCCTGCCATCAACAAAAAACTCAAAAGTGCCAAAATTGATCCTGAATTGCTCAAAATGCTCAAAATCAAAAACAAAAAGAGTATTATTGGCTTCCAGATGAATATTCCCAACAAAAAAGCTATTGAACTCATCAACAAAATGGAAGACGGTGAATTCAATTTCAATTTCAACTTTGGTTCCCAAAAAGATGGAAAATCAAAGAAATTAAAACCAAAGAAATTAAAAAAAATTAAAACCAAAGAAATTAAGTAATTTAAAAAAATCTGTACTTTAGCTTTTCTTCAATTACTTCTTAATTGACAATATAATAATGGGGCTCAACTATCGGCATGCTTTTGATCAGGAAAAATATGTTCAACTTTCTTGCTATCTGTTTTTTTTTGATTATAGTTTTATTGTACTTTTTTCTGGAAATAACTTGGTTTTGTGCCCATTTCCCGGATCAAGAAGATTTTTTGTTGAACCTTCAGAATTAAGGATATTAATTTGAATTGTATAGGCTGTAACAATGAAATACCGGATAAAGCCAGATTCTGTCCTAAATGCGGTCTAAATCTGAGACCACAACAAGATGACGAATTCATTGGAAAGAAAATTGAAAAGAGATATCTGCTACTTGAACTGCTGGGAGAAGGGGGAAGCGGCAAAGTTTATCTTGCCCGTCATGTCAACCTGGGTAAAAGAGTTGCAGTAAAAGTTCTCCATAAAGAACTTTCCCAGAATGAAAAAGCCATTTACCGATTTCGTAAAGAAGCTCTTTCCGTCACCGAGCTAAATAACGAACACATCATTGATATCATTGACTTCGGCACCACTCCGAACGGAGTTCACTATCTGGTCATGGAATTACTTGAGGGCGAAACTCTCTCCTCAAAACTTACAGCAACCAATCGGCTTTCTTTTGCCCAGACTTTTTCCATAATCAACCAATTGTGCGAAGCACTCAAAGAACCCCATGCCTTAGGTTATATTCATCGTGATCTGCGTCCTCGAAACCTGATGCTGCTCAAAAACAAGGATAGCTCCGAAGAAGACTTCGTCAAAATTCTTGATTTCGGCCTTGCCAAAATCATAACCGGTGAAAATGATCCTTCCAAATCTGGTATCGGCCTTACTATCGGTGATCCAACCTATACGGCTCCCGAACAAATGAAAGCAGCCAAAGTTGATGCCCGTACCGATATTTATTCCATCGGTGTAATAGCCTATCATTGTTTGGCCGGATATCCGCCTTACAATGGAAATAATGTTTTTGAAATCATGGGGGCTCATTTTGATGCTCCTTATCCACCTATTGAAAATAAAATTCCCAATCTACCTAAAGGTATTGATGCAATTCTACTGAAATCTTTGGCAAAAAGTCCGCAAGATCGCTTCCCCACGGTTTTACAATTCTCAGAACAACTCAAATCATTACTCAATGTTTCCACCTCCGAAAAAAAGGTCAAAGAAGAAAAAATTGATAAAAATATCAGTTACCTCAATTTAAACAAACCTTTTGTCTCCAATCAGTTCTCCAACGTTGCCAGAGTTCCCGGCGGCGGGGTGGTAGATACATCAACTTTGCAACCTGACGAAGTCCGAAAACAGCAGGAGTCCTCTCAGAAAAGTGCAAAAAAAATGGTGAAAAAACATTCCAGAAAAGATGTAATCATCAACATGAAATCACCTTCACCCAGCATGATCAACCGTGCTAAAACGGAATTCTCTTCTGAAAATGAAACCAAAAAATTAAAAGATAATAACCAAAATGAAACCAAAGCAAATGAAACCAAAGCAAATGAAACCAAAGTAAATGAAACCAAAGCAAATGAAACCAAAGCAAATGAAACCAAAGCAAATGAAA
>JAWLEA010000006.1:0-32475 GCA_041686345.1 Polyangia bacterium | reverse complement strand
AAATGAAACCAAAGCAAATGAAACCAAAGCAAATGAAACCAAAGCAAATGAAATTGAAGATGCCCCTCCTGGTGCTTCATTGCTTGCAGCCGCTCCTTCGGAAACATTTCTGGCTCGAGAAAAAATTGAAATTGAAAAAAGAAAAAAAGAAAAATCCAGGGAATTGCTTTTTTGGATAGGTCTTTTAGCAGGCGGCATCTTGCTGGCTTTTTTAATCTATGCAAGTGTTTTGCTTTTTACAGAAGATGATGATGAAATTAATTATGATAAACATGATGATTCAAATTCTATTTCAAAAGAAGAAGTTGAAAAAACAGCCAAAAAATCCAAAATTGGAAAAAGTCAAGTTGAACCGGATACAACTTCCCGGGATTCAACAAAGATGCAGGAACAGAAACAGCCGGAAACCCCCGAACAAACCAATAATAATGATAAAGAAAACAAAAAAGACATAATCGCAGATACCAGCAAATCCGCTAAAAACAAATCTGACAAAAACAAAAATAAATCAGTCAAATCAAAAGAGAAAAAGAAAAGCTCAAACAAGAAAGAGACAAAGAAGAAAAAAAAGAAAGAGAAGAAAAAGAAACAAGTTTCTGATTTCTCAGAAAAATATAATGAAGGTTCAAAATTGCTTAATCAGGGAAAGATCAATCAGGCTTATCGTCTCTTTAAAAACCTCTATTCCACCAATTCTACCTCCTATTCCCTGAACATGAAATTAGCTTCAATTTCTTTTGAATTGGGTAAAGTCAAAGAATCTGAAAAATACCTCAAAAAAGCAGTCACCCTGAAAAAATCTGCCCGTGCCTGGTATAAACTGGGTAATATCAGGTTGAAACTCGGCAAAAACAGTTTAGCCAAAAAGGCTTATAAAAAATCTTTGCAAATAAACCCCAACTACAAACTTGCCAAAAAAGCTCTTGAGAGAATGAATTGATTTTTTTCCGCAATAATCCATATTTACCAATGGATATACCTGATACTTCAATAAAACCAACCCGCTACAACCAAGACCCCTCATTGTAAAACAGCAATTTAAAATCTAATTTTTCTCAGTTCTTTTTTTTGTCTTGATAGAATCCTTTGAATCTTTTGGAAACTCCACCCCGAATGATCTCTATCTCAGCAAGATATTCATCATATTTTTTAACCTTCTCTCTGAATTCAGGCATTTTATCTCTGGGCAGGGGAGCTTCTCTGATGGAACTGAGAGCATATTGAGAAATATAGCGACCATTATGATAAGAAAGAAGTCCTACTCCGTTTTTATCAGGGGTAGTGCCTGAGAAACCTGCTTTTCCAATAATTTCTTTTCTGGAAACTTCAACTCCGGGCTTCAAACCCTTTTTAATTGAAGAAAGATGATAATAAACAGTGCGGTAATTATTTTTGTGTACAATTTCAATTTTACGGCCATATTTTCCAGCCCATCCTGCAAAAGCGATCTTTCCTTTCGACAGAGCCCATACTTTCGGCTCACCTTTGGCAGGATAAATTATGCCTCCGAGTTGATTATCTTTTTCAGGCGGATAATTGCCTTCAAGTGGTCGGGAAAGAAATTGACGAAAGAAGGAAATCCCTTTTTCTGTGTAATAACCCTGGGGAGCAAAATAATAAACCCGATAGCGTCCCTTTCTTTTGGAATTAACCCTGACAGCCAGAATATTTCCGTATCCGATTATCTTTTTCTTGATCATTTTTTTTTCAATCAGAATCTTGAAACTGTCTCCCCTTCGAAATTCGCGGGGATGAATTTCATCAGCCAAAAGGGCAATTAATTTTTGACCCACGGCATAACTTTCCTTAAGCACTTTAAGAGAAGTAGCCATATTTTTACTGATTCTGAAACCTATTCCAAAAACTGTTTTCTTGACAGGATGCACAATCTTTCTTGCTTTAAAACCTTTGGGAGTCCGCTTGCAAAGCAAGGTGACTCTTCGTCCATAGTTATATTTGAACATAAAGGCCTTCTTGCCATCTTCACTCATTTTGACAGTGAATTTCTGACCTGGCTGAGCCCGACGGAAATTGAACAACCCCCTTGATTCAAAAGCTGCTATCACTCTTTTGGCTTCCTCAATGTCCAAACCGTTTCTGCCAAGGGATTTAATAACCCTTTCCCTTCTCTTGACTGAGCCGGAAACTGTTTTTGCCAGCAGATTTTCCCGGGAGAGGATCTCATCACCATAACTCCCAGTAACTGAAGGAGGCAGTTTGAGATTGAGAGCGTTTACTGAAACTTGATCATCTGAATCTTTATCATCGCCTCTTATCGCTTTTTTCAATTGTTCCGGATTATTTTTTTCAACAGAATTGTCAATCTTCTTTTTAACATTGCTGCAAGAAGCCGGAGAAAAGAAAAAAACATAAATATTGATCAGAATGATAATTCCAATAATCCAGCCCACAATTTTTGCTTTTTGCTTCTTTTTATCTATTTTTTCAAGGGTTTTATCTTGCAGGGGTTCAATTCTCATAATAATTCACGGCAACTGCCAATTAACAACAGTTGAAAAAGCATTTCCAAATAATTGATTTCAACACCTGAAATCCACCTTGGAGTTCTAACTGAGATATGATAGTTACTTTTATCGATTTGACAAATTTTGGGATGGGAACTAGTTAATCTCAAAATAAACTGTCGGGCCGTTTTTTTGACACAATTATCAGTTTATCTTTTTTTTGGAGGGAAAAAGTATCTTCAGGCAGAAAAATATTTTCCCGATCCCGACGAATACCCAAGAGAGAAGAATTGTGTTCAGCATATTTTTTACGCAACTCTCCATAATTTTCAAGTTTTTCTTTGATATCCAAAATATAGATTTGATTACCCAGAACATTGCTGGTCAATTCTGAAATAACCGAATGAATTCCGGGATCCAGCAATTCCTGCACCAGAATCTGATTAGTCAAAGCAGCCAGAGTGATAACTGAATCACACCCGGCTCTTTTGAAAAATATTTCATTCTCGGGGTTTACACATTCAACAACAGTTTTACAAGGAGGATGTAACCTTTCTATCGATAAAACCACTGCTAGATTGCGATGATCTGAATTTACCAGATCATTTTCTATTGCAGGGATAATTATCGAACGCGATTCCTTGAAATTAGCCATTTTCAGTACATTTTCCCTGGCAGGATCCCCTTTGACGAAATTAATTCCCAATTGATGGAGCTCCCGAGGTATTTCCTCAAGTTCTTCATCAATAAGCACTATTTTCGTTTTAAGAGTGATGATGTCTTCTTTGATTTCATTGACCAGATTGAGAATTCTGCCAATGGAATTATACCGGCAGATGATTATATGATCTTTCAAATTTATACTTTTCATTCCGCGCAGCTCCTTTAATTTTGATTCCATGATTATCGAGGCCACATAGGAAAGCAGATAACCCAAAATTGACACGCCCAAAAGCATGGTGGGAAGGCCAACAAGAACTTTTCCGTAAAAAGTTTCAGGAAAATAATCTCCATAACCAACAGTTGTGGTTGTGACTATGGACCACCAGATAGCATCTACCCATTCCAGATTGGGTTTCCTCGAAAGCTCAAAATACATAAAACCAGTAGTTGAATAAGAAATGATGGAAAACAAAAAAAACGAAACAATAAACCAGCGCTGACTAAATTTGTAATGAGCAATTTGAAAAAGGTTGGTGATAAGTTTTAGCATATTTTACTTAATCTGTTCTTTCAGCCACTTTTTTTTGAGGGCAATTGCAACATCAATGGAATGTTTATTGCCCCATATTCCCAATTTATTTTTGCGTGCCTGATTCTCAACCCGGAGATATTCTTTCATCCCTGCAAAGGGATATTTGGTGTAAACTAATGTGAAGCCGCGACTTAACAATTGGACAGCTATATCCCGATCAAATTTTCCTTTATCCCGGTTAAAAATCAACAAACGAGCCAAAATGCGTTGTTCGCTGTCAGTTTTAGTTTTGCCAATTTCAATGCGGGCTTTACGAGCAAGGGCGTGTTTATTCATAAATTTCATACTTTTTTTGCCAAAATCAGGAAAAAGGAAATCATTACCCGGTTTGAATGACTTTACCCCCAATAAACGAATTACAGTAGTTTTGTTATCATTTGCCTGAACCTGAAGTTCATCTCCATCAATAACCTTTGTAATTTTGATAACCTGACCACTTTTAAAAGAAGAAATGTTTTTAACTTTGAGTTCTTGCCTGTATTTTTCGGCATTTATGTAATAAAAAGTTGAAACTCCCAAAAGAAAAAAAGAAAGAATAATGATAAAATAACTGGAAAAAATATAAGTTAATTTATTTTTGATTTTTCTGATAAACATCTGGAAAATTTCCTGCAGGCGTACTTGGAGAGTAAAAAATATTCAACTCCTCTACGAATGAAAATATAGCAAAGATAACAAAATAGATAAACCTGATTCTGGTAAATCAGATCAACAGAAAACTCAAGTTGGATATAAAAAGTGAAAAAGAAAAGAGGAGGTAAGCTCAGGTTTTGAGAAGGCAACTCTATGAAAGCAAAGGGAAAGGAGAAAAAAGACTATTGCTCAGTACATTTTTTCTCATTGTAGGAAAGGTAGAAGGGATCGGGTTCGACTGAAATTGTTATTTTGTTTTCCACCAGTCCGATACAACCACAACCATTGTTGAATTTATCATCAGTGTATTTGGGACAGAATTTGAATTCAGGATAACCTTTCATCTCTGTCTGATCTTCAAATTGTTTATGCATCCCGAATTTTTCTTCGTTAATGGGATTGTAGGCCCAGACATCCAACAGATAAGTTCCCGGATTTCCTGTAAGGAAGGCTGCTTTTTTTTGCTTGCCTTTGCGCTTTTTCAACTCGGAAGAAGACATGGGGGAAAGATAAACAGTATAGGTATAATAAGGATGTTCCAGTTTTTTTGTACCATCACATTCGAACTTGGGCTGAGAATCTTTGTTGCCTTTTTCGGCAGGAACAAATTTGCAATTATCTTTCTTCCAATAATGGAAGTTTACAAATCCGGCAAATTTCTTACTTACTCTGACTTTGACCTTGGCTTTGCAACCAATGCGGTGATCATCCATCTGTTTTATTTTTACGGCAGGAAATTCTTTAGGATCTTCTCCCATGCTGGACTGTTCTGTATTGGCACTGACAACCTTGACAGCACCCTGGGGAACTTTTTTTCCGCCTTTGGGTATCTTTTTTGTTGCTTTCCAGGCAGCTCTGGTCCAGAACCATTCATAGCCGACCCCAAGTTTGGGCAATTCACAATTGATTATTCTTTTACATTCAGAACGGCCAATGCTTTTGGAAAAAGCTTTAAAAATATTGCCTGCCTGGGAAGGAATTGTAGAAATAATATCTCTGTCATATTTGAAATTAATACCTGAAAGCAGTTTTTTGGGATTAGCTTCCATAATGGCTTGGGATGCTTTTTTCAAATATTTGCATTCCGGATTGTCGCCGGTAATATCTTCACATTTTCCTCCCAAACATTCACTGCCTTTTTCACACTTGTCACCTTTTTCACATTTTTTACCCAATTTAATAATTTTTTGTTCTTTTTTGCAGGATATTGCAAAAATGCCAATTAAAAAAGAAAGGGTCAAACTTAATAAGATGGATCTTTTCATTTTTTCCTCCAAGGATATTGATAAATAATCTGGACTTTTCAAATTCAAGAACTTTAATCAAGTTTTAACAAAACTTGAAAAATAAATCAACTGAATTAAAACGGGGATTATTGGCCGAAACTGCAATTAGGGGAATGAAAAATGCAAAGATTTATACAAAAAAACAGGGAGGTAAATTTCCGTCGCCAGACATTGATCAAGTTATGTAAGTTTGACGATGATAAAGCTCTCCCGTCCGTTCAAACCACTTTTGCAACTTTTGAGGCAACTGGCGAAATTTAACAACTCCACTCTGTATTTTTTGATTTGGAGTGCTTCTGAGAAATTCACTTTTTATTTGAAGTTTCTCATCAACTCCAGGTAAATTAAATTCAAGAATCACCTCACCTTCAGGAGCCTCACCATTGGCAGCTCTTCGCAAAGCCATTCCCCCCGGACTGATATCACGGGAGAGACAAAGGGTTATCCCACTGGCAGAGTATTCCTTTACCGAAATGATAATGGGAATACGAATATGACTTCTTCTTTCCTCAACTTGGTGTAAATTAAAAATCATTCGTTCCATACACACATTATACTACATTGTAGTATAGACTCAAGTATTTTGTTCAATTTTATTTTTTTAAGGTTTTTTTGTATCCAAGGAGTCATTGTCAAACCCTGTTACAAAGCTTTAACTTTACAATCCAATCCGAATATAAACCACAGATAACTTCGCTTGTTGATGCAGAACCTGGAACTAAAGATCGAATAAAAGATTGAAAATTGAGCACTAATAAAGCAAAATGATATCAGATTCCAATTCTGTGGGTGGTAAACCTCAGTTCTTCAAAACGCCAACTACCAAATCAACAAACGGAGTTCCAACTCCCTGGAAACATACTTGTCATGAGCAATTTTACTATCAAACAACTTCTTGAAAATGCAGGTACTTATTTAAATCTGAAAATTGTAAAATATCCTGAAGGCACCTGGAAAAATCTTTCAAATTCTCGATATTTTACTGCTGGCCTGCTCCTCACCGGAATTGAGAGTAACCGGGTAAATAACGGTATTGTAATTTTCGGTTCCATTGAAATCAGTTTTCTGCTGAATTTAACCGAAGAAAAACGCAAAGAAGCTCTGGAAAACCTTTTTGAAATGGAACCGGCTTGTTCAATAGTCACCAAGCAATTGAAAATTCCCAAGTGCCTTAAAACAATTTCCAAGCAAACTAAAACCACCTTGTTGGTTACCTCACTTAATACTTCCGAATTTATTGATAAACTTTCCAGCATTCTTGAAGAGTACACCAGAGAAGTAACCAGATTGCACGGAGTACTTCTGGATGTTTTTGGAATTGGAGTTTTGCTAAAAGGCAAAAGTGGAATTGGAAAGAGTGAAATCGCTCTAGATCTTATTTCCAGAGGCCATCGCCTGGTAGCTGATGATGCCGTTGAAATACATAAACATCACCCTGATGTCCTTGAAGGCAGAGGAACTCCTGTAGTCAAACATCATATGGAAATCAGAGGTCTTGGTATTATCAGCATTCCCAGATTATTCGGTCCTTCCAGTGTGCGGGACAAGAAAAAAATAGAACTGATTATCAATCTGGAGAAATGGGAAAACGATGAAAAATACGAGAGACTTGGGCTCGATAATCGTTCCACCGAAATTCTCGGTCTCAGTGTTCCATTACTGATACTTCCGGTCAGACCAGGAAAAACCATGGCCACTATTATTGAAGTTGCTGCCCGGGATCGTATTCTCAAACTCAGAGGTATAAACAGCGCTAAAATTTTTCAGAAAAAACTTGAAGAAGCACTTCATAAAAACAGTTCCAACTTTATTCTGGAGGAAATTGTCGAATGAAATTAGTTATTGTAAGTGGATTTTCAGGTGCAGGAAAAACTATTGCTTTGCACACTCTGGAAGACTTGGGTTTCTACACCGTAGACAACCTTCCCATTCCCCTCCTCAAAAATTTTGTAGATCTCCTCGAAACAACTGAAAATCATATTGAGAAAGCAGCAATTGTAATTGATATCCGTAACCGAATCTATCTTGATGAATGGGATAAAATTAAAAACAAGCTATTGCAAGCAGGTCACTATCTCCAGATTATTTTTCTGAAAGCTTCCCAGAAAGCCATTATTAAACGCTATAAAACGACCAGACGTCCTCATCCCCTGGGTGGGAGATCACTGCTCAAAACCATTAAAACCGAAAAAGAATTCCTTTCCAGAATTATATCAGATAATTCAATTATAGTAGATACTTCAGAATTATCAGTTCATGAACTGCGTTCTAAAATCCTCAATATATTTTCACAATACCCAAGACCTGAACTAATCATCAATATTGTCTCGTTCGGTTTCAGTCGCGGCATTCTTACAGAAGCAGATCTCGTCTTTGATGTAAGATTTTTGCCTAACCCTTATTTTATGGAAAACCTCTCCGGCCTACCTGGCAATTCACCCCAGATTATTAAATTTTTCCAAGAACATGAAGAACCGGCAGAATTTCTGGATAAAACTCTTGCTCTCTTGACATACTTGATTCCCAAGTACCAAAAAGAAGGAAAAACCTATCTCAATTGTGGCATTGGATGCACAGGAGGCAAACACAGGAGCGTTTATATCACCGAAGAACTCAGTCGGCTCCTCAAAACGAAAGGGTTTAATTCCGAATTCAGACACAGGGATCTCAACCTTGAACTTTTGCCTCAAGTTTAGACCTTGTTTTTCCTGACATTTAAACAAGTTCGCATCCAATATCAGTATAAAAATGGGAAAACATGGGCAGATAAAAAATTTTGTGGTTGCAACTACCTGCCATTCTATTGTAAATTTAATCGGTTATAGATTTTATTTTGGATTTTAAGGAGAAAAATCTTGAGCAAAATTCATGAGGTAGAAGTAACTATCAAAAACAGCCAGGGACTTCATGCCAGACCAGCTAAAGTTTTCGTAGAAAATGCAAATCAATTCAAATCTGAAATTGAAGTATCACACAAAGATGCAGTAGCTAACGGTAAAAGCATAATGAGTCTGCTTGGTCTTCTGGCTTTCAAGGGCTGCACCCTTAAGATCTCTGCTGTTGGAGAAGATGCACCTGAAGCTGTTTCTGCCTTGGCAGACCTTATCAACAATAAATTCAACTTAGAGGAAAATAATTGATGAAAATCAAAAATCAATATTACCAGGGAAATGGGGTAATTCCAGGTATTGTAATTGGCAGGACCTTTGTCATTGAAAGAGAAAAAGATACTGATACCCACAGTCACATTACATTCCAACAGGTTGAAATTGAAATTGATCGTTTCAAAAATGCTTTACAAAAAAGCTTTGATGAACTTGAGATGATCAAAAACAGAATTTCTGAAGACCACAAAGATCCCGGCCATATTCTTGAAGCCCATCAAATGATGATTCAGGATGAAGAACTGCAAAAACAGGTTATCGAAACAATTAAAAATGAATTGGTCAATGCCGAATGGGCAATAGATAAAACCCTGGAAAAATGGAAAACTCTGTTTCTCAGTGTTGAAGACGAATACATGCAAGAGAGAATATCAGATCTAAAATTTGTCTCCAAACGTCTGATTCGTAATCTATCAGGCAAAAACGGCTCTATCGTTAACCCTCCTCCCGATGCTATAGTTATCGCCAAAGAACTAAGTCCGGCAGAAACCATCCAAATCGGCAAAAATGCAATTTCAGGAATGGTTATTGAAAAAGGAGGCAGAACTTCCCACACGGTTATTATAGCCAAGGCTTTTGAAATCCCAACCATAGTTGGCATTAAAGATATTACTAATGAAGTAGGCACTGGTGATCTTCTCCTGCTTGATGCCACCTCAGGTCAACTTATTGCCAATCCTGACGTTGAAATGGTTCAAAAATACAGAACCAGAATGCACAAAGCTCTTGCCTATGAACAAAATCTACTCAAACAAAGCACCAAACCTGCCAAAACCAAAGACGATTACACCATAAAAATCAGTGCCAATATAGATTTCGTCAATGAAATTGAGGCCGCAAACAGTCATGGTGCAGAAGGAGTCGGGCTTTATCGTACAGAATTTCTTTTTATCAACAATTTTCGTGATGCTCTTGATGAAAAACTGCATTTTGATGATACTCTGAAACTCCTTGAAAACAGCTCAATTTCTCCACTGACCATCAGAACTTTCGATTTGGGAGGAGACAAATTTCCCCTGGAAGCCGATTTTAGCAATGAGCCAAACCCTGCACTTGGTCTGCGTTCTATCAGACTGGCTCTAAAAAGAAGAAAGATCCTTAAATCACAATTAAGAGGTATCTTGCGATCATATATAAAAAACCACAAGGTAGAACTGCGCATCATGTTTCCACTGGTTGGCTCCATGGAGGAATTTTTAAGTGCTAAAGAAGTTTATTGGGAGTGCATCAATGAACTTTTACAAGAAGGTCATGATATTCCGGATAATATTGCAATTGGAACCATGATTGAATTACCTTCGGCTTGCATGATATCTGACCACTTGGCTACCAAATCCGATTTTTTTTCGATTGGTTCCAACGATTTAACCCAGTATTCTTTGGGAGTAGATCGAAATAACGACATGATTTCAGATCTTTATCAGCCTCTGCATCCAGGAATCTTGCGACTCATCAAAAAAACCATAAAATCCGCTAAAAATGCTAAAATTCCCATTTCTGTCTGTGGTGATACTGCTACAGATCCTGTTGCTGCACTTATTTTGATAGGGATGGGAATTGAAAATCTATCCATGCCTCCTGGTTATATTCCCCATATCAAGAGGCTGATCCGCAATGTTGAACTACGTAAAGTTGAAAAAATTACTGAACAAGCCCTTGAAATGCAAACTGCCAAAGGAATTATTCAACTTTTCATCAAAAATTTTGAAGAAGCAATTGATGGTTCCCGATTAAAATATTCATAGTAACCACATGAACGCAAATAGTCTGCTTACTATTCTGGCTACTGTAGTACCCGCCTTTCTTATTTTTCTATTCATTTATTCCTCTGATGAACACAGAGAACCAGCCAAATTAATTGCAAAAGTTGCTCTTTTTGGAGCTCTCATCGCAGTCCCTGTTGTTATAGTCGTTAGTATCCTCAAAACATATGGCACTCCTGAGTCCCCATTACAAAGAGCTTTTTATGAAGCTTTTTTTTGGGCTGCCATCCCGGAAGAGTTGTTTAAATTACTTACCGTCTACTGGATAGCATACAATCGTAAAGAATTCGATGAACCCTTTGACGGCATTATTTATGCTGCTGCTGCTTCTCTTGGTTTTGCAGTTCTGGAAAATTTTTTTTATGTCAAAGCCGGAGGAATACAATTGGCACTGATTAGAGCGGTATCCGCCATTCCCCTGCATCTTTTCTGTGGTTTAATCATGGGATATTACATAGGCAGAGCTAAATTTACCCCGAAACACCGCTCATCCGTTGCTTTCTGGGCCTCAGCTTTAATACTGCCAATAACCTTCCATGGTGTTTATAATGCCGTACTCTTTTACCAGCACTACACCATGGCAAATCCTTCAATCATGGAGTTTGCTGTAATAATAAGTTCAATGATAATTCCAATGGTAATTATTGGAATATTTTTGTTGCGTAAAATGAAAATTTGCAATATTTACTTTTTGTCACTTTATTATGAAATCCCTGTATCCAAACTCGAAAGTCTTTTGAAAAATGTCATAAAATCTGAACCAATACTTAACGAATTGAATCAAATTCAGAAAAACCAATTAGTTTCTTTACCTGTGGGAAACCTTACTGAAACTGAAAAAAACAATATTTCTGGCGTCTACCTCCCCCCACCCAAAAAAAACAGCCGTGGTTTTTTAGGTCTTGTATATGCTTTACTTGGTTCATTTGGAGTATTAATTTTCGGATTGGCAACCCTGGGTTACCTTACTGAATTAAATGAACAAATCCATAAACCGATGTTGGCTTTATTAATGGGTTTTTCCACTTTTAATTCTTTTCTCTTATTTCTCAAAGGCTTGAGAAGAAATAGAGAACAAGGAAATATTAGAAGTATTTATATGAAAATACTTTTATTTGTCGCTTACATCGGCAGTTTTACAACTGGCATAAACATCATCAAAAAAATAGAAGAAGGAAATATTGAACCATCAGAAAGCAATTACATATTTTTATCAATCTTTTCAACACTCTGGCTTATTGCTTTTTTCAACAAATCAAAAAAAACCTGACGGAAAAAACCTGACGGGGTTGCGTTTATTTGGCTTTTTCTATTTCTTTCTATAATTCATTCTTTTTCTTGTATTTTTGTGAATCGTTCTTTAGCTGCTAAAGCTTGTAAAACAAAAACAAAAACCGAAATAGCACCTGAAACCAACATTGGATAATAAACTGCATAAGGCTGTTGATAAAAATATGCAGTTATCCCCACAATTAAACTTGCCAAAGCAACAAACAAAACTATTCCAATACAAATTTTGACTAATCGGTAATTTTTGCCTTTATGAATAAAAAATGCATTCACTGCCCCGCATAAACCTATTAATATTCCTAAAAAACCTCCGATATAACTTCCTGTATTGTCATCCCACCAAAGTAAATTATTCACAGATTCCTTTTCGATCGATTTGTAGGGATTTTTCGTTCCAGTTATCAAATAAACCTGTGGAGAAAAAATAATTTTTCCTTTTCCCTTGAAAACAAGGTTTAATTGAAGCATTTCCAATTTTAATGTTGAAAATTCACGATTGAAGGGTAATGAGAAAATTCTATATTCAGAATCTCCTGATATCTTTTTCATAAATCCACTTCCAGCTTTAGTACGTGTAAAATATTTTCTTTTCCCAAAATCATTCCATAGTTCTAAATAACTGGGATTCTCAACTCCATCATATTTAATTTTTCCCCATAACGAATAAACATCAGTTTCTAAATGTGGATCATGAATTCTTAACAAAGGTACTGTATTTTGTTTACCATGATTTATAATTTTGATTTCCCCATTTTCCTTAATGCTGACACTTAAACTTTTTTTTTCATCAATTTTAGGCAAATTATCTTTTAAATTATAGATATTTGTACTTGTTGGAAGGAGGAAAAAAGTTAAGAAAAAATACAAAATATCAATCACAAGCAATCCTTTCAATTAATTTCATGTCCTAGAATGGTGTCGAATCCCATATTATTTTGTTGAGCCTTCTCTGCTCTCCCCAGCGAGGTTACTACTTCCCAAAAGGAAGGTATTCATCTGACAATTGGTGTTTTTTTTAGTGTTCACCCCTTCAGGTTTTTTACCTGTTTTTTGTTTTTAGTGTTCTTCCATACGATATTTTTGGGGATCTGGTTTTGGTTTGAATTCTTCAGGTTCGGGGGGGACATATTCTTCTGGGTTTTCGGGAGGCTTTGTACCTTTGTGAATAATCATTGTGGTTGGAGGATAATGAAGAGTCCAAGTGTGGGATTTAAGTTCATACCCTTTTTTGTCTTTATAGATGGCTCTTCTGCGTACAACATAGCCTTTTTGCCCTCTTTGCTTTACCTTAAAAACATCTTTGAGTAATTTATCATCTTTGCGATAGATAGTTTTAAAAGGCTTTTCTGCGATAATTTTACGAATAAAAGTTATTTTGTCATACGGTTTTTCCTTGCCGAGGATTTCTATCTTTACTACCCCGCCACTTACATCAGATCTGATAGCTATGGGGAAATCATAAGGATTGCGAATAACCAGATCAACGGAAGGATATACTACCGTAGCATCAAGTCCCAAATCTATATAATGGGAAGGTTGGGAATGGGGTTTGGCATGCAAAATATCTAGTCCTGCAAAAAAAGATGCAGCAAAAAGAGTTGAAGCTATCTGGCACATTCCACCTCCCATTCCCTCTACCAGTTCTCCAAGAGCAATAATCGGAGCGACTCTATATCCCTTTTTGGCAGTGCGGGGACCAATAACCTTATTAAAAGAAAGGGTTTTCCCTGGCAAAATTATGGAACCGGTAAGTTTGGCTCCCCCAATTCGCAGATTATGAGCTCTATTTTCATACTTGCCCCACGTATGATATGAAGTTTTATACCAACCCAATACTTTGTCAAGTTTGAGATTCTCCAAATCTTTATTTGAAATTTTGGGTTTTTTTCTGGAATAAACTAATTCCATTTCTTTTTGATCATGTTGAAGCATCTTCTCAAAACGCGAAATTGAATTGGTTATGTCGACTACAATCCCGGTTTTTCCAGGAACTACCTTTTTTTTGATTAAATCAAGTTTTGCATTGCGAGAGTGGCTGTCGAGTTCTTTTTTTAAATCAGAAAAAAATGAATTCACAGCAGTTCTTTTATAAGAGATGGGGGTTATGAATTTAAAAATTTCCCGACTTGCACTTTTGCGTAAATAAAGGCGACCCCAGAAGGAATCATAGGTACTCATCAATTGTTTCAATGCATCCAGAACCTGCTTATTCCGAAAATGAATTCCTGTTTTCTTTGAAGAAATTGAAAAAATCTGATCTTCAAATTTGATTTTGTATTTGAATTCTTTTTGAGAATTCTTATGGGCAAGTTTTTTTTTTAATTTATCCAGTGATATTTGTTTCAGAACTAAATTATCAATTTGAATTCCGGCAGGAACCTTCTTGAGTTGATGATTTCTGATTGTCCAACAGGTAATACTGATTGAAACCAGAGCTATAAAAGCAAGAATAATTGTCTGTTTTTTCATGGCTGTTTACCTGAAACTAGTTCCCATCCCAGAATGGGGGTTATTGGCTGAGTAAGAAGTCTACCTTAAATGCGCGAAATAACTTCGCAGACATAGTTGAAACTATTTCAAGAAGTTATAACAAAACTGATGAGGGAAAATTCCGTGCTCAGATGACGGACCTTCCTTTTTGGGATGGGAACTACCTGGTTGATATAATAGTTTTACGTGGCTGTCCTTCAAAAAAAGACATGCCTGATAATTTGCCCTGTAAACACTTTTTTAGTTTAGGCTTGAACTTGCTGCCCGGCGGAATAAGAGCTTTACCTTTTTGATTGATGATGACAGTAATCTTCTTATCTTTGATACCGGGACATTCCCTCAAAGCTGATTTAACACTGGCTTTTTCGGTTTTCGAAAATGCAGCGTAAACAAAACCCTTTTTTTTGTTTTTAAAATCGGTTTTTCTCTGAGAAAGAGCTTCACGGGATTGCTTACTTTTCAATTTTCGGAGAATTCGAGCTTTATTTTTAAATTGCTCCTCACCCGTTTTTGTCTTTTGTTCAGTCCGTTTCTCTCTCTCAGAAATAATCCTGTTCCTTTCTTCGATAGATAAATCATCTGAAAACTGTTCAGAATTCTGTTCCGCAGGAATTGAATCTTTATTTTCTTCACTGTTGTCTTTTTTATTGTTGCTACAGGAACAGATAATAATTCCAAAACTGACAAGAACTAAAAACTTCATAAAAAACATTCCTTAATAAGTGGTTACAGCAAACAGATAAATACAAATTCCGACTTATCAGACAAATTTAATTTTGTAGTCCAAGCACTTTTATAAGACAGAGTTAATAACAGATTTTACTTTGCCGATAACCTTGTCAAGATCCTGCTTGGTTTTACCTGCTGTTTGAACAGGAGGATGAACTGTAACGTTAACATCAAAATCAGCTAATTTCCATTCGCCTTTTTTCATCAGTTTATATGAATTGTCCACAGTTAAAGGAACAATTGGAACCTGTGCTTCCAAAGCAAGGTGAAAAACACCCTTTTTAAACTTTTTCAATTCCCTTTTGCCACTGCGGGTTCCTTCGGGAAAAGCCACGATATTTTTGCCATTGCGAATAATTTTGGCAGCTTTTTTCAAAGATTTTATGGCATTTTGTCGTTTTTGACGATTAATTGAAATATGGCCACTTTCTCGCAGATAACTACCGACTATGGGCATGGAATTCAGTTCTTTCTTGTAGATCCAGTAAAATTCCACAGGAATAGCCGCCGCCAAAATGATAATATCAATATTACTTTGATGATTGGCCAGTATTATCTGAGGATTATTATAATCAATATGTTCAAGTCCGTTAATTTTTACCGAAATTCCCAAAATTTCCAAACATTTCTGCGACCATTCCACCATTGATTCATGAGGGTTCTGACCAAATATCTTATATTTGAATAATCCATGATTAATGGTGGTAACCAAAAACTTCCCATATTTTCTCAAATCTTTAAGGAAACTCTTATTCATAATCTTTGATTTCTCCTTTGTTTCCATTTTGAATCTTATGGCAAATAGATCCTAAAATCAAAAAGAAGTTATATACCACCTCTTGCCCCAATTGATCATCCTGTCTATTATAAGATATTTCCGTTCACCCTGTTGATGGTAATATATTCTGTTGTTCAAACAACTCCAATATCCAAGCTGGTTCCAACTGCTTTCAGGTTTAACCCAACTGCATTTTCCCAAAATTATAGATTCAAAGGTAGCCCCATTTAACCTTGTGTTTTTAATTGCTTTTCTTAATTTGTTGTAAATCTTTTTCTTTTTGCTTTTGACCATGGATTTGATTATTTTTTTTTCCCTGGCAACTGAAGACATATGCATCTTCTTCAATTTACTCATAACTTTGAAGCTAATTAAAAAAGGCTCAGCCTTTTTGAGTTTTTGAGTTGCCAGAGCTTCAACCATTTGGCGAGCAGCTTCTTCTGTATCAACATCTGGAAGGGGAGCATATCTGGATTCATGAAGATTTTGATTGGGAATCTTTTTTGTTTTTGCTTCAGGTTTTTTTTTAACTCCCGATTTTTGTTTTAGAGCTTGGGAAAACTCTCCAGGCTTCTGACCAATAATTCCATTTAAATTTCCCTGATCAACTTCTTGCTTGCAGGCAATCATCCCCAATATAAATATTAACCAACAAAACAAATACAGAACAAATTTCAAATTCAACTCCTTGGTTTTCCATCCCAGAGCGGAATAACTGCGAAGACATAGTTGCCACTATTTCAAGCAGTTACGACAAAACTGATGAGGTAAACTTCTCATTCAGTTAATAACCCCCATTCTGGGATGGGAACTATCTATTATTTAACTTCAACTTCCAGATTTCCTTCAGCCAGTCGGACGTTCAACTGATCACCACTATTTGCCTCTCTGCTTTTCAACAAAATTTTACCTTTTTTATCGGTAACCAGAGCATAACCTCTCTTAAGAACAGAATCCGGGCTCAGGGCTGACAGGGTGGACTTGTGGAGTTTCAATTTTTCCCGATTGGAAGCAAGTACAGACTCCGTCTGTTCTACTATTCTTCTTTTCAGATCTTCCAACTTTCTTTCCCCGTTGGAAATTACTTTTTCCACGTTAAATTGAAGTAATTTATCCCTGAAATAATTGAATTCGGTTTTTTTCTGATTCAACAAATTTAAAAAAGATCTCTGGAGTTGGTTATTGAGATAATCCAATTCTCTGTATTTTTTGTTGAGAATCAATTCCGGGTCGTGAATCTGGCTTTTGACCAATTGCAATCTTCTCTGTCTGAATTCCAAATCATTTCTCATCAAATGGAAAAGATGCTGTTTCAAACCTGTAAGCTGCTGTTTTAAATATATTTTTTCTTTAAAAATATGTTCTGCCGCTTCAGTTGGTGTAGCCAATCTCAAATCCGCCGCATGATCAGTCAAAACGGTATCTGTTTCATGACCTATAGCTGAAATAACAGGTGTTCGGCAAGAAAACACCGCCCGCACAACCTTTTCGTTGTTGAAACAGAACAGATCTTCAAAAGAACCTCCGCCGCGAGTAACAACAATTAAATCCACCTTCTGCATTCTGTCAAGTCGAGCAATGGCCTTTCTTATTTGATCAGGAGCCTTTTCTCCTTGAACTATGGCGGGAGAAATAATCAATGAGGCGGCGAATCTTTGTCTGGCAATTTTGATGAAATCCCGTAAGGCAGCACCATCAGGGGAAGTAACCACTCCCACATTTTTGGGAAATTCAGGAATTGGTTTTTTGTGCTCCTTGTTAAACAAACCTTCTTTTCTCAACTTGTTGGTTAATCTCTCAAGTGCTTGAGCCAAAGAACCACGACCTGCTCTTTCCATCAAATTGACATTCAGAGAAAGACTGCCGGCAGGTTCGTAAATTCTGAGATATCCCCTGACTCTAACTTGAATTCCATCTTCTGGTTCAAAAGCTGCTCTGAAGCTGTTACGAAAAGAAATGCACCTGATTAGATTATCGTTTTCTTTGAGGGAATAATAGTAGATACCACGTCGTTTGGTGACATTGATCAATTCACCTTCTATCCACAAAGTTCTGAAATTTTCTTTTATTACTTTGTTCAATCCGGATAGAATCTCGCTGACTTTCCAGATTTTTTTTTTGTGGTTTCGGGATTTTTTCGATTGTTTTTGCCCGGATCTTTTTCGGGATTTAACCGATTTTTTTGCGGTTGAGGAAACGGAAGAAGATATATCTTCATCAGAATATTTTTTGGGGTTGGGAGAAGCAGGCTCTTTATTATTAGAAACGGAAAAATGGTTAGATTGTTGATTTTCTGAAATCATTCCAGCCAAATTGCTGAAAAGATCTCCAGATTTCAAATCTTTTCCTTTTTTACTGTCTCGTTCTTTTTTTGTCATAATATGAGTTTTAATCTGGACAGATTAAACGACGAATTTCCATGTTTGGGGGAATATTTTGTCCAAAAGCTGCCGGGGGCATTTCCACATTTGGCTCTATTGAAGACCAGAAAAAAATCGTGTCTTCATTTTTGCCTTTTTTGCTTATTCTTATTCTGGTGGGAATCCATTTTCCCAGAATTTTTCTGTGGCCTCGGTATTCAACCTTGATCTTTCTGGCACCATCTTCCAGATACAATTTAACCACCTTCCAGTGCTTTTTGCCCTTGTGACCAAGAATATGGACTTTGACCCTGGTCTTCCCTTTGACTGCTTCAATTATTTCATGCCCACTGTCACTGTCCCATTTTAAATCTTTTGTAGTCAGACCTTCGGGAGGAAGCCCCAGCATGATGCGATAGAGCAATTTAGGATGAAGGGGAAGTCCTATAATCGATTTTATTGCACAACTATCAGCCTTTCCTGTGTAAAATTTGTTATTGCGCTGATCATTGGCTCTAAAACTGGAACCATCCGAGGTGAGCAGAAGAACGGAAGAATTCATCGGTGGGGGAGTCATGGCATCAAATCTGAGTCTTCCGTGTTTGTCAGCTATCAGAAAAACTTTTACCTTAAGACGTCCTCCCGGCAGCATGGCATCTACTTTACCTTTGTTCCTCACCAGATTAATGGAATTTTTGCTGATCTTATTCATCAGTTTGGCCGAAACCGGTTTTTGATAAGGTCTTTTGTAACTAGTACAACCTGCAAGAATGGCAAAAGAAAAAAACACTATGGATGGCAAATACTTCAAAATAGATCCTTAATCCCCATGAAAAGGGGTTTTCCGACTGGAAATTTAAAGAGCTTTCCACTTCGAAAAATAGCTTGGAACCTGTTTATCTTTTAGAGCAAATATTTCCATTCGGATAATTCAAACTTAATTTGATAAATATCCGTGTATAGATAGTTCCTTCAAAAAAGTGACAAGTACTTTTGTTTAATCTGAATAAAAATCAATGATTCAAACCAAATTTAACTCCGGCTATATCTTATCTTTTTTTAGTTGCAATAATTTTTTTTCGATACTGTCAAGATACATAAAAATAGTTTTTGAAAGAAAATTAACCATTTGAATATCATTGTCATGGGTAAGATCCATGTCGATATTATCATAATATTGCTGTCTTTCCACTGCAGGAATCATAGCCGGAGGATAATTTTTGTAGATCAGAATCATATTCATGACCAACCTGGCAAGGGAGCCTGAATTGTTAGGCCAGGGAAAAATAGACATCAATTTGTTGTGAATGGATGCAGCCATCATTAAAGCCGGCATTTTGCGAAAAGTTGAAGATTGCAGCCAATCACCCAGTTTTCTCATTTTGTAAGGGATCTTTTCAGGTTGGGAAAAATCATGGGCATATTGCCGATGTAGAGGGATCTCCTTACGATACACCAGATCTTTGTTACTGTCGGAAACGGTGATTATATTATGCAATTGTTTAATAGTGTTGTTGGTAAGAGTCAGTCGTTTTTTGTTTCCGGCTTTTCTCACCTTTTGGATTCCCTTGTAAAAAGCCTGGACATCAAAATAATTGGGGATAAGATCTGAATTGCTGATAATTCGATCATCAAGGGCTGATTTTATTTCAAGATGGTTCAAAACAACGCCTTCAATGGCAAACTCATGGTAACACCAGGTTATATCAACAAAATTGTCCAATATCTTTCTTTTGTGGGGACTGAGGGATTTTACTATCTCATTGTGTTCTTCAATTCTTCTCTCAAGCCTTCTGATTTCACTTTGTTCAAGCAAACTGGGATAGGTTTTTTTGGCCATATTTCTCCTTGATACCAACTGATCAATTAAAATCCAGACAGATTGTCACAATAAAAATAACTGATAATTTTGGATAAACCTTGCCGGAATATTATCCAGAAACTATCTACTTCCCATCTGAAACGGGAACTAAGTATAGGGAAAAAGGAATATTTATCAAGAAAAAACAGGAAAACAACTAATTTCATTTACAAATTTTACGAATTGGGAACAGCAGCAATATAAACAGGAAAAACAATGGTGAGAAAAAAGAATTAGCAGCACTGCCAAACTTGCAAGAACATCCTGAATTTATGTCTTCCTTGCCATCTCCGGAATCAATATCTTCAATATCGGGAACAGAAGCATCATCCTCTTCGCAGATTCTTTCACCCTGAGAATCAAAATAAAAACCATCATCCAGAAATAAATTACAATTATTGTCTACGCCGTTACATTGTTCTTCAGCTCCGGGATAAACCTGGTCATTATTATCATCACAATCAACTGCAAGCTCAAACCCATCACCATCATTATCTGTAGTAGTGTCTATATTGCCTTGATAGATGATTGCATCAAGAGCAAAAAAAGAGCCTATTTCTCCTGGTAATACACTATTCATGATTTTTATGAATCTAAAATTTTCGAAGGGCAACTCATGGAGTTGAACTATTTCATTTCCTTGATAAACACCAAGATCATGCCATTGTTCTTCTCTGCTTTGTCTGACAAAAACCTGATAATGGCTCTCTGAAGAAAAATTGACAATCTCTATATGTGAGTTTTCTCCAACTTGGAGAGGAAAACCAAAATCATATTCAACAAATCCTCCGGGAAGCAAATTGAAATAAATTTCGTCAGGTTGACCTAATCCATCTGCAGCCCAATTCTCCTCATCAGAAACATCATAAGAAGTATTATCTCCAAAAGCCACCAGTTTCAAAGGAGTAAATTCAAAGGAGCCATCTGCAGCTGGAACCTGCGGAGTGAGGGCAAAAACGATATCTTCACTTTCCAGGGGAAAAAAATTATCAACCACTTCCAACTGGTAACCGGGTGAATAAATCTGCAGTTCCAGTTCGCCTTCGGGAAAAATACGACAGAACCAGCCTGAATCATTGGTGTAGAAGGAACGGGGATAATTGGTCAACTGCAATCTTGCAACAAGTGGAGTTTGATCCTGATCAACCACCTGACCACATTTAATTAGAGGTGCAACTCCATCAAGCAACCTGAAAAGTCCTGCAATATTTTCCTGAACCAGGTCTTCGTAAGGTTGAGGTTGCAAATTTTCCACCGTATAAGCAAAGGTTCCCAAAAAAGCATAAAAAGCATCCTGGGCGGTTCCCCTGGCCTGATACCAGTCAAAACCGACAATAAGGTCTAGATCTGCCGCTTGAGCATATAATGAGCCGAGATCCAGGATAAGGTCTTCATCAGCACTGGGAAAAGGCGCATAATCGTATACACAGTTCACATATTCGGCCACACTGTGATAATCGAGGGATAAAACCGCCGGATATTTGTTGGCAAGTTTCCACAGAAATTGCACTTCCCTGGACGTATAGGGATAATTGCTCTGTCCGCTGCTGAAATCGGCTCCGTATTGTCGATTGAGGTCGATACCACTACTGTTGTAACGGGTATCGTTGTCATAACCTTCCGGATTAACTACCGGAACGAATAAAAAGACAAATTTATTAAGATAATCTGCATATTCAGGTTGTAATAATGCTTTAATCTGACCCAGAACCACCTGAGATGAAATTATCTCGTCACCGTGATGTGCTCCGGTTATTCTGACTACAGGCTTGTTGGAAAACAGATCTCCTAGAACAAAAAGATAAACCGGATAGTTTTCATATGTAAAACCAAGTTGATACAATTGGAGATCACTATTTTGATTTTGATGGTACAATTGAGCGATTTCCTGTTTCATAACAGGCCAATCCGGATAAGATTCAAAATCAGATTTGAACATCCACTCTGAATCGGGATAGAAATCAAAACCGAGTGCTTTGATCTCATCGAGTCTTTCCAAAGGTAAAGAAACTAACAGATACCCATTCTCCGGCCTGATTACAGCTGAATATTTGCTGTTAAAGACCCTCAACTTGTTTTTATATTTACCTTGCTTCCACCATTTTCCGGGAATCTTTTCAATCGGTTTGATATATCCTCGCATCTGAACCCGGCTTTGGGCATTAACTTTAGTATATCTCCCCAAAACCATAATCACAAATAATAACATTACGTTAAATAACAAGTTATGGGAACTGCAGTATCTCTTACTCAATTTTTGCACCTGTTTTGTTCAAACCCTTCTTTTAAAAGTAATTGTTCCACATTTTGATCAAGATGCAAATCTTTCAAATCGATTACTTCCATTTTAAAGGTATTCCCTGACTCTTTGTCTCCACCAAATTTTTGTAAAACTATCCTGGTGTGTTCCAACTCTTTTTTGACTGCCTTTCTTCTTCTCCAGAAAATTTTTCGTCTTTGTTTATCAAGTTTTCCATTGAGAATCCGGTTAAGATTATTAACCCCTTTTTTTAAACGTTTTTGCTTCTGTAAATATTTTTCTTTTTCATTTAAAAACAAAAAAGGTGATTGGGAAGATCTCAAGGAAAAGGTAAATTTGAAAACTGAAGAAAAACCTCCGGCAGTTCTGAAAACCCAAGTATTCCCCAACTTATACTTTAACTGAGCCTTGCCTGTTTTCCCAGTCAGGAATGCAAGATCCGGAGGAGAATCAAGCTTTTTAAGAAGTTGATCCAGTTTTTTCCTCTCCATGGAAAAGCTGGCAATAATCAAACAGGGCTTTCTGGTTTTTATTTCCTTGACGACCTTTTTCCATATTTTCGGCAATAAAACCAATTTGTTCGCCCTCTCGGTTATCAAGCTTACCAGAGCAATTTTCAACTCTCCCTGTTGAAAAATTTGAAAAGATTTCTGTAGATCTGACAGTTGTAATTGTAAAAGTCGGGGACTGGCCTTAACTTTTATTTCTTTAGTCTGCAAAGAAGCAAGCAGATCCAGCTCACTTTGTCCCGGAACAAAAATTTCAACACCATATTTACCCAGAAACTCAAGTAATTTTGCATACTGAGAAATGCTGAATGCAGGCTTTTTTGGATCGAGTACCAGTGAATCTCCACCGATCACTACTTTTGATGATTTTTCCGGATTTTGAATTTTCCCCAAGTATGATAATAAGGAAGCAAAACCACCCTGGTTGGTGCAACTTCCGGGCCAGATCACTCCCTGACCTCCTCCGCTCCAGATCAATTTCAAGGTTGGATCAGTTTGGCTGCTGGTTTTTTCTTCAGTTTTTTCTTCAGTTTTCTTGCGACAACCAAGTAAAAAAATTATCAGAAGCAAAACCGAAACAAATTTTGTAATTCTATTATTCATCCTTCATTTTCCATAAAATCAAGAACAAGACTGCTCCAATTTTCAAAATTAATTTCATCTCTGGAGGTTACCAGTTCTTCAAAATTACGAAATTCACCTTTCAGAACCTTTTTTTCACCTATTTTAACCTGCTCGCCCGACTCAAGCTTAACCTGCAAAACTACCCCTGTATGAACAGTACCAACTTCATTGGATTCATCGTTGAGCAATCCCAGAATTTCAAATCTGTCAGCAGGAAGCTCAAGACTTACCTCTTCGAGTAATTCCCTCTTTGCTCCTGCCAGTACAATATTTTCATTTTCGTCATCATTTAATTCCACCGGATTTATATGACCCCCAACACCAACCGAATAAAGATCGTGCAGTCTCTTTTCTCCTCCCCCTTTCAGACGTTTGAACAAAAAGCATTTTTTTCCTCTGCGAACAACAACATAGGGGATCAGTTGTTTGAATTGGGGATCCCTTTCTGCCTGTCTTCTTTCAATGAAAAAACCCTCATTCTGGAGATTTTCGAAATTTTCCCGGGTAAGCCTGGCCACCCCATTGCGGGGCAAAATTTTCTCAAATCGTTCTCTTTTAACTACATAAACGAATTCCATGGTTTTCCTTTCAACTGAACTTTTCAATTATCTCCGGGGGTAGTTCTATGGCCTCCCGCTTCTCCATATCAATAAAGACAATTGTCGCCAATGCTTTACACACTATAGCATTCTCTTCATTGTATATTTTCTGTTCAAGCGTAAAGGACTTTTCTCCTCTCTTGACGAACACAGTCAGAACTCTGATCCTTTCTCTGAAGTGCAACTCTTTCAAAAAAGAGACATTGATTGCAACCAGAGCGGGACCTGTTCCCTTTTCCAGAAAAGAATCAAAATTAATTCCCCGTTTTTCAGCCCAGTCCCAGCGGGCCCATTCCAAATATTCCAGATAAACGGCATTGTTAACATGACCAAATTTATCAAGGTGAGTGGATTCAACTTTTATTTCATACATATTTGGCTCCTGATAGAATATCTGTCAGACACTTGTACCTTTGCAAAACCAGTTCTATCCTGTAGTGAAAAACAAAAAAAACTTAACTTCCAATTGGAATCTGTGCTAAATAAAAACACATGAAACAGGTATTTTTTCTTTCAGTAATTTTGTTTGCGAGTGGATGCTTCAGAGCATCGCCCAAGAAACCCGAAAAAAATAATTGCAAGGGTGAATTTTCCTGGCCCGATCACCAGAAACTTTTCACCCGTTTTGCCGAAGATCGCAATTACATGCATCGTTTTTTACATAACGGAGATGAACTCTGGCCTAAAAAAGCAAATCTCTGTGCCTTGGGAAGAAATTCCCTTGTGGATCTGGCTTTGGGAGCTGGAACCAGTCATGATCTGGGGTTGAGAGGCTCCGCTTGGAGATCTCATTATCAAACTATAGCCTGGACAAATAACTTCAAACGACTCTCAGATCCTCTCAAAGGTTCAAGACTTATTTACTCCTGGCCTCTGATTTCGTCAACCCTCTTTTACAGGTTGCTGACAACTCAAAAATTCATCAGCGGGGATATTACAAAACTTCCTGATTTTCTCAAATTGTCCTCCAGTTCGATGAAAATTGCAAAAAAACAGTGGAATCTCAATAAAAACACTGCCATTTCCAAACTTTGGGCACGCCGTTTACGAGGAGCCTGGCTCCATAAAATTTTTATCTCTCTCAAATACAGCCCCATCAAAATAAAATTGGTTGATTTTGATTCTCCGGATTCCATTTTGAAATTCAAACAGAAATTTGATCAACTTTCCGAAGAGAAAAAGGGGAAACTGCTCATCGATTTATCTCGAGAACTTCAACAAAAACTCGTTGACAGAAAACTGCTTTTTCCTTCAAGAGAACTGCAGCAAAAACTGGAAAAATTGCTGTATACCAAACTCGAAAAATATGAAAAAAAACTTTCACCCTGGCAATTGCTGAAAATTGGGAAAAACAACAAAGATCCGGAATTGCAAACCAGGCTCAGAGAAATCAACTATATATTACACGGTGATCCACGCTTGAAACCAAAGCCCCAATGGCAGAAAAAACATCGGGAATATCTCAGGTTAAAAGAAAAAACAAAAAAATGGATGAATTATCTTAAAAAAATGGTTCTTTCCAAAAATATTCAGCAAAAAGTATTGATTCTTTCCCGAAAAGAAAAACTGCTTCTCAGTGGAAACTACTTCTTTGAAACTTCTCACCTGGCTGAAACAACCACAGGGTTTACCCATGCCGGTATGTTGCTTTACCTCAATAAGAAAAAGCAGCCCTGGCTTTTTGATCGAGTTTTGGGGTTTTATTATGCAAATCCTTTGAAAACAATGAAACACAGTGCTGTGGTTGAATTGGTGAAGCCCGCCCCTGCTGTTATCAACAAAGAAAAGAGATATGCTCTGTTGCCCTACCGGGTCAAATCACTATTTAAATTCAAAAAAGGGGCTACCAATCAGGTTTCCTGGAAAAATATTTATACAGATTTTAAAAAGGAATTATCTCCCGAGTATAAACTGGGCTCGGGAATCATTTGGGGAATCATGCACCTTCTGCCTAATTTCAAAAAAAATTCCTCCCTGCTCTATCCCCTTTATGAAATTAAAAAATTGGGCAAATATTCTTATTTGGACTTTAAATCCCTGCAAAGTTTGAAAAATAAAACAATTTACCTGGTCGCCCGCTGTCGGTAATTACTGTTTTAAAAAAGTGATCTCCTGCCAATTCGCTCCCATTGTCCCGGTTTAATGAAAACTCAAAGAAGCCGATTCTTGACTGACATCGGTCTTTACGTTTTTCGGCAACTTTTTGGTGTAAACAATGGCTCTGCCGCCTTTACTGGTGGTGAGGATCTTAATCTTGCGAATTTTCTTGTTTTCCACCTTATGATATCCCTCAGCCAATAAAAATTTGGCACCTTTGACATCAAAAACCACTCCTTCCGGATTGGCTAACAAATAAAAACTTGTATCAGCTTTTTTCTTGTCAAGACTTAAAGTCAGTTTAAGCAACCTGCCTTTCTGGGAAACCCGTAAAGCTTTTTGCCCTGTAATTTTTTCAGTTTTTACCGATGGTTCTTTGACAGAATTGCTTTTTTCTTCGCTGCTTTCTTTCTCCTGCCCAGCAACTTTATAGATATCTTTCTTCTTTTCTACTTTAATCCCCGGAAGCTCATGGGGGTTTCCTCTGCAAACAGTATTGATGCTTTTCTTCTTAAAAGGAGGAGTACCTGTTTTGTCGGAATTTGAACCAACAGTTGCTCTGAAGTTCTTATGGACTTTCTTATCACTTTTTCCAAATAATTTTATGCCCCCAAGCAAAATGGCAACAACACCAACTCCCAGTAAAACAAGCTTTTTCAGGCGGGAATAATTTTTAGAATCTTCCGAAAGAATAGGATAGGTGTCAGAATTTTCCTGAGGAGGAGGAGGATAAGCACTGTAAACCCGTTTCAGATCTTTGCTGATTCGTTTGTTTTTCCCCACCTCGTCCTTTAAAAGAGCCTGATTAATTTGGCGAGGATAAGCAGGTTCACTTTCTTCAATCTGAGAAAGAGGATAGCTTGGAGTTTCGTTTGCGGATATATTTTCTTGGGGGGGAGGCAAAGGAAGATCCATTGCAGAATTGGACCTTTGGTCTGAAAAATTGTTGTCGGGCTGGAAGGAATTTCCGCTGGCCAATGATCTGGTAATACCGGAATTGTTCTCAACTTTGTTTTCAACCAGAACTTCGAGATTTTCATCCTCAAGATCATCTATTTCGATAATTGTTTCCTGAGTAGTATCAGAAGTTGAAATTTCCAGAGGACCGGTAATCTTGCGGGCATTATTTTCACCCCAGGAACTCAAAGACAATTCAATTCCCATTTTTATTCCGGGGACACCGTTACTCTGTTCAAAATTGAGCCAGGAAATTTTGCCTTTTTCCAGGGAAGTGCCATCAGCCAGTTCAGCCTGAATCTCCTTGCCTTTTTTCAAAAAAGGCAAGGCCACTGTGGCTACCATAAAAGAAGAAGAACAACCATTCAACTCAGCTTTGAGCCTGGGCATATCTTCCATTTTCAATTGTAACCTGGGGGGATCGAGAGCCATGGCATCTTCAGGAAGTCGGTTGAATTTCTGAAAATATTCAGCATTGGAATTATGAACTGCAATTATTTTTCTGATCCTCAAGGCATCGTCTTCTTGAAGATTCAAAAATCGGATCCCCATTCCTGCTGGAGGATCACAATGGAGTGAACCATTTCTGATCCAGGCTACAATTCCTTCACTGCTGACAGGGTCAGGAGAATCTCCCAGATGAAAAACGCATTGAACTTTAGTACCAACCGGGGAAGGATAAGCCGTTTGAACAAAAACACCACCTTCGCTGAGATCAAGCATGGACAGCACCCTTGAAGGCCTTGCGTCGGAATGTTTGCACTCAACTGCAGCAACCAGAGGTACTCTTTGTGAATTGTTTTCTTTTGTCACAGCCATATTATCTTCCTCCAACTTATTGCTAACACAGGAAAATCAAAAAAGCCAAAATTCACATAAAAAATGGAATTTTAACTTTATTTACAGCCAGTTCCCCTTTTCCCAAGCAAAATCAAAGTATCTCTATTTGAAGTGGTGTTTTTGGCTGGGGAAGAAGTTTGCCTCAGATGCGCGGAGTATCAGATGCGCGGAGTAACTGTGAAGATATAGCCATAACTTTTTCAAGCAGTTACGACAAAACTGATGAGGTAAAATTCCGTTTTCAGGCAATGATCCTCCTTGTTGGGACGGGAACTATTTATTGTTTACGCCCCCGCAATTACTCCCCTTTTTGAATTTCTTTGAGATCCGATAAAGAAATTATCTGGAATCGGAAGTTTCGTCTTGCTTGGCAGCCGGAGTCGGGGTTTTGGAATCGGAAGTTTCGTCTTGCTTGGCAGCCGGAGTCGGGGTTTTGGAATCGGAAGTTTCGTCTTGCTTGGCGACCGGAGTCGGGGTTTTGGAATCGGGGGTTTCATCTTGCTTGGCGACCGGAGTCGGGGTTTTGTCTTTTTTCTCTTCTTGTGATTCTTCTTCACCTTTAATACAGGAAATCAGTTGTTCGCCGGTTTTGTCTTCAAAAACACATTTTACACATTTTTTAAATTCATACTTTTCGTAGTTTTTGCACTTTTCATTAGCTTCTGAGGTACGTGCCAACTTGTCTTTGGCATAAACTCCAACTTTAGCGCTGAATTCCAGACAATTCTTAAATTTATCACAGGAAGAAAAAACTTTGGCACAATTGACAGTTCCCTGGGTGTAACTCTTTTCAAAAGTTTTGTGACAAAGCCTGATCTGCATCTTTTTTTTGCTTCCATAGCCTGGAAGACATTTGTTGATTTGACTATAAGCTTTTTTACAGGCTTTTTCTTTGGCATCAGTGCAGGAAAAACCTGCAAATAACAGGATACCGGCAAATAACGTGGTTAAATGACTGGTTTTCATTATTTTTCTCCAAAACAAACTACTTTTGATTAGTACAATCAACTTCTTCCTCAGTGAAAAACCCATTGAGAAACAGGAATTGAGAAACAGAAACTAATAAAAACCTATATTAAAATCAGTTTTTTTCAAGAAAAATAAATACACCTCGCCTGAAGATAATTATCAGAAAGAGTTATGAGTAATTTGCAAATTATTATAAAAAGACTAGAATCATAGAAAGTAAAAAGATCTTGTAAAATCATCAAGTCCTTCAATATGAAATTCAGGTTTATATGGAAGAAATCAAAAATCTCATCAACAACAAATTATGGAACCAGGCTCTTGATTTACTTGAAGATAAACTGAAAGAGAATCAGGATAGACAGCAAAAAATTAAAATTCTGGATACAATTGGCTTTGTCAATTACCAACTGGGCAAATATGAAACTGCCCAAGAAATCTGCCAGAGGGTCCTGGAGCTTGATTCAAAACATGCTTATGGTCATAAAGCCATGGGAACAATCCTGGCTAAATTGGGAAAAACAGACGAAGGAATCAAGCATTTACTCATCTCAATCAAACTGGCTCCTTCATTTTTTGATGCCTACCACGACCTTGCTTTAATATTGATGAAAAATCAACGTTATGAAGAAGCTAAGAAATGGGCACAGCGCGCCTACCAACTCGATCCCGTCCGAGGGAAAAAACTGGTGAGCAATTTTTATTGAGTCTGAAACTTAAATTGGATTGTAAAAGGGGATAGCATTGCGGGTTTGGTTTACTGCAAAAGAATATCTTCGGGACTATTGTTTTCAGGAGATTTTATATCATCTTCAGGTTCAATTTCAGGTTCAATTTCAGGAAGGGGAGGCTCGGTTCCTTCCTGAAAATATTCTTTCCTGGCACCGGATGTTCCGGGATGAACTGCTTTACCGGTTTTTGGATCGATCAATCGAGTTACTATACCGGAAACAGGCTTGATTGCTTTAAAAGGATATTCCGGAAGTGATTTTATCATTTCCATAAAGATGGGAAGAGCAGTTTTCCCCCCATATTCGTGCTTGCCCAAGGTTTTATGGTTGTCAAACCCCACATATACTCCACAGACATAATCCGAAGTAAACCCCATGAACCAAGTATCTTTAGCACGATTTGTAGTTCCGGTTTTTCCTGCTACAAACCCCTTTAATTTTCTTGCTCTCCAAGCAGTCCCTTTCTTTACAACAGAACGTAACAAGGAAGTCATCAACCAGGCAGTTTGTTTGGACAGAACTCGTTTTCCGGAATCAGCCGGCATTATTTCATCTCCCAGCTTTTTGATTAAACGGGGTGCTCGATAAATACCCAGGGCGGGAAAAATTGAAAAAGCCGAAGCCAATTGGTATAAAGTTACTTCCGAAGAACCCAGAGCCAAACTCAAATCATTGCGTAAAGGTGTTTTAACTCCAGCATTGCGAACCAATTGTATTACCTTTTCAACACCGGTTTTTTTGAGAAGATGGACAGCAATACTGTTAATGGATTTAGTCAATGCAGTTCTCAAAGTAACCCGACCGTAGAATTTGCCATGATTGCGGGGAATCCATTTCTGATAAACCTCGGGACCATCATTGAGCATGGTGGCAGGGGTGAATCCTTTTGATTCCAGCGCTGCCGCATAAATAAACGGTTTGAAAGAGGAGCCCGGTTGCCTGAGAGCTGAAATGGCCCGGTTAAAATCACCCATTCTCATATGCATTCCGCCCACCATTGCCATAACATCTCCGGTGTCAACTTTAATCAGTACCAAAGCAGCCTGGGGACCAAGCTTGGCTCTCAAACGAAGAGGGTAATCCTTGAATCCACTTTTCCCGGCTAAAATGGAAACCCTGAATTGATCACCGGGTCTGATATATTTTTTGTCTTTTTTCTGATTTTTATATTTTACATTCCATTCATATCCCTGAGGGTAATATCGCTCCATACCTTCCACAACAATTCCCTTGGATTTGCCCAAATCGATAATTATCTTCCCTTTGTGACGCCCTCCAACAAGTCCTTTATAAATTTTACCATGTTGAGGCTTCATTTTTGCGGCAAGTTTTTTTAAATATTTTTGCTTTTTCTTGTTGGAAAAATAATGTTTTAGAGAGGTAACCGACTGACGTCTGTCGTAAGCCTGTAATCCTTTTTTAACAGCTTTGGTTGCCATTTTTTGCAAATCAAAATCTATGGTTGTGGTAACCGAAATGGACTGGGGATCAAGGTTTTTGTCCTTGATGTATTTGGAAACAAAAGTTGAAATTCCGGGAGTGAAATCCTCGCTTGTACTTTTATGGATAATTTCTTTCAACTCTTGTTTTTTCAATTTTTCGGCATTATCAGCTGAAACAAAACCGTTTTTTACCATCTGGGTCAACACATAGTTTTGCCGTTGCTTGGCTCGTTTGGGGTGATTTAGAGGCGAATTCAACATGGGACCTTTGGGTAGACCAGCCAAAAGAGCAGCCTGAGCCAGGTTTATTTCCCAGGCATGTTTGTCAAAGAAAAAGCGGGAAGCTTCTTCGACACCGTATCTGCCATGGCCGAAATAAATCTCGTTGAGATAAAGATGAAGAATTTTACTTTTGGAAAGAGCCGCTTCCAATCGCCGTGCCAAAATTACTTCTTGAAATTTACGTTTCAGGGTTCGTTCCGGAGTCAACAGCAATCTTTTAACTACTTGCTGGGTAATAGTGGAACCGCCTTGTTTATATCTGCCAGCCCACAGATTAACCCAAAAAGCACGTATCATCCCGAAATAATTAAGACCCTGATGTTTGAAAAAGGTGGAATCTTCGGCCGCTATTACAGCCTGAATAATATTTTTGGGTATTTTTTCCCAAGGGATTATTGTTCTTTTTATCTGTCCCAGGCTGCCAATTAATTTTCCTTTTCGATCGTAAATCATGACCTGTTGTTCCGGCTGATAATTCTGCAAAGAATCAACAGAAGGCAAATCTGTTTCATAACTGTAATAAACAAAAAAACCGAAAATTATCAAAATTCCCAGAGCAATCAATCCAGCCAGACTCAAACCACCATAAATCGTGATTTTTTTTAATAAACTGGAATACAACCGGATTGAAAAACCTTTTTTACTGGAATTTCCCTCGGGGGATTTTCGTTTTTTTGTGCCGGATTTTTTCGTTCTTTTTGCTGCCGGTTTAATATTTTTTTTATTGTTCTTCCTCAAAACGCCACCTTTTTGTAATATGTAACAATAAGGTTATGAATGAGCCATCGGGTAATTGTCACAGAAATCGGAAACCTTTGGCTCACCTGATTATAAAATTGGAAACTGCTTGGTTCCCTTTTTAAAAAGATATTACTTTATTACTTATTTGCCAATTTTTTACAAATTTTGTTTTTTTGGTACCTGGAAAATTTTACAACGGGATAAGGATAACTTTGCTCCCCTTTCCAGTTGCGAATCAGTCAACACCTTAGGCAACAGAAACCAGTTGTTGAACTTTTTAATAAAATTATATAAAATAGCGCTGTTGCAAATTTTACAAATTCTCAACCCGGTTTAGTTCCCGAACTAACTAG
>JAWLEA010000063.1:457-17125 GCA_041686345.1 Polyangia bacterium | reverse complement strand
GGCAACGGAAATTGAATTAATCAGTTTTGTCATAACTTCTTGAAATAGTATAAACTATGTCGGCGAAGTTACTTTGCGCATTTCAATCCAATTTCTTTCCCAGCCAAAAACTCTCATTCTGGGATGGAAACTAAATACTGGTTTGACAGGAAAAGTTCATGGAAACCAAAACATATCATATTATTGTCATAGGCGGTGGTCATGCCGGAATTGAAGCTGCAGCCGCAGCTGCCAAAATGGGACTTTCTGTTCTTTTGCTTACCATCGATCCCCAACGTATTGGGGAAATGCCTTGTAATCCTTCAATTGGCGGAATAGCCAAAGGTCATCTGGTTAGAGAAATTGATGCTCTGGGCGGAATGATGGGATTGGCGGCAGACAGAAATGCTATTCAGTATCGACGTTTGAACACGAGGAAGGGACCGGCGGTCAGAGCAACCAGAGTACAGATAGATAAAGCAAAATATTCAAAATATATGATCTCGGAATTGAATAAAATTCCCGGATTGACCATCAAAGCCGGTGAAGCCAAGGAGATTCTTTCTGACGATAAGGGGTTCAGCGGAGTTCGGACCGGCAATGACGTGATTTATCAAGGAAAAGCTTGTGTAATAACTTCGGGAACCTATCTCAACGGGTTGCTTCACACTGGTAGGACAATCACACCGGGAGGAATTTACGGCCAACCTCCGTCCTCAGGATTATCCGATTCCTTGGCCAGTTATGATATTCCCATGGGAAGATTGAAAACAGGAACTCCCGCCCGTCTATTGGCTGATTCCATTGATTTCAGCCGTTGTCAACTGCAGCCAGGAGATCCCAAGGTCAAGCAATTTTCCTTTTTCGGACCTCGTTCCAGTTTATCTCAGATCCCCTGTTATCTTACCTGGACCAACCAGAATACTAATCAGGTCATTTCCAGCAATTTTGATACAGCTCCCCTGTTTAACGGACAGATCAACGGAATGGGACCCCGCTATTGTCCTTCCATTGAAGATAAAGTATTTAAATTTCCTCAACGCAATCGTCATCATATCTTTCTTGAACCCGAGGGTTTGGATTCTGACTGGATTTATCCCAATGGTATTTCCACCAGTTTGCCCCCTGAGGTGCAAGAAGAATTCCTCCATACTATTGCAGGGCTTGAAAATTGCAAAATTGCCAGATATGGATATGCAGTGGAATATGATTATGCCGATCCCAGAGAATTGGAGATTTCCCTGGAGTCCAGAGCACTTCCAGGTTTGTATTTTGCGGGGCAGATCAATGGTACCAGTGGTTACGAAGAGGCTGCAGGTCAAGGATTGATAGCCGGTATCAATGCTGTTCTTAGAATCAGGGGAAAACAGCCCTTGATTATTCCCCGTGATAAAGGTTACATCGGAGTAATGATCGAAGATCTTACCACCAAAGGGGTTGAAGAGCCTTATCGTCTGTTTACTTCCCGGGCGGAATACCGTTTGATGCTGCGCGAGGACAATGCTGACGAAAGGTTGACTGAGACGGGAAGAGAGTTGGGATTGATTGGAGATGAATTCTGGAAGATCTTTCAGAAACGCCAGCTCATGGCCCGCCGGGAAAAGAAATATATTATGACTACCAGCCTTGATTATGCCGAAACGGTTGCATTAGCTTCCGAGTTGGGCTTAAAAAAACCTTCGGCTCCCATGAATTTGCAAGATTTTCTCAAAAGACCCCATGTTTCCTGGGAAGATCTGGTGGCACATGGGTATGGCAACAGCAAACTTCCTGTCTGGACCGGTGAAAGAATTGAATCGGAAATAAAATATGAAGGATATATTCAAAGGCAGGCCAAACAAATAGAAAAACTGAAAAAATTGGCACAGATAAAAGTCCCTGATAACTTTACTTTTACTGATATACCTGGATTGAGATATGAATGGATCCAGAAGATTGAAGCCAAAAAGCCTGACAACCTGAAAGAAGTCATGGATATTCCCGGTATGTCCCCTGCAGCAGCTACAGTCTTGAGAAGTTATATAAAAAGGTTCAATCGGGAAAAAGATCGAAAAAAGGACAATGGTAAATCAATTTGAATTCAGACTATTTATCTGTTTCAATGAGACCGTATTCACCATCTTCTCTGTAGTACAGAACATTGATGGCGTCGGTTTTTGCATTGGTAAAAACCAGAAATTTCTTATCCTGTAATTCAAGTTTCATAATTGCGTCTTCAAGAGCAAGGGGTTCGGCAATGTATTCGTTGGTTCTGACAACCTCATGCTGAAGTTCTTCATTATTTTCTGAATTTTCGGACTGAGTATCGTTGACTGCAGGTTCAACTTCCATATCCTCACCAAATTCGTTGTCAGTTTCAGGGATGTCGTTCATTACATTTTTATATCTCTTAATTTCAAACTCTTCAGCCAGATTGTATTGTTCGATTACATGTGATTTAAAACGCTTGGCCGGTGATTCAGATGGTTTATGGGATCGTATTTTTTCTTTGTATTTTTTGAGTTGCTTTTCAATTCTGACCATTGCCTGATCAATGGAATAGTACAAGTCTTCCGATGAATCTACTCCTTTTATCATTAAACCATTTTTAAGGTTCAAGGTTACATCCGCCTTGTTTCGAAAGCGTTCAGAAGTAAGAACTACATGGGCATGACAAGGGTTGGACAGAAACTTTTTCATTTTGCCCATTTTGTCGTTAAGGTAGTTTTTGATAGCTTCTGATGAATCCATACGTCGAAAAGTTACGTCTATCTGCATATTTTCCTCCTAAAAGTCGGTAACCCTACAGGTAAATACCCGTAAAGCAGAATAGAAAAACTATCCTCAGGGATAGTATTAGAACCATTAAATATTAAACCGTCACGGGTTGAAAAATATTTCTTGGTTGAAAACATTTCTTGAAATAAAAGAAAAAAATTTGGTGAATATGGGATTTGTCAAGAGATTTGGTGAAATTTCAGGCAATGTGTTAAGCCCCTGTTATTATCACTGAAATGTTGATTATTTTGGTTTGAAAATAATTGTGGAGATTTTCCATTTTCTGGGAATTGTCCATATAAAACAATTATAGTTGAAAAATTATGGAAATAAAACCTTAAAATGGATTTCTTCTGCGGGAAGAACTTAAAATATTCAGTTGATCTCGATATTTGGCTACTGTCCTGCGAGCAACATCTATTCCTTCTTTTCTGAGAATTTCAGAAATATTTTGATCTGACCAGGGATGGTTCGGGTCTTCTTCGTTGATAATTTCCCTTATTTTTTCTTTTACACTCTGAGCTGCAATTTCTCCTCCATCAAGTAATTTGATTCCTGGAGAAAAGAAATATTTTAATTCAAAAACACCTTGGGGAGTATGGACATATTTGTTGTTGGTAACTCTGGAAACAGTTGATTCGTGTCTGTCAATGTCTTCAGCTACATCTTTGAGAGTGAGGGGGCGTAAATATTGAGCACCTTTGTCAAAAAAATCTCTCTGAAATTTAATCAGGGAATAGCCGGTTCGGGTGATTGTTTCCTGGCGCATCTGAATAGCCTGGATCAACCATTTTGCCTTTTGCATTTTTTTGGTTACGTATTCCTTGGAGTCTTTTCGCTTGCGCAGTGAATTATAATAACGGGAAATCCTGAGCTTGGGCAGTCCGTCATCATTGAGTTCCACTACGTAATCATCCCCTCTTTTGAAAATATAAAGATCAGGGGTAATATAGGCAGTTTTTTCAAAAAGAAATTCTCTTCCCGGTTTAGGTTCGAGAGTTTGGATTAATTTGACGGATTCATGTACTTTTTCTTTGGTGATAGAAAGATCTCTGGCAATTTTGGTGTAGTTTTTTCTTTCCAGATTTGGAATGTGTTTTTCGAGGATTTGCAAGAGAATGTCATCAAGCAGACCCAGATGATGAGCCTGAACAATGAGGCATTCCGAAAGATCTCTGGAACCAACTCCCACCGGATCAAATACTTTAATCAACTGGTGGGTTTTTTCAACTTCTTCAAGGGGAACTTCTGTTTTCAGATGTTTTGTTGCAATTTGCTGGATATCGAGGAGATCTATTTTTTTCAGGTAGCCATAGGGATCAAGATTGCCAATAATCAAGGTACCTATTTTTTTCTGCAGCGGGGTCATGGCCGAAACCTGCAATTGCCATTCAAGATGTTCAATCAGTCCTGGGTGACTTTCCAACCTGCTTTCGAAAGGAGTATAATCGTCATTGTCAATTTTGAAAGTGCTACCCCTGGAAACAGGAGCACGGGAGCTGTCATCTACATAACTTTCCCATTCCATATCTTCCCGCATCTTGTTTTCTTCGTCGACGGTCATGTCATCGGTGGAGGGAACTTCCTGCAAGGTTTCGGTTTCTTCTTTCTGCTTTTGTTTTTCTTCCTTTTGAGTTTTTTCCTGTTCTCCTCCTCCTTCTTCTTCTTTATCAAGAAGGGGATTTTCCATATATTGCTCGTTGACTTCGTGTATTAATTCATGGAGGGGTAGTTGCAACAAGTATATGGCTTGCTGCATTTGCTGAGTCATGATCAGTTTTTGCTCTTGGCGCAAATTCTGACTGATTACCATGTTTTGTTTAATTTCAAATCCCATAAGTTATTTATCCATCTCAGATTGTTGTTCCCTTATCTGTTCAATTATTGTTTTGCAATAAAGTTGAAGTCTAATTGCAAAATCAAACCACAGGAAGAGAATTCTCAAATAAATTGTTTAAAAAACCCGAGATCTGTTTATATCTTTGCAACAAGAAACCGGCTTGTTTTTACTTGGGTAAAACTATGCAGCGCTCAATATCTCCAGATTCAAATATTTGGATCTTCCTGGCTGAAATTGCACTTTGTGAGTTTTTAAAACATTCTGCTCAGGGAAGGAGATATGGGTAGGAAAATTTAAGTTTTTTATTCTTGAATTTGCCGAAATCAAGAGATTTGATTTGCTCGAGAATACATTTTCCTGTTGGTGTATCTTTGAATGTTCCTTTTATTTTTGTTTTTTTAACTTTGCCGGTTTTTCCGGCAACCAGCAGATAAACCTTTGCCTTGCCTGGAATTTGAAATTTTTCATAGCATTTATTAATCTGGGGATGGATCGACTTCATAATAGATTGAATTTTTGAATTTGAAGGTCGTTTGGGCAGTTCAACCTTTTTGTTTTTTTTGTCTTTTTTGCTGGAAAGATCGCAACCTTTTTTGTTGACAGGGCCTTTGCCTTCAGAAGGTGGTTCGGAATAGAGAATTTCTCCGGTGCAGCGGTTGTAAACCCGATATCCTCCCTGGTAGAAGGTCATGCCTTGTCCCAATTTGCTGTCCCAGACATCTTCTTGTCTGACCCTGAATAAAAACTGTACTTTGAGAAAGGGACGAACATTTTTGTTCCAACTGTCGAGTTTGCGTGGATCTACAGGTATTTTGAATTTACCCATTTCTATCCCTTTAATTTCATTGTCTTTAACTTTTTTGGGTTTGACAGTAGTAAGATGAAATTTATTATTTTTGAAAAGAAGGGGATCAAATTCAATCTTTTTATTGCAGGTAATGCAACCAAGAACTGAAACAGGGTATTCAAAACTCGAAGTATATTTTCCGAATTTCAAGGCGGAATTATCTACAGAATAAAGATAGGTTCCGGAGGCCACTTTATTTTGCATATAGGTTCTGATTGCTCTGCACTGAAGTTCCGGAAGAGAGTTGCCAGATCCGCATTTTTGCAAAAAGGGCCCTGCTATCTTTTCAAGATCTTGTACTACCTGAGCTGAGGCGGCGATTTGTTCAAAAGTTTTTTTAGGTTTCGCTTGGGCTGAACCTGTGAGAAATAGACAGATTATAGGGAAAACGATAATATTTTTCATTGTACCTCCAGGTTGATTAAGAAAAACCGGTGGTGGATAAATGGATACTGTTTCTAAATAAAACTGAAAAGGAACGTACTTGTTGCAACAAGTACTGACCAGACAGTATTTGTGGACTACCAAAATTTGAATCCAGGAGTTGATGGCAAGTACTGACTGGACAAATTACAGACAAGATTATATCTTGTCAATATATTGGGTTTTAAGACACTGCAAGGCCAAAAACCCAGTGCAGTTTTTACCAAACTTGCGGTGGAAATCAATGATAGTGCAATTACAAAGTATTATCACTCAACTGTTGTATATGTCAACAATAATTCTGGTTTGAATTGCAGGCAGTAATTCACTGGAAGAGGTGGAAATAAGGAGAAATATGTCAAAAGTTATTTGGGCACCTTGGCGCATGGAATTTATCGAGGGAAAATCCCCCGGTTTTGAAGGATGTGTTTTTTGTCATCACCGTGATCTTTCCAAGGATGAATATTCCAGATTTCATGTTTTTGATTCAAATAATGGTGTACTGGTAATTTTAAACAAATATCCTTATACAAATGCTCATCTCCTGGTTATTCCGCACAGTCACGTTTCCAATCTTGAAGATCTTGATCGGGATGAATATACAAACCTCGCCCTGATTCTCAGAAAAACAGTTGTACGCGTAAAAAAAGCAATCAATCCCCAGGGATTAAATGTAGGTATGAACCTTGGTGCCAGTGCTGGTGCCGGAATTGCCGATCATCTTCATTATCATATTGTACCTCGTTGGCAGGGAGACAATAATTTTATGCCTGTTATAGGTTCAACCAGGGTTATGCCACAATATCTCGATGAAACTTATGAAAAACTTCTGCCTTTTTTAGGAGATTCCTGCTCTTTGGGTTAAAATTCCAAATTTGCACTTAAGGCTTGTTCCTTACAAAAACCTTTTGCATCTGTTTTGGGTTTAGGATAATTTAACAATCATGAAAATCTTTTTATCCTTATTGCTGATTTTATTAGTTGGAACCAGTTGTCAGAATCCCTGTGAAAAAGTTCATCGAAAAACTGTTGAATGTGCGGAAGGAGCTGGCCTTAAGAACAGTCTCGAAGATCAAAAAGAGACTATCATGAAATTATGTGCCCCTTTTAAAGATGAAGTAGAGGAATGTCTCAAATATGAAAAATGTGGTGAATTCAACCTTTGCATGAAAAAGGCCACTAAAAATTTAATTGGTAAAACAAAAAAAAGTCGGCAAGAACGCGAACAGAAAGATCATGCCGAAGACGAAGAAACTTCCAATCCATCCAAAAAATCTGATATACCACCTTCCACCAGAGATATTACAAAAGACACCGAATAAAGTTGAAAATCAATTCTTGGAATTTACAGGGGTGATAACCAGATTATCGAAGTAAACATCTGTTGCCCAGTTGCTGAAGGCAAAATAGCGGTTGTTTTTGCCATAAAGAGAATTTTTATCTTTGAAAGTCAGTATTTGTTTATTATCTATGAACCATTTCAGAGTCAGAATTCCATTCTTGAGTCGGGATTCAATTTTCCAGTGATATTTTTTTCCCGGTTCAACCTTGATCTTTTTTGTGTGAAGCAGATTGCGAGCATGTTCAAATCTGCGGGCAATAAATGTTTTGGAGTTGTTCCATCCCCCCTGGCAGAAAATATAACCGGTGCCTTTGTAAGCTCCTTTGTTCAGTGCAAAGGATTTGCCATCTCCGAAAAGTTCAATTTTGATATCGCCCTTTGACGAAAGACTCCAAGTATCAAATTCCAAATCTAAATTTGCGGGCAGGGGTTTTTTGAGCCAGAGGGGATGATTGTAGGCTCCATAGATGTTGAGAGAATTATTAATGATCAGATAGCGGCCGATGGTGTCAAAATAGTTTTCTTCGAGATGAAGGCGGTTGAAATCATCTTTGAATATATTTCTGATTGGTTTTTTTTCCTTGCAACTTGCAAACAAAGTCAGAAAAATGAGATTTAGGAAAATAAAATATTGTAAATGAGGTTTAGAATTGAAAATAGATAAAGGGAACAACATCAGTTATGGCAACTTTCTGAAGGAAGAAGGCAAAAGCAAACATTAAAAGGGGGTGAACCCAAAGTGGAATTTTTTGATAAACAACTGTAATTCTTTTTAAAATCGGCCCGGAAACAAGATGGATGAGATAACCGGCGATAATGGCAATAATAACAGTTGCCGGCAAATTGACAAAAGACATTTCCAGTCTGCTGATATTTTTGAGAACTTGAAGAGCTCTGCTGAAAGTGGCTGCCCTGAAGAAAATAAAAGCAAATACAGTAAAATTGAAAGTTAAAAAAACTCCAAATATTTTTAAAGGAAGTGCGATTTTTTTCTTGTGAAGGCTGTTGAAACCGAGCCAGCGGGAAACCACCAAACCAATCCCGTGAAGAGAGCCCCAGAAAACAAAAGTCCAGGCAGCTCCATGCCACAACCCTCCCAAGACCATGGTTATCATCAAATTTCTCGAAGTTTTCCACTTGGTGTTGTTACGAGATCCCCCTAGAGGAATATAAAGATAATCGCGCAACCAACTGGATAGAGAAATGTGCCATCTTTCCCAAAATTCTGAGAGGTTGGAAGAAATAAAAGGAGCGTCGAAGTTTTTAGGGATATAAAAACCCAGAAGAGCTGCACTGCCGATTGCTATATCTGAATATCCAGAAAAGTCACAATAAATCTGAAGGGTGTATCCATAGACTCCAACCAGAGATTCGAGGGAAGACATCATGGTTGTACTTTCAAAAACTCTGTCAACAAGATTGACAGCTATGAAGTCAGCTATGGCAACTTTTTTGAAAAGGCCGATCAGGATCAGGATTATTCCTTTGGCATAAAGTTCTCTATCAAGTTTTACCTGTTTTTTTACCTGGGGAATAAAATCAGTGGCTCTTACAATGGGGCCGGCTACAAGTTGGGGGAAAAAGGAAACATAAAGAGCATAATTCAGAAAAGATTTTTCATGTTTGAGATCATTACGGTAGACATCAATGGTATAACTCATGGCCTGAAAGGTATAAAAAGATATTCCCACCGGAAGAACTATTTTTTTCAGTATTCTGGTGTTGAAATCAGGTTCCAATCCGAAAATATCAAGAAAGTAGGAAGCCGAAGTAACAGAGAAGGAAGCATATTTGAAGATGGCCAGAATTGACAAAGCGGTGAAAATTCCGAGAAAAAGCCATAATTTTCTGGCTTTGCTACTAGAGGATTCAGAAATTTTGCCAGCACTTATCCAGGTAATAAAAACAGCAGTGATAATAAGGGGCAGATATCTGGGATCCCAAGCTGAATAGAAAACCAGACTGGATACAAGCAGGATAAAGTTGCGAACTCTAATCCTTTCTGCTGCCAGCCAGGAAAGGGTAAAAACACCACCCAGAAAGAAAAAATAAACTATACTGTTGAAAAACATCTATTTGCTTTTCTCCTCTTTGAGGTATTCAACATAGCCCTTGATTAGATTGACATAGAGAATGGAGGCCATCTTTTTTCCACCGGCATCGGTTATATGAGTAAGGTCTGAAACAGCAAGTCGCGGCCTGTGATTGTGCCAGGAAACAATAGAAGCTTCTCCTCCCATGGCTTCCCAACTGTTGAAAAATGCACAACCACTTTTTCGGGCTATGTTTTTTTGTACTTTGATTATCTTTTTGATAATTTTGAGAGTATGATATTTTCCTCCGGATTTGGTAACTTTATCGGTGGGACCCATGATCAAACAGGACATCTGCTTATTTGTTGCAAGCAGATGTTTGAGCAGGGTAATGGCTCTGGATGCATAATTTTCTTTCATTCCGGTGTCTACTTCGTTGACTCCAAAATGGAGAATCATGAGTTGTGGATTGCGCTGGGAAACAGCTCTGGCATAGTGGTTATGATTGGAATTAGCAAGATGGATTAATCTTCCTCCGGTGAGACTGATGGAATCTACTATTACACCGGGATTATTATTTTCAAGAGAAACTCCGGCAATTTGAACAACTCCTCCTTTGCCCGATTCAACCCTCCAGATCTTTCCTTTTGCGCCAATGGTCAATTTTTTAATAATTTGGTTTTCTTGACGAGTATCAGCAGATGTTATCAATTTGCCGTCAACTTTAATGCGCAATTTTCCCCCTTCAGGGTGGGTTATGTAAAAGACAGATATTTTGTTGACTCTGGTGAGATCTTCCCGAATTTTGAATTCTGTATAGGCCCCTGGTCCAATTGTTCTGGATACGATTCCCCCGAATCCATATTTGTCGGATTTGAGGATTGGATTAAGAATAGTGAAGGCCTTCCAGCCTTTTTCGTAAAAATATACCTGTTTATGGCCTGTCCATTTCCATAACTTCTGCATCAGAAAATATCCAGGTCCACTGTTGCCGAACTTATTTTGAAAGTTTTCTCTCAGTCGAGAAGTGATTTTGTCACGAGAAATAATGGAGTCTCCGAAGTAACTGATTATTGAAGGCTTATTTCTGTTTCTGGTTTGAGTGAGAGAATTGTAGAATTTATCCAGAGTCCACAATTTACAACCATCTTTTCCTCCCTTGCGACAATAAAGTTGCAAAAATTCAGAATCAAAAATTTTCACTTCTCCGGTTTTAACTGGAGTTGGTTTTATTGTTTCAACCTCTGAAGGTGAAGCAGTTGGTTTTTTTGATTGCATGCGGTTAAGGGTTTTTTCCAGCTTTTCAATATTGTTGTTTAAAGTGGAATTATCTGTTATTTCAATAGGTTGGGATGATTTTTCCTTGAGTATATCCAGGATGAACAGGCGAAGGTTGGGGAACAGACGCAATTTTCCCGGTAAAAAGGAAAAGGGAATTACAAGTAAAGCAAAACTAAGAAAAACAAGGAAGAAAGCAGATGGAAATTTTCCGGTTTTGTGAGTTTTCTGTTTCATACTTTCTCTTGATAGGTTATGATAAATTATTGCAGATTTGGTGAAGTAAGAGAAATTCATCCAATTATTTTTTGTTGAATTGCAGTTGGTTCAGGTGCAACAAAGTTGAATTTATACCAACTTTATTTGGGAAACACAAAATATGCAGGTTAATTTTCTCAAAGACAAACATGAGTCTGGTTGAATTAAACTTTGTTCTATGCGTCTATCGTCGGAGATGACAAACTTTGCAACCGGCGAGGCTAAAATTATGATAAAGAAAAATTTTTATTTTTTTTCAATATTGTTTTCAATTCTCCAATTTTCTCCAGTTGTCCGGGCTGGAAATATTAAAGTTCTCATTAAAACTTTAAAAACATCCAAAAATCACAAAGTCAGGGCGACAGCAGCGATGCTTCTTTCCAAGCAAAAGGGTAATTCCACAGCTTTTTCAGCTTTGCTCAGTGCCTTTTTGAAAGATAAAAATCCTACAGTTCGGGGTACTTGTGCCTTGTCACTGGGCAAATTGGGTAATCCGGCTGCCATTTCCCATTTAAAAAAAGCTGCTCGCAAAGAAAAACGGTATGTCCGCAAAATGGCAAAAAAGGCCTTGAAACTGCTAAACCAAAAATGCCCAAAAGTAAACCTCAAGGGTAAAAAGATTTATCTTAATCTTGAACCTGTAACTATCAGCGGTTTTTCATCTTCAAAAAAATCGATAATTCAAGCTTTGCGGGACCAGATGGCTGGTTTGGCCAATAAAATTCCTTATGTTACCAGTTATTGGCCCAAATGTGTAAAGCCCTCGAAGCGTCAGTTGCGTAAAAAGAGAATCAAGGGTTTCATGCTCGACAGCAAGCTCGAAGTCAGTCATAACGGATCTGAATTGAGTTGCAGCATTAAAATTGTGCTTACCACCTATCCGGGCAGATCGATTAAAATGATGAACAGTGCTAATGCCGCTCTTACTGGAAAAAATGATGTATCTACCTTGAAAACCTGCATGGAAGCAGTTGTGCCTGTTGCTTTTCGTGGAGTCAAAAGTTATCTGGCCAGAAATTTATAAGGGAGTTTACAAATGGATAAAAATAAAAACAATAAAAGTTCAAAACCGAAAAGACATTTAAAAAATTACCTTTTGGACAAGAAGTTTCAACTTACTTATTCCCTTATTATTTCTGCAGTTTCAATTCTGTTGACAGCTCTGCTGGGATATCTGGTTTTCAGACAAACCAAGGAAGCTGCTCATCTTCACAATACCCAGTCCCAGGAAACAATCAATATATTCAAAAAGCAAGCCAGCGAAACCATAGATGTATTTCAGAAAACTTCCAAAAAAACAGAAGAGGTTTTTACTCAGCAATCCAATAAAACCCGTAAAGTTTTCAAAAAGAAATCCAAAACAGCCACTGATATTCTCAATTTACTCAAAGCCATTCCCGAAATGAAGGAAATGGCAGAAGAAACCCACAAAGAACTTAAAAAAGATGACAAAAAAGATTTGGCAGAACTGGATCAGCAGATTAAAAAATCCAAAACAGCTCTTAAAAAAGAGTTGAGACAAGGAATGAAAGCAAAAGAAAAGCAACTTGATAAGGCTCTCGCCAAAATCAAAAAAGATATCGCTCATCAGCGTCAAGTCAGAAAAAGAAATAATACCAAAATTCTATGGGGTGTAGTGATTTTTTCTTTGATTTTCATCATTGTAATTTTCCTTTATACTATTGTTCTTACCCACAAAGTGGCAGGTCCCCTGTTTAAAATCTCCCTTTATTTCAAAAAAATCGAAAATAATGATCTCGGCAAAATCTGGCCATTGCGCAAAGGTGATCAACTCCAGGATTTTTATAAAAAGTTTTCCGCAGCCTATAATTCCATAGTGGATAGGAATTACCAAGAATTGCATCAACTGGAAAAGGCTTTGGAAATGTCCGAAAATAAAGGAGTTACCGAAGTATTACACAAAATTATCGAAGCCAAAAAAGTTGCTCTCCATCTTAAAAAAAATGATAAATTTGTAAAAAATAAAGAAAAAGATGAAGAAAAGTCGCCAAGTGGTGATTCTGAGTCCGGAGAGCAAAGATAAAAAAGACGAAAGTTGAAAATCATAAAACTTGAAATAAATGAACAGGGGTCAATCATCGGTTTTCCCAGGTTTTACAATCAGTTTAACCAATTTATCAACCAGGGTCAGCAAAGCCATCCCAAAATTGAGTAGAAGTTGAACAGCCAACATCAATTTGAATAGTGAAAAAATCGCCAGAACTAGATGAATAAAGAGAATAACATCTCTTCTGAACAGATAGGCAAGGTAGGTGAAAAAACCTTTTTTTTCCGAGGCAGCTCCTCCTTCACCCAGAAAAAAGAAAGGGTATTGGGCTGTATCAACGACATTCATGCGAGCCAGGGTGATATATACAAAAATGGCTGATATTTCATAGAGTATGGCAGATGTAATTCCCAGAATTACCAGATTATCGCTGCCGAAAGTATTGCCGGCAAGAAATGATAGTCCCACAGTAAAAGCTGCTGTTGAAAGATCATCAATAATTGTATCCAACCATTGACCTGTCCGAGAACCTTGATATTTCAATCGAGCCAACTCTCCGTCTACGCAATCAAAAACAAAAGAAACCCAGTACAGAACAGCTCCGGCAATGACTGTGGATGGAGTAGCTACCAGATAAGCACCTGCCAGGGCCGCAATAAAACTGAAAATAGTAACCTGGTTTGGAGTTATGGGGGTATTGATAAGAATTTTTGATACAATTCGGGAAAGAGGTCTGCCAAGATAATAGGCAACAACTCCATCATTTTCTATTGGTTTTTTAAGAGTTGACCAAAGATGTCTGCTTGCATTTTTGAATTCACCTTTGCGACCAAGATCATAAAGCACCGGCTTTTCATCGGCTTTTTCATTATTTTGCAGATAAGTTGATAATTTTTTCTGATCATATAATTTATCTGCCTGAAAAACCTCCATATTTTGATAATTTTCAGCATTAAATTCAATTTCAAGTTGAAATTTTCTCCGGGCTATAAGCTTTTTTACAGTATTTTCATAATCTCCGGCGATGATAATCAATTTTTCCAGACCTGCTTTGTCCAAGGCAAGAATAGTTCTGAGGACAAGGGGCAATCCGGCCAATTTTGTAGTCGGCTGCAAGCCGTGTTTCCATGTATTAGCTTCCAGGACAGCTTGTTTAATAGTCATTATTTTTTCCAATTGGTTTACCAGGTAGTTCCCGTTTAATTTAAAGTGGGGGTTAATCAGCAAACAATTTTTGAGCAGCTTTGAGATCGGCTTGATTGTCAATTTCTATCCAAGGTGCTTTAGGGGGCAGAGGGACAGCGGTAACAATGTTCTGATTACGGGCAACCATACCGTATGCTTCTTCGTAATATCCCATCTCTCTACCTGTTTCCATCATTTTTTGCAAAGCAGTAAAAACTGCCCGGCCGCCATCGGAAGTAAGAAATTCGATACCGATTGATTCCCCCCAGGCTTCTTTCGGTGGAATTTCCTTGGAAAAATCAACAATTCGATGGGAATTGTCAATTTTGATCTTCATTTCTTCCGCTCCCAGATCATCTTTTACATCTGCTGTAACCCTGATGTCTCCTTTGGCTGCAAGCAAATTAGCAGCAATTTCAGAAGAAAAAATCAGATCACTGTCAATTTTAAAAAAATCACTTTCAGCCAGATACTTTTCAGCTACCAGCATTGAGTAACAATTGCCGGCAGTATTATAGCGATCGTTGTAGATGAATTTCACTTTTTCCGCACGATCAGCAAAATAGGCTTCGATTTTTTCATGAAGATAACCGGTGACAATTATAAATTCCTCCAATTTAAACTGAGTCAGTGCATCCAATATATGTTCAATCATTGGTTTTCCATTCAGTTTAACCAGAGATTTTGGTGTATTTCTGGTAAGGGGCATTAGTCTTGAGCCGGTACCTGCAGCTAAAATTAAAGCTTTCATTATATTCTCCTTAGAGTTCTGATCTAATCGTCAGAATGAATATTTCACAGATAACAATTATTGTAAACATATCTGCAGGTAAAGGACATAAACCAGATTGAATCAACTGTCCACCCTTTTGAATTAGATGTTTTTTGAAAAAAGGGTTTAAAAAATAAAATTAGTGATAAACAGAACTACTTTTTACAGCTTTACAAAAAACAAGCCAATGATACAATTAAAGTTTGAAAATATTGAAGATTATACTTGATAATTTTATCTATTGCACTAAATAGTTCCCATCCCAAAAACACCACTTTTGGGACGGGAACTAAATAAAGCATAATCCATAATAACTGAACTTATTATCATCAAGTTACTGCACAATTCCCAGTTAAGGCAGTTTACGCCATGGAAATCTTGCAGAATGTTGATTCAAGTTTTTAAATGTTTTTATTGATTGGAATTGTTTTTTACAATTTTGCAATTTCAGTCCTAGGACAATCCATATATTATTAAGGAGCGTAGTAATGTTAAAAAAAATTATATTTATTTCATTAAGTTTGACAATTGTGCTTTCTTTGGGTGCATGTGATGACGATTCAGGTAGCAGTGACAGTTGTATTCCTTCAGAAGAAATTTGCGACGGCATCGACAACGATTGCGACGGCATTGTTGATAATGGCTCCGGTTTCACCTGTACTTACGGTGATACCAGAGAATGTGGTGATGACACAGGTGCATGCGAAAAAGGTACTGAAAGTTGTGATACCAATACTTGCACTTGGTCAGGAGAATGTGAAGGTGCTGTCGAAAGCCAGATGGAAGAATGCGATGGGATTGACAACGATTGTGACGGCCAGGTAGATGAAGAACTGTCTCAGACCTGTAGCAGTGATTGCGGCGTTGGTACCGAAGTTTGCTCCAATGGCGAGTGGGTTAACTGCTCAGCCAGAGAACCGGAAACAGAAATTTGCGATGGCATCGACAACGATTGTGACGGAGTCATAGATAACGGTTTCGATTGCATTAAAGGCTCCAATCGTGAATGTGGCAGTGATATTGGTGTTTGTGAGACAGGAACCGAATTATGTACAGATAACTGCACTTGGAGTGGAGAATGTCTTGGTGAAGTGCCACCTGCAGATGAAGTTTGCGATACTGAAGGGTTGGATGAAGATTGCGATGGTTCTTCCAATGAAGGCTGTTCTTGTGTAGAAGGCGAAACCATGGAATGTTGTGGAGCCGATCCGGTTGAATGTGAATCTGGTTCTTTCCCCGATTGCCCTCCGGTTCCTCAAGAAGTTTGCAATGGCGTTGATGATAATTGTGACGGTCTTATTGACAATGGTCTTCCAGAAGACTCCCTCGAACCAAATGATACTTGCACTCAGGCTTATTTTCATCAGCCGACCATTGAAGAAGGCGATCCAGCTGTAGAATATACTAGTACTATTTATCATTCTAATTTGAGCGACGATGTAGATATATATCAAATTCCAGTATCTGAAATTTCAGATACTATCCTTTGTTCCGGAATTTATATAAGTACAGGCGATTTTGGTTATGAATGCTACACAATCGAATTTTCCGTTACAGATCCAATCGGCAATGACGTTGAATTTGATGTTGTAGTTATCTGGCCTGAAGATCCAGACCCAGTTCAATCTTGTGAACAAGAACATGAATTGAACACTTGGACATCTGATGATAATTATTTGGGTCTCAATTGGGAAGGTCGCTGTGGCGATGATGATTCTCTCAATTTCTATGTTAAAGTTTATGGTGCAGGACCAACCTGCGAAGAATACACCCTCACCATCAACTTCCCCGTGGGAGATATCCAGGGCAGCCCCTGTACTTTCTAAATTTTTAAAACCCGACCAGGTCAGGACCAACCTGCGAAGAATACACCCTCACCATCAACTTCCCCGTGGGAGATATCCAGGGCAGCCCCTGTACTTTCTAAATTTTTAAAACCCGACCAG
>JAWLEA010000063.1:0-357 GCA_041686345.1 Polyangia bacterium | reverse complement strand
GTCAAATTCCCACTCAAAATTTAAATACCAAATACCTCTAAAATTTTCCGCCCCCACTGTAAAACATCCAACCAAAAAGCAAGCAAACCAAACCCGACCAGGTCAAATTCCCACCCTAAAATATCACCCCAAACCTTCCTGTAATTTTCCACCCCCACTGCAATCCCCAATACCATCTTGAAAAATAAAAAAACCAATAATTCACTTCCACAGCAATGTACGGGAGGGTCCTGTGCCCTCCCTTCCTGAAAATTACTTTCGCTTATTTCCTTATATATCAAGCGTATACTTAGCTTATCTCACTGACAGACCAAAACTTTTTTCAACTTTTTCAAAAAAAAAGTAGTTATCACCTCA
>JAWLEA010000062.1:0-17173 GCA_041686345.1 Polyangia bacterium | reverse complement strand
CTGGGGAAGAAATTGGATTGAGATGCGCGGAGTAACTGCGCCGACATAGTTGCCACTATTTCAAGCAGTTACGACAAAGCAGATTAATTCAATTTCCGTCGCCAGACGATGATATCCATTTTTGGGATGGGAACTATCTAATCGTTATTATCATTTTTCTAACGCTGTGGATATATCAGCCGGCAACAAGAATCATACTTGTGCAGTTTACAATAATAACGGTACCAAAGAGCTTTATTGCTGGGGTGCAAATGACAATGGTCAACTTGGACGAAACAAGGTTAATCTCAGAGAAGATACAATTGGCTCACCAATTTTGAGTGGTGCTGCAGCTTATTACGTATCTGCCGGAGAATAGGAGATAATTATGGATAAATTTTTTAAAATATTTGGACTTATTTTGCTGCTGGCTGCAACTGGTTGTGAAGAGAAACAGGTTTCAGATTGTTACGATTTTCCCGCCAACAAAGAAGATTGTGAAGCTAAATCTCAATGTACTTATGTTGTAGTTGGAGGAAACAATATAATTATGAATGACTCTATCTTTGCTCTAGGATTACCTTTTTATTTATCTTGGTATAGATTAAGTTTTCCCAGCGACATAGGTGTGTGCACTGATAAAAACAACAAACAATCAGGAAATTGTGACAATGATGAATGTGAAGATATCAATGAAGAAAAAATATATTACCTTAGAATTTCATCTTTTTATATTTACGGAGCTTTCCTTTCTCCCCCTTCCCCTAAATGGGTTACCTTTGAGGAATTAAAAGAAAGTGTACAAGGAGGCTATTATGCAAATTGCGGTAATGGCGTAATTGAATTTGGGGAGCAATGTGACGGCAGCCAATTAGGCACCATGTCCGATTGCGCCACCCACGGTTCCATCACCGGTGCCGGTGATTGGACTTCCGGAGAAATTACCTGTGATCCGGAAAAATGCTACTGGGAATATCGCGATTGTGAATAGGAGATAATTATGGATAAATTTTTTAAAATATTTGGACTTATTTTGTTGCTGGCTGCAATTGGTTGTGAAGAAAATGATCCTTGTTATGATTTTCCTGCCAACGAAGAGGATTGCAAAGCTAAATCTCAATGTACTTATGTTGTGGCCGGGGACAGCAATTTGATTGTCAATAATACGAATACAGATCCGGATTTAACTACATTTTTATCCTGGTATGGATTGGATTTTAAAAATGAACCTGGTGTCTGTACCAGCAAAAATAACAAACAAACCGTTAATTGTGATAACAATGATTGTGAAAATATCGATCAAGAACAAACATATTGCATTAAGATTTTATATTTTTATTTTTGTGGTGATTTTTTGAATCCCCCTTCCCCCATATGGATAACCTTTGAGGAATTACAAGAAAATTTAAATGGAAATCACAACCCTGTTTGTGGCAATGGCGTGATTGAATTTGGGGAGCAATGTGACGGCAGCCAATTAGGCACCATGTCAGATTGCGCCACCCACGGTTCCATCACCGGTGTCGGTGATTGGACTTCCGGAGAAATAACCTGTAATCCGGAAAGATGCTTCTGGCAATATGACAACTGCCAGTAATTTGATTACTTACAAAACTAAGTAACTAACTGACAAAAAAGATAAAACTGCCTGGGGGATAAAATTGGTGATAACGCCCGAAGGTGATGGCTCCAAACAAATTAACCAGTACACTGTAACCGAGCAAAAGATAAAATGCTCTGCCGTATTTTTCGGAAGCCAGAGCCAAAAGCAAAATTGCCAGTGGGGTGAAATCAAGACTGAATCGGTAGCCAAACTGAACAAAACCGGAATTCTGATAGCAAAGAACGAAAAAGAAGATCATCCCGGCACTCACAGCCAGGGGAATAAAATGTCTGTTGCTGAATTTTTGCCAAAAAACTTTGAACAGCAAGGGAGTTGTCAACCACAAAGCCATCCCGTGGGGTGAGATCTGAACAAAAGGCCAGGAAAACTTGAAACGGGGTAGCAAAGTGAGAGCAACAGCCAAGTTGCGGGAAAGATATTCCACAGAAAACAGACCATATTTTTCCATTCGGTATTTCCAGCGAATATTCAGGTAGGAATGGCCGAACTCAAAAGGATTTTTAAAGCGAAGCCAGTTATGCCATGAAACAAGTCCCACAATAATCAAAACCGGGATCGCAAACCGAACCAGAGAAAAAATTGCCTCTTTCCAATCCCTGTCCTTGTATTTTTTATAAATATACCACAAAAAGATAAACCCGCTCAAACTCATGGCGGGTCTGGTGGCAAAAGCGGCTGCCAGAGCCAACCCTGCCCAGAACCAGCGTTCCGAATAGAGAGCCAGCAAATAAAGCAAAAGGAAGGTAATGCCGATTATATGAGCGGTATACCAGACTTCTCCTCTGACGGCGGAAAAGAAATAAACAGTACCAAAACAAAACAGGGTGATCAGACTGACCAGCTCCCCATCCGTACGCGTGATAATCTTTTTTTCTCGGAGTTTAATTAACAAAAACCAGAGAAGAACAGCATTCAAGGCTGCAAAAAAAACTGTAAAAAGAACATCATTGAAATTAATTCCCCATTTGGCTACCAGAGGAAGCATGAGTACCGCAGGCAGAGGAGGGAAAGAAACATAATGCAGATAAGTTCTTTTTTTTACTGCCCGGGATGCAAGTTGATGCAATTTACCGTCCAGAGTTCTGAAAACACCCTTCCCCTTACTGCGAAACCAGGTACCTTTGAGAGTTTTTCCATTTTGCAACTGTAAAATATCAACCCGGGCCCAATCATTTCCGTGGGGCGGCTGGTGAACAAGATCCAATCTTCCCTCAAGCCAGGAGTCGGCCATGTAGGCATAATGATTATTGGAAGATGAATGGAAAATCCTTTTGTAAGAAACCAGGGAAAAAATCCCGAAAGTTGTACAAAAAATCAATACCGGAAAGAGAATATGCTTTTTTTTGAGTAGATAATCAGATACTTGCAACAAATTTAACCTTTTTTGTTTGACTTTCTGGTATAAACCTGGACTTGGAAATTGTACCTGAAAATATCTCAAACAAAAGAAAAAACCTGAGTTGACTTTTCTTTAAGATTGCATCGACAGAAAGATTCCTGGATTTTTATTGGGGTAATTTGGATATGATTTGCTGGGTGGAACTAAGTTGGCTCCCGTAAGATTGAGTGGAGAAAATCCTAGTATTTTTTGGATTTGATACGGGCGGAGCGGCCTCTTCTTTGTCTCAAATAATAGAGTTTGGCTCGTCTTACCTTGCCGCGCATTCTGATTTCGATTTTATCGATAATTGGAGAATGTACAGGAAAGATCTTTTCGACTCCGATACCATAAGACATTTTTCTTACGGTAAAAGTGGAACTGATGCCACTGTTTCTTTTACGAATACAGACACCTTCAAAAACCTGAATTCTTTCTCTGTTGCCTTCTTTAATTTTGGCGTGTACGCGCAGGGTGTCCCCTACTCTATATTCAGGAAGATCTTTTCTGCTGTATTTTTCTTCTATTTTACCAAGGACAGGATTAACTCTGGACATTTTGTTCTCCTCTAAAATATAATCTGCTGCATGTTGAGGCTTAAAGGGTAGCCGACCTCAATTGAAAAACAACTGAAAAATCTTACTACCTGATTATTTAAAAAAATCAACATATTTTTCTGTAAAAGACAGAAACTGCAAGTTTTTGCAACTGGCGAAAAGAGTTTAAATAAATTAAACTCCCTTCAGCTAAACGAATATTAGTAAAATATTGTGAATTGTCCAGAAGTTTTTCCGGATTCAGAATGGTAACCGCTCAGGGCAGGCAAACACCATAATCCGTGCTGCCGTAAGCATCATAGCACAAGACTTCACATTCCCCCTGGGCGGCAAGGTGGCACAGCTTTTTACAAGTACTGCTACCCAGAAAATCAGCAAAACAGACATATCCGGGAGTACATTCCACCGTATCAGTGCAGGGATCTCCCGGAGCAACCGTACCAGGCGGTGAATAACAATATCCTTCCATGGTGGTTTCATTGAAGTAGCAACTTTCATCGGATCCTGGCATAATACTGCAACCGAAATCTGAAACAGGATCACATTCTATTCCCAACAAGCAGTTGGGGGAGTAAGCACAATCAGAATCATCACAATCAACATCACCGTCACCATCATCGTCGACTCCGTTGTCACAATCCTCACCGGTTATATTGCAGGCAGGATCACCAAGGCAGTCAATATCAAAACAATCGGTGAATCCATCTTCGTCATCATCGACCCCGTTATCACAGATCTCTGCTATCTCAGTGCACTCAGAAAATTCAAAACAGTCCTGATCGTCACAATCTACATAACCGTCGCCATCATCATCAACTTCGTTGTCGCAGATCTCTGTCGGCACTTGGCAGGCAGTATGTTCTGAACAGGCAGCATCATCACAGTCTACATCGCCATTACCGTTATCGTCGATTCCGTTGTTGCAGATCTCTTCCAATTCACTGCACAATTCAGAATCAAAACAATCTTGATCGTCACAATCTACATTACCGTCGCCGTCGTCATCAACCCCATTGTCGCAGATCTCTGTCGGCACCTGGCAGGCAGTATGTTCTGAACAGGCAGCATCATCACAATCTACATCGCCATTACCGTTATCGTCGATTCCGTTGTTGCAGATCTCTTCCAATTCACTGCACAGTTCAGAACCAAAGCAATCCTGATCGTCACAATCTGTATGACCATCGCCGTCATCATCAATTTCATTGTCACAGATTTCCTGATTACAAACCAGATAATCTTCACAATCATCATCTTCACAATCGGTCAGACCATCGCCGTCATCATCAACTTCGTTGTCGCAGATTTCCTGTTTGCCCCCTGAATTGTCTTCATTACAAGCGGTAATCAGAGAAAATGATAAAATAACAAAAAATAAAATAACCGATCTTTTAAACATAAAAATCTCCCTTTTGAACAATGGAACTAATTCTAATAAATAGATGTTTGGAACCAATTGTCAACCTTTAGTTGGAATTATGTTTCAGTGCTAATGGTGGTATTAACCTGAATCTTGTGCTAAACTTTAACAAAATCCCTGCTTAATAATACAAATATCAACAACCAAACAAGTTGCAAAACCGTCTGTTTTTATTGCTTTTCACATTCCTTATTGGAGGTATCATGCAAACTGCTGCCAAATTTATCATACCCTTTTTACTTTCAGTTTCTTTATTAAATTGTACCCCCGATTCTGATTCCAACAACACCAACAATACCAACAACACCAACAATACTAATAACACTGACAATACCAACAATACCAACAATATTAATAACACTAACAATACCAACAACACCAACAATACCAATAACACTAACAATACCAACAATACAGATCCTTGCCAGGGGGTTGAATGCAGTTCCCACGGCACCTGCCAGGTAGATGAAAATGATCAGCCTTTCTGTGATTGCGATACTGGCTATGTTGCTTCCGGCCTTGAATGCCTTGAAAATCCCTGTGGCGGAGTTGAATGTTCCGGTCATGGAACCTGCAGCGTGGAAGAAGGTACAGCCGTTTGTGAATGTGACAACGAATATACAAACGGAGGCCTTGATCTTCTGGAATGTTTCCCGGATAACGGGGTTATGGCATGCGACGGTGTAACTTGCAGCGGCAACGGTCAATGCCTCGAATGGTCCGATACTGCAGTGTGCAATTGTGACAGCGGTTATGTGCCCTCAGGAAGACACGGAATGGATTGCGTTCCGGTGGATCTGGTCTGTATCGGCGGAGCAATTGATTACGATTACGATAATGACGGGGTTAATGATACCTGGTTTGATCCCATTGCCAACGAATGTCTCCAATATGAAGCCTTCAACAGAGTCAGAGCAACCCATGATCCCGAAGGTGCTCCTGAATGCCATCGCCCCCTGCTTTGGAACGTGCTTTGGGCAGCCCACGGTCGCAATCACTCCATCCAGATGGAAGAACAGGGTGAGCTTTTTCACGATGATCATCCCTATTCCCAAAATTGTGCTTACGGCAGCACTCCGGAAGGACAGATGGATATGTACATGACCGGGCCAGACGAACCCCATTGTCCTGAACTTTCCCACCATTGCAACATCATGCGTTGCGGAGTCAATCATGTAGGCATAGGGTTTTCCGGAGTTTACAGTACCCAGAATATTTATTGATCTTTCATAACCTGTAGCCTGATCGTAAAAATCAAGCCTGCCAAAATTATCCCTCCCTGTTTTTTCCCCTGTAAACTGAAATTATTCTAATTTCCCCAAAATCGACAAACCTTACTCCCTGTTTTTTAACCCCTGTATGGTTACGGTATTCAGATGTATTTTGACAGCAGGGTTTTTAATAATAGAATTCAGCTGAAACTGTGGTTTTGAGAAAACCGGGAAGGAAAAACCCTGTTTCAACTTTGAGGGAAATATTCTCGATAATATCGTATCTTAAACCGACAATAGCTTCGAGCATACCCATTCCCCGCGGTATGTCTTCTTTTTCTTGGCGATCATCACCCGGAATGTGATAACATTGACTGGTATCGCGCCAATTATCTGCAGTACAACCCATGGCGGGAGTGGTATAAACATCGCCCAGAACAAGACCTCCGCCAATTCCAGCTCCATAGATGAAATAGAGATTATCAGTAATGGGGGTGTTCCAGGTAGCCGAAACTTCGACGAAAGCAAAAGCCAGATTATCGAATTCGACATATTCGGTTTGATCCCAGTCATGGTTCATGCCCAGCCAGTTACCGTCAGGAGCATTGATCTGCATATATTGAAACTGCACTGCAACATCAACATTAGTGGTGCGATACAAAAGCCTGAGCCCGGTTTGCTGGGCTTTTACATCGTGCGCACCCTTGAGGCCAATATGGAGAAAAAACTCGGGAACATAGTGATAAGAACCACTGATCCCCAGTCCAAATTTTTTATTGTTTTGTGTTTCCTGAGCCCGAGCCGGATTTAGTTGGAATAAAACCAACCCGAAAACCAACAAAAATATTTTTTTGTTAAACATGGCATTACCTCTGAGTTATTCCTCATCGATAAATTCAGAAAAAAGCTCGTTATCGTCGATGAGTCGTGAAAAATAGCAGCCCCATGTGTCACAAACGACTATCATGTGAGCATCGCTCAATTTAGGGGTCAGATAAATTTTATGGAGATGTCCGTCTTCGCACTTGCATTTACCAACCACCGGAAACTCAACCCCGCAGGTGGGGCATTTGATTTTGACCTTGGTTCCCTGTGGAAACTTGATTCCCCTTTTGGAATGGTCGCCCTGAAAAGGACTTAATTCCAGCATACCTTCTTTTTCGTCATTTGCAACTTTTACGCAAATTCCGGGATAGCCGTCATAATCTTCCTTGCCACATCCCACTATGTTGTGACCATTTGGACAAAAAGCCTGAGTTACTATGATGTAAACTTCATCTTTAAGAATAATATTACCGTCTTGGGAAATATTTTCTTTTAAAATACTAAGGTCTTCATTCTCGATTTTATCTTTTGCCATATTATTTACCTCCAATATACAATTTATTTAGTTGCTATTGGTTATTTTTACCAGAACTTTTTTTACTCTCGTAATTTTTTTTGAGACACTTGTCCATTTCAACACAATTCAAACTCAGACATTTATCAAGTTTACTGGCAGGAATATCCTTTGTAACCCCTTGACAATGTTTAATATATTTATCCAAGTTTTCCTGAAATTTTCTTTGCTTGTAGCTTAAAATTGAATTCTTTAATTCCTCTTTAAGTTTCTTGCTTTTTTTGGTTTTTTCCAATTCACATTCCTTTATTTTTTTAACTATTCTACCACAGATTGAATCTGGAAATTTGAGCGGCTGGGAGGAACGAGATTTGTTTGTTTTGGAATCCTTGAATTTCTCGGGATATTTTTTTTTAATTTCCGGCAAAGATGGTTTGGATTTTGCTTCAGGTTCCGCAGTTTTTTCTTTGCAACCTGAAAATACATTTACCAGAGAAATAATGAGAAGAAAACGAAGATAATACATTAATCTAATGCAATTTTCTGGGTTTGTGGGAAGGCTCGATGATTTCTTCGGGGTTGGCAAAGATATGTGCCACTCCTTTTCCTATTTTGTATTTGGGATCAGAGCAGGCATCATCTTGGCCACAAACTGAATGCCCCTTGCAATTATCATGATATACGGTAATTACACCCTCGAAATTTCTGAGAATTGTATGATCCTGGGAACGGGAAATCAGATACTGGGGTGAAATGGGAATTTTTCCTCCGCCTCCGGGAGCATCCACTACATATACGGGAACTGCCATTCCGGTAGTATGTCCTCGCAGTGATTCAATAATTTCAATTCCTTTACCGATGGAAGTACGAAAATGAGAAATTCCCCGGGAAGAGTCACATTGATACATGTAATATGGTTTAACCCTGATCTGAAGCAATTTATGCATCAGTTTTTTCATAACGTGGGGACAGTCATTCACCCCTCTGAGCAATACTGTCTGATTTCCAAGAGGAATCCCGGCATTATTCAATTTATCACAAGCTGCAGCGGAATATTTGGTGATCTCATTGGGATGGTTGAAGTGGGTGTTTATATAAATCGGATGATATTTCTTGAGCATATTTACCAGTTTATCATCTATTCTCATGGGAAGCACTACCGGCATACGTGATCCCAATCTGATAATCTCCACGTGGGGGATTTCATAAACTCTGCTGATGATCTTTTCCAGTTGCGGTGTAGTAAGCATCAGTGGATCTCCCCCTGAAATCAAAACATCTCTGACTGCGGGAGTATTTTTGATATATTCAATCTGCTTATCCAGAAGTTTTTCCCCAATATGACGATCTACTTCACCTACTTTGCGACGACGGGTACAATGACGACAATACATGCTGCAGACATGGGTTACCAGCATCAAAACCCGATCGGGATAGCGATGGGTTATCCCTTCAACCGGAGAATCAACATCTTCATCCAATGGATCGAGAAGATCGCCTTTGCTGACATTCATTTCTTTAATGGTGGGAATGGCCTGTTTTTTAACCGGATCATTTTTGTTTTCAGGATCGATCAATGAAAGATAATACGGCGTTACCGACATGGGAAATTCCTGCAATACAGTCTTGATTTCTCGTAACTCTTCAGCATCAAACTTGAAAACATCATTGAGTATTTTTGTATTATGGATCGAATTTCTCAGTTGCCACTTCCAATCAAGCCATTGTGCTTGGGTAACGTCTTTCCAGGAAGGAATATCTTTGTAATCTCTCATTGGTACCTCCAATATCTAAGTTGGAAAACTATTGAAAACCATAGTAACTGACCGTAAAGGTCATACCCCAAATTATTATAATTTTCAAATAAAAGGAAAAAAAGCCAAATTGCAGGAATTAACAATTTGGTTATTTGATGAACGTCAACAAATAACCACTGTAAAGATGCTGATTTAGAAATGAATTACATATATCTTTTTTCGTAGATTTCTTTGATATATGGACTTTCTCGTAAAAATTCCAGAGCGATTTTTGCATGATCTTTGGTGTACCCGTTACCTATGAGCATGGTTACATCCATACCAACACCTTCAGCACCTAAAGCGGCTTTGGTAAAACTGGTTGCCATACTGAAATAATAAACTGTACCACCATCTTTACAGGCTAAAATTGCTCCCATTTCACAATTTGGTCTACTCACACAGGAGATAACCAGATCGGCCATTTTGCCATCGGTCAACTCACTGGTCTTCTGGTACATATCAAGAGCATCCGAAGCATCCGCCCGAAAATACCCATCTAGAAAGGGTACTTCCTTCAAAAAGTTTTCACCTTTTTCGGAAGAAGCGGTTCCGATAACCTGACCGGTTACTCCAGCAAATTTTTTGGCAACATATGAACAAAGAAGTCCACTTTTGCCACTGGCTCCAACTACCAGAACTCTCTGTCCCGGCCTCACCAGATTAGCTGTCTGAGCAGGAGCGCCTGCAACATCAAGAACTGCCAGCGCCAGTTTTTCATCCATGTCCTCGGGTAACTTGGACCAGATAGCTGACTCAAACAACACTGCTGTCCCATCAATATCTACCTGATCTGTATCAATATGGATATTCTTAATCTTGTCTATCTGCAGAGGAGTAAGACTCAGAGAAACCAAAGATGCTATCTTGTCTCCCACTTCAAGATCGATATTGCCCTGCAGGGCTGAGCCGATACGTTTTACTTTTCCAATGAACATTCCACCGGAACCGGTTACAGGATTCTTATGTTTCCCGAATTTATCAACAATGGAAAGCATGATTTCTTTAATTTTTTCCGAATCGCCTTCAGCCTCCTGTTTGATCTGAGTAAAACTGGCACTGTCGACATTGAGGGTGATAACTTCGCAAACTATTTCGTTATCAAACTCTTTGGTCATATCGTTATCTACTTTGAGAGCAGGTTGAGGTAATACACCCTCAGGTTTAATTACACGATGAGTTCCAAATTTGTTTCCTTTTAATTCCATTAGTTCCTCCAAGTTGGTGTTTGGGTTAGTTCCTGTTCCAGAACGGGGGTTTTTGGTTGAGGCAAAAATTTAATAAAAGGGTTTTATGATAAAGCGGTTGGTTGGATTGAAATTTCCAGACATTTGCAACCTTTGGAAAGGAATTGTCTAATCGGAATCAAAGACCTGGTTCCGATATCGGAATGGGTGTGGCGTACTGCAGCCGTATCCGGATTGCTTGGAAAAAACAAATGTTCTATCTGGGTCTGTAAGTGATGCGACCTCGAGTGGGATCATAAGGAGAAACTTCAACTGTAACTCTGTCTCCCAATACAACTCTAATCCTGAATCGTCTCATTTTACCTGAAAGATGAGCCAGGACAACAAGACCATTGTCTGTTTTAACTCTGAATTGGCCGCCGGCCAATACTTCAACTACTTCGCCTTCCAGTTCTATCTGTTCTTCTTTCGCCATAATTCACCTTATTTGAAAATTAATAAAAACATTTCCTTTGCAGAAATAATTAAATTACTCCAAAGAAATCGAAGTAAAACTTGTAACTTCTTCAGCTGAATTTACCAACCTTTTTAACGACGTCAAGGGATATCTTATTGGAATTCAGAATACAGTCAGTGTAAAAGCCGGCAAAACCCGCCTTTAGAAACTTTACAAACTGCAAATTTTTAGCAATTGCCATGTTAAAAAAGAACTAAAAGTTGAAATCAACCCCAATCCCAACCTGATGAGTGATTCTTTTATAATTTCCATTTCCCGAAGAAACTGCCTTACCCTGATAAGTATCCTGACATTCTGAACACCAGACCACATCTATATGATTCTCAATGCAGATTCTAGCCAAATTGGGGTCATATCCTGAATTTTCAACAGTAAGGGGAATCATCCAGTCAATACCATAACCTACTCTCAAATTGACGAAATCAAATACTTCAAAAGATGCAGTAAATTGCAGAGTCACAGAATGATTGTCGACTGCTGCCGGATTAACCCATTTTTCAGGTGTTGCGGGAGGCAGATATCTGATGGCGGTATTAAATTTGAACCCCTGGTGAGGTTGATACATGAAAGTCAATTGAGGAGTCAGCACATCCTGAAAACCTCGGTAACTTGAAATATTGAGATCCCAATTGCGCAGAGCGACATTAGTAAAATCACTGCCAGTCAACAGAACCTGCAACTTTTGATGTGAACTCCACCTGATCCAGGAGAGGGTAAAATCACTCCACCAGTTGCGGGAAAGTTTAATTTTAGCACCCAAAGATATTATATCAGGAAAGGTGGTTTCCATTTTTGAATTGCCTTCAAGTGTTTTGTAACCTTCTCCATCAAAATACCTGGTTATATATCCTTTACCGTGGGTTTCAACCGAAGCACTGTCCAGACTGCGAATTTTCGATCTGTATGCTCCACCAATTTCCAGCCATTTTTTGGGAAGATAATAAAAACCAAAACTGAAACCAAAGTTATTGTCACTGGAATCAACCATTATTTTTTCATTGGCAATACCTTTGGCTTCAAATCTTTCTTCGGCACCTTCGGGAAGATCACCTCTCAAATATCTGTCTCTCACCAAACCCAGACGAAATCTCGAATAGATGTAACTTAAACCGAAACCAAAATAAAACTTGCGGTGTAATTTCATGGAAACTACCGGAGTAATAAAAAGATTGACAAAATTACGATCGCTCAAATGATAGCGCAAAGGAGAGGGTAATTGTTGAAATTCCTGTCTGAAAGGTGAGTATATGGCAAGCCCCAGAGTAATTCTGTCATAACCAAAATCAGTAGTCATCCCCACAAAATAATCATAAATATTGTTGGAATAACCAACTTCATCGAAAACCAAATCTCCATCAGAAGAAGGTAATCCTGTAATTGAAGAAATGGAAGCTCTTTTTACATCGAGAGATTGAAATACAGGTGAAAAATACAGAGAAATCCGGGTGTTTTCTATCTTGCCAATAACAGCAGGATTATTGATAATCCCAGTAGTAACGGGCATGGTCGTAACTCCGGGATCTACTCCTCCTATGTAAAGAGGCAGAAAGGAATTGGCCATGACCTTAGCAGGCCAGAGGAGCAAAATTGAGAAAAGTAGAGATTTTGCAGCAAATTTATTCATATTGTTCAACTTAAGGAAACCAGATTTTAATATCTGTACCTTTATCAGAAATTGAGGTTATTTTAATCTGTCCATTCATTTCCTCAACTCTTTCCTTGATATGAAGCAGACCAAAATGACCCTCAGTCTTTTTGGAAGTGGAAAAACCACAGCCATTATCTTTAATTTCAAGTAATACTCCAGAACTGCTAAAAGAACCAGCTTTTGTTTTATGGAGTTCTGAATCGTTAGAAAGATTTTGTTCTTTGATCCAAAAGGGTAATTTGCAGTCATCTTCAAGATTAATTTCAACCAGAGTGGCTTGAGCATGTTTGCCAGTGTTGGTGAGACTTTCCTGAATAATTCGGTATATATGAAGTCCGTAATTGTTATCAAAACTTCGCTGAAGGGAATAAACAAAAGAAATTTTGTAATCGTATAATTCTTGCATGTTCTGGATTAATTCTTCAAGAGCCGGAAGAAGTTCAAAATCTTCTCTCATAATTCTGACGGTCCTTCTCAATTCCTCCAATGCCGATTGAGAACGTGATTGAAGCAATTCAGCCTCTTTCTGAATTTCGGGATTGTCTTTGGAAAATTCACTAAGAAATTCTGCCTGAATTTTAATAGTTGAAAGCAACGCTCCCAAGCCATCATGCATCTCTCTTGCAATTCGCTGTCTTTCATTGATAAGTGATAATTCTCTTTTATCTTCTTCCAGTTCCAGTGCTTTTCTAAACCGCATATTTTCCTGCAAATCAAAATACACAACAACATAGACTATGATAAGATCAATCCCTGAATACCATAAAAGCAGCAACAGATCCCTGCCGCCGACGGCAGTGCCAAGCAAAGTGCTAATTTTAGGAATAATGGGTAAAAGCAGCAAAGCAGGCAATATTGCCAGAGGATGGGGATATAAAATTGCAAAGAAAACAGCATAAAGCAAATGTCCCGACATAACGGGACTTGACAAGCCTCCGGTAAGTACTACTACAAAAACCAGTGCGATCAGGTCAAAACAGAGAGTAATGAAATAAATAAACCGATCAAATTTTTTACCTATCCATAAAAATGAAAAAAGATGACCAAAAAGCAAAAACAAGTAAACTGCCAGCCCTTTGGGAAGATATGCTACCAGGGATTGTCCCCAGGCGGGAATTAACAAAAACAAAATACCAAGTGAATCCAGGATGATCCTGGCAACAAACACTGATTTTGCTCTGCTTTCAAATTGGTCACGGCGATATTGTTTCATTCTGACTCACACATTTCCACAATCAAGGCAAAATAATCAATTATTCTTCTTGGAAAATAAACTCAAACTTTGTATATACTCTACACGTTGTTTCACTTTTACTCAATTCCTACTTTTGGTTACATTCCATCAAAAAGTAAAATACATCATTATGCTTGGACTTAACCAGAACATTAATTTTACTTGAGAGTTGACATGAATTCTTTTCCAAAAGTCATTAAAAACAAGAAAATAACCAGAAACTGGATCCTGCAAAATAAATTCCGAGGCAAAACAATCGCGTTTGTTCCCACTATGGGCTATCTGCATAAAGGTCATCTGGCTCTGGTTGAAAAAGCAAATAAACTGGCTGATCTTACAGCCGTCAGCATCTATGTTAATCCCACTCAATTCGGACCCAACGAAGACTTCCAAGAATATCCGAGAAGTCTTGACCAGGATTTGGAGAAACTGGCAACCCTTAATGTTGATCTTGTTTTTGCACCTTCCGATAAAGAAATGTACCCGGAAGGTTTTGTAACTACAGTCCATGTTGATAAATTAACTGCTCCACTTTGTGGGGCCAGAAGACCCGGTCATTTTGATGGAGTCACCACCATAGTCAGTAAATTATTCAATATAATCAATCCCGATTTTGCAGTTTTTGGAGAGAAAGACTTTCAGCAACTGACTGTAGTTAAAAGGATGGTAAAAGATCTCGATTTTGTTGTTGAAATTGAAAGTTGTCCTACAGTCAGAGAAAGTGACGGACTGGCGCTATCCTCACGAAATCAATATCTTACCAGCAAGCAGAGGAAAGAAGCACCTGTAATCTCACAAGCTCTGAACCGAGTCAAAGAACTGGTGGCTCAGAACCAGATAACCACTCCCTCTGAGGCTGAAGCCAAAACGAAAAATATCATCAAACAAAATTCAACCTGTGCCAAAATAGATTACATCCAATGTTTAAGTGCAGATAATCTTCATGAAGTCAACAATTTTGATAATTCTACAGTACTGGCAGCAGCTGTATTTTTTGGAAAAACCCGTCTTATTGACAATATCAAATTGACTTAATTTACAAAAAATGAAAAATTTTGTTGCCAAATCCTAAAAGTGGAATTATTGTAAAATTCAAGGTGATAATTTAATTTCACTTGGGTTTTTCCCAATTTAAAATAATACTTCAATATCGCCTTTTCTTCTAACCGGTTTCCCCACCCATACCCCTTCTCAAGAGTTACCAAACCGGATTCCCAACAAGTTTTGAAACCCTTAATTTTACTTTACAATCTTGATATTTCCCGCTTCAAATACCAACAATCAACAACCAGTAGCATAATCTGCTCTTGTTTAACTTCTATATTCTCAGTTCATTATTATTTTAAACTAGAAAGGTCACACGATGAAAGAAAATCTCCCTTTTCAGGCTCAATGGACAGTAAAAGTTCTTAAATGGATCCTTACTAAAAACGTCAGTTTGGAAGAAATTCTCACCCACGAAGATGTTCTGGCAGGAATCGTAAGCTATTTTACCAATAAGGTAGAAACTGAAGAACCGGGAGAGGGAACTTCAAACCAAACTCGGGTTTCTCCACCGGAAAGCAGCAAACAAACTCAAAAGCAAAATGAACAGATAAGAGCTTCTCTGTCAGATTCTATCAAAGCAAAACTCGAAAACAGCAATAAAGCCAAACCTGAAATAAAACACAACACTTTCTTCAAAGAAAACAATCAGCCTGTTCAAAAAGCCGATAAGCAAAATGTAAATAACTTGGAAAAAGAATTGGACTATGTGAAATGTCGTTTGGCCGGTGCCGATCAGAAACGCCAGAACGAGGTCAAAAAACTAAACGAAAGAAACGCGGAACTTCGTGAACAAATCGTTAAATTGACCAAGAAACTGAAAGATGAAGAAAAACGAACTCTGGAATCAAAATTTGCAATTGGCAAAGTCAAAGCCACTCATAAAAGAGAAGAAGAAAAATTCAGGGACATGAAATTTGCTCTTAAAAAGAAAAATCGAGAACTTGAAGATTTAAAAAAGAATTATGAAAAAATGAAAAACAGACTGCAAGCAAAAGAAAAAGAAGTTGAAAAAAAAGAAAAGCAACTGAAAGATATGGACAATAGATTGAAAAAAGAAAAGATGGGTGAGCAAGAAAATTGGAACGAACAAAAAGCAAAATTGCACTATTTACTGGAAGAAAGAGATAACGCTCTTTCTGAAGCAAGAGAAGGGCAAGCTGCAGCTACCAGAGAAATAGAAAACATGCAAAAAAGCCTGGACAAGAAAAACAGAATTCTCTCTTTACTTGAAATTGAAGCTGTACAGAAGGGAATCCCCATGGTCCGAGTCGGAGATGAACCAGTTGTTGGAGAAACAGCTGCCAAAGCTGTAAAAGACAAAGATTATTCCAACGATGACGATTTGGATGAAGATGATGAAGATGAAAAAGATAATTACAGTATCAATAAAAAAGGCGACAAAGTTCCAGAGCCTACTTCTTCCATCCAGTTGAAATACAATGGGAAAGATCCTGATTTTTCCAGTGATAAACGTTCTTCCAAATTAAATGATATTGAAATTGATCACCCTGATGACGAATTTGAAAAAGCTGAATTCAAACCAACCAACATTAATTACGTCGGTTCAAGTTTCAACGTGGATGAACCCTATGAAGATCTTACAGTCGAAGAACAAGAAAACCAGACAACCAAATCTTTAAAAACACGCCGAAAGAAAACTAAAAAAGCAGCAAAAAACGTCAATGTGAAGAAAAATTCCAGCAACAGAAAAAAATCCGGTGGCAGGAAAAAAACAGCCTCCGGTAAAAAATCCAACAGTGGTAAAAAAACCAACAGCGGTAAAAAGTCCGGCAGTAGTAAAAAAACCTCCGGAAAGAAAAAAGCTTCCTCCGGCAAGAAAGCCAACAGTGGGAAAAAGTCCGGCAGTAGTAAAAATGCCTCCGGAAAGAAAAAAACATCCGGTAAAAAAACCTCTGGCAAGAAAAAAACATCCTCCGGCAAGAAAGCCAACAGTGGGAAAAAGTCCGGCAGTAGTAAAAATGCCTCCGGAAAGAAAAAAGCTTCCTCCGGTAAAAAATCCAACAGTAGTAAAAAAACCTCCGGAAAGAAAAAAGCTTCCTCCGGTAAAAAATCCAACAGTGGTAAAAAGTCCGGCAGTAGTAAAAAAACCTCCGGAAAGAAAAAAGCTTCCTCCGGTAAGAAAGCCAACAGTGGGAAAAAGTCCGGCAGTAGTAAAAATGCCTCCGGAAAGAAAAAAACATCCGGTAAAAAAACCTCTGGCAAGAAAAAAACATCC
>JAWLEA010000205.1:0-3950 GCA_041686345.1 Polyangia bacterium | reverse complement strand
GATATTTAGTTTGAAATTGAAAAAATTATTATCTGAAGTAAAATTTTGATTTTTTTGATTGTAAAAATGCTTGAGAATATATTTTTGAGATGAGAGGCAAAATTTGGTTCCATCATCAAAAACAACAAATTCCTGCTGACCGAGAAGTTCAGAATTTCTGATTCTGAAAAAACGGTTTATTGCCGGCTTTACAGTAGTTTTAAAAAGATTTGAAAGAAAAATATATGCATAGGATTTTGCAGGCCCCTTCATGCAAAAAGCAAAAAGAGGTATTGTTCGCTGCATACCCATTTGGGGAGGGAAAACCCAGAGATCAAAAGTTTCTGTGTTTTCAATAAAATTATGCAAAATTTTGTTGTTCAGGTATTTTTTCCCGAAAAATTTACTGAGCTTATTGTTTTTGTTCTGAGGACTTTTATAATGCATCTCCAGACTGGTTTTAACCGGGATTTTTATTTCAGATTTTTCGGAAGGGTTTTTGCACGAAGTAGTGAGAAATATTCCCAATATGGTAATAATATGGAAAAATTTAAACATCTGTTCACCTGAATATATTGCTGATGGAAGTTGGTAAAGGAGAAGACAGAGCTGAGTACCAGGTCCATTCTCCATATTCTCCGAATCCACGGGAAAAGCCAAGAATAAAGTTTACTTTAGCCTGATAACCTTGTAACATTGATAGTTTTATTTCACCCCCCATTGCCATCAAGGGAACTTCAAATTCCAATTCATCGTTAAATGTCTTGCCGGCATCAAAGAAAATTTTTCCCGAAATTCTGCGTAAATAAACGGGGAGGGTGGAGATGCCCTGATCTATCCAGCGGAGGGGAAAAGTAAGGTAAATGCTGGATGAGTAATAATGACTCCCTAATTCATTATAGTTGGGAAAACCATGGATATTATTATAATTAATCTCCCAGGGAAGGAAATTATCTTTCATTCTGAACTGAGTTCCTCCTATGACAAATTCTGAACTGTTGCTGTTGACAGAACTGCCGGCTTTCAAATTGAAGGATAGAACCCAGTGTTTACCAAAAGGGAGTTTGCGACGATAAATACTTTGAGCACTGAATTTATAAACTGTTTGGGTTGATGATGAGAAGTCGGCTTGAGCATAGGCTGAAGCGTATAGTCCGGATTCCCAATCCAAAGCATAGGTAGAGGATTTGGTAGCATAATAGTATCCTCCAAGTTTTACGGAGCTTTTAGTCAGTTGTTTCGGATATTGGGGCAAGGTTGAATCTGGACGGGGGACAGGGCGTTTGTTTTCAGGTATTCCCCGGTAGATATTTCCTGTCAGATAAGCATAAAGTGAACGTCTCATTTTTGTTATCAGTGGATATGTTGAAGAAACCTCCGCCTTGTAATAATTCCACTCGTAGTCTTGCCACTGGTCGTTGACCCACATATTTTCCTTCTGATAATTCCCCGCGTAAAAGCTTGCATAAACAGGGAATTTAAAACGGCTGTATTCGTAATTGAAGTTGAAACTATAATAGTCATCCAAAAATGACCAAGTCAGGTTGGAGTCATAATAGTGATGATTTACCGGATCAAATCCGAATAAAGTCAGATTGAAGGCCGAACTTTGAGTATAACCGTAATCAAACATCCAGGCAACTGGAAGCAGATATTTCCAAGGTTTATAATCGTTGGTTTTTCCTGTCCCATAGTAATTTGAGAAAAACTGAAGAGGTTTAACCCTTGGGGATTCAGGTAAGGGCTCAAGACAATTATCAATTTTAAAATCCATGATATATATATCATAGCCTTTTTTGTTATAACCGCTGTAGGCAATGGTTTTGCCATCTGCAGAAATACTGGGATTGAAAGCCCCCCCTGTAAGGTTTGTTATCTGGAAAATCTGTTTAGTTTTGAGTTCAAGGGCATAAAGGTTGAAAATTCCGGTACGATCTGAACTGAAAATAATGTATTTTTGATCAGGGGTCCAGACAGGGTCGGTATTCATTCCCGAATTGGAGGTCAGCGTTTCTGTTTTTCCTGAAGTTAATTCCAATAATTTGATCTTTCTTTTGCCCTTCTTCCAGATGGAATAAGTCAGATATTTTTTGTCTGGAGACAGAGCAGGGGTATAAATATATACATCTTCACCATTTTTCAAGATTGTTTTTTTAAATTTCCCCTTTTTATTCAGAAACACCAAATCTGATCTGGTACCGTGAGATTTTACTGCGTAAAATCCTTTTTTTGTTGGAATGGGTGAGTAAATTCTTTTGCCTTGGGTAATTTGCTTGAGGTTTTGTGTTTTCAAATCCAGAAAAAAAATATCATTGAAGGAATATACCTTTTTATGGAGTTCAAGTTGATGGAAATAGACACCCGAGTTATACCAGATGCCTTTACCAGCCGCTGTAATTGGGTTAAAAACAGTTTTTACCTTCTCGATTTTTTTCTTATTATTTAAAGTTGCTATTTTGAGACTTCGGGGAGAATGACCGTCAGATCCATTGAAAAGAAGAAGATTATTTTTGTCAGGATGGAAGGAAGGGTAAAAATGGTATTCTCCGGATTTGGTAATATTTTTTCCTTCTCTGACTCCCCGATCGATTATTCTGCTTTTGACATATTGGTATTTAAGTTTGAGATGGGTTTTAAATTCTTTGTATAATTTTTCAATGGATTTACCCCAAGTTTGGTGAGAACTTTTATTGAGACCCCAGGGAATATTACGTTTTCCGTAGGAATGGCTGTAAAGACCGATGTTTTTATCACCAAATTTTTTGGCAAGGAACCAGATGAATCTTGACCCGTAAAGATAGGGAATAGTGCCGTGTGGATAAGGAATTGGTGCACCGGATATTTGGTCAAGACGTAAAAACCTGCCGGAAAGAATATCTGTACGCATATACATGTCATAAATAGCTGAACGGTTGCGACCTTTGGAAGAAAACACAGTTTCACTGTAAACAGCCATGGATTCAATAATCCAGGTAGGCAAAAAAGAATTAGGTACCCAAAGTTGTCCAAAAACAGCGTTGATCAGGCGGGGCAGTTTTCCCTTGGTGTCCATGTTCAGGATATGAGTATATTCATGAATAAGCAGGATCCAGAGCCAATCGTCAAAGTCAGCCAAAGTGGAATTATTGGAAGGATAGGTTATGAATATTCTTATTGTTTTTCGGTAGTAAACGGTGGCAGAACCGTTGGCCTGATCGGTATAACTCGAAACAACTATATGGGTTGGAGAGCTTGGCTGCCATCGCATGAATGGAACCAGTAGTTGATGTGCCTTTTCTGCCAGTACTTTGGTTTTTTCAGCTGCTTTTCTGTATTTTTGAGGATAATGGATAATGAAATTTTTAGATTTCAAAGTTTTCCAATTAATGGCAGGATCCCCGGCTTTGGTAGAAAGAACAGGGAAAACCAGCATGATTAAGATTGAAAAACTGAAGAATTTTATCATTATTGTATATCTTTGTTGAACAGGATCTGTCCGGGCATCTATTGTGGTATTAATACCAGTAAAAACCAAGTTTTTCCACAATCAAGAAGATTTATTTGTTCTGCATCTTGACATGGACAAAAATTTTTCTATAACAGTTTTTTGTATGAGTTTTTTAACATCTCAAGAAATTTTTTTTCAACCTTCTTACCGGCAATCAAAAATAGAAATATTCAATATTTTGAAAGGGGATTAAATGTCTAAAAAGATTAATAGTCTGGAAGATAAAAGTACCACCACCGCCAATGTTCTTCAAATACTCAAATTTCTCAATCCCTTGAGAAGAGACCCAAAAAGGAAACACAATCGACTTACGGAAGAGTTTTTATGTAAGAGAGTTGACAAAAAGCTTAATTTCAGATTGATGATCAGTCCAAATCATTCTCACATGAGAATTGTAGATTATCGTCTGGGACAATACAAACTCAAATGTAAAATATTTGATCAACTCGCTCTCACAAAAAAATTAAGAAAAGTATATACTCTG
>JAWLEA010000204.1:0-3973 GCA_041686345.1 Polyangia bacterium | reverse complement strand
ACTTCCTCGGAATTCAATTTTTCAGACATGCCGGTGAAGTTTCTAATATCGGCAAACAAGACGCCCATTTCCTTTTTTACCTGATCGCCGACTTTGATATTGAGAATACTGTCCTTGTTGAGGTAGCTCAAAAAGGATTTGGGCACAAATCTTTCATAAGCGATATTCAATTGGTTGATATGGCTGAAGTAACGGGCATTTTCGATAGAAATGGAGGCTTGTGTAGCCAAAATATTCAATACCTGCATTCTATTTTGGTTAAAAGCTCCCGATATCAGATTGTTTTCCAGATAGAGCAATCCCGTATGTTTGTTTTTGTGGGATATCGCCATGCAAAGGAGTGAGCGCACTTTGTTTTTTGTGATGTATTCGTCGTTCACAAAGCGTCCTGTCATATGAGCATGCTCTAATATAACAGCCTGGCCGGTATTCGAGGTGAAGTTTAATATGGGCACAGAAATATCAAACGCTTCTACGGGTAGTTTTTTGTGAACCATCACCTTTCCCGAATTGTCAGCCACGGCCTTAACGTTCATGTGGCCATTCTGTAGCAAAAGGATACATCCTTTTTCAGCACCGGCATTTTCGATGATTAAGGGCAGCATTTTTTTGAGTAGTTCATTCAATTCAAATTCACTGGAGATCACGTGAGTGCTTTTGATGACACTGAACAAATCAATGCCCTCGTGGCTAACTGAATTACTGGCGGAAACTGACTCATCGGTTTTCAATAGGGATTCTCTTTCCGGGCTCATCTCTTCTATCAAAGCAGACTGATAGTCGACCACCGCTGTGGCTTCCATCAATTCAAATAATTTTTTACTCTCATTGATTTTTAAATAGGCCAGGTCCTCAATGCCCAATGTTCGGCAGTACATCCCGAAAATATAATAACAGACCGCTTTATCCAGGCGACTGGTCGTGGAGTCGGTTAAATCTAAGGCCTTTTGAAACTGCTTCAGTGCGCTTGCCATATCTCCACGTAGGGCATAGTTAGCGGCGGCTAAAAAAGCAGATTTGTGTTCGAAATCTACCGGGCATTGTACGGCCAATTTCTTCATTTTTCTGTGCCCTTTCTTTACAACGGAAAGTGCGCGCTTTTTGGAATTGGGGTGGTCGAGGAAATTGGCAAAAAAGCATATGGCTTTCAGGAAGGGCAGATAATCGCCCATGGGAACACCCATGATGAGCTCCTTGTATTTTTCAGCCACCAAAACCTCTTCAGCGGCGGCTTTAAAATTGCCAAACAATAGATTCAACAGGGTCTGGTGGATGTGGTAGTTGTTCAGTGCCCCTTTATTGTTGAAGGCATGAAGCTTTGGCATTTCTTCATCGGCGTTAAAGTACTTGCCGGAAAGAGTATGAGCTTCTTCTACCTCGCCTTGAAGACATGTAATATACTGGTAGTAAATATCGCTGAAAATCTTGGAGGTTATATTTTTGACCTGAATGTTGTATTGAATCTGCCGTCTGACTTCCACGCTTAAATCGGACAGATTGGATCCCGTGAGAAAGCTGTTTTGTACGAAAGCATTGCCCACAAAGGCCGTAAAATCTGAATCCCCATTTTCCAATCCTTCTTTAAAGGTGTCTTTTAGGAGAGGTAGGGTATGGTAAACACTTGTTTTTAAGTGCTCCACGAAGAAATAGGATGAAAATTTAGTTCTCGTTTTGTAGCGGCTCAGGTCTTTCTGCTCCAGTAATTTCAGGAGATTATCTGAATATTTTATTCCTTTCTTGTAATTGCCGTCAATAGCACACAGCAAGAAAGAATAATTGGCAATGCTTTGGGTGGTGTAGCCGGAAACCCCATTTTTAATGGTAAAAACCGCCAATTTAAGACCCAAAACCACAAACAAATTGGCGCTGTAGAAAAATGCCGAGGGTACTATTAAAGGCATTAACCGCATGGCGGGAATCAATGTGTCGTCCTTTAATTTGGGGAGTTGTAATAAGTCATCCGGATCGAATTTGCCAATGGTGAAATTGGTCTTGATAAATTCAAAGGCGACTTGCAGTTTGTTGGGGTTCCTGGGCACATTGAAACCAAATTTACTCAGTGTTTTTAGTCCAAGATCTACGGCCTCTTCGAATCTCTGCTGTACAAAATAGGCATCCAATAGGACCTCAATACCCATAGCGTAATCTTTCCGGTGTTTTGCCTTTTTCAATAGTATTTCTATGAGCCGATCCGTTTCATCATACAATTGGCTCAAATAGGCACTTTGCGCGGTGTCTGCCATGAGGTTGATTAAAAACTCATAGTTCTCTTCCCAGTCCTTTTCATTGGGGTACAGGGACCTGACTTTTTCAAAATACTCGTAGGCGAGAGAATAGGCCGAGGAACTCTTGGCTTTTACCCCGGCAGCGTAATATACCTCTGATAAAATTTGCCTGTCATTTATTCTTCCTCCCGAATTTTGCAGGTGACCGGCGACTTCAAAGACTTTTTCAGTGAGCCCTTCCTCTTTTTTTAGGGTCGGATATTGTAGATTAAAAGCGAGCGCATGGATTTTCTCTTTCTCTTCTTTCGACAGCACCAAATAAAAAGTTTGGGCCACTCGGTCATGGGAGAATTTGAAGTAGATGAGCTTATTGGGGTTGTGATCATAACTTTCTACAAATTTGTAGTTCGAGTCCTGAGGTAAAATATAATCGGAGTTCAGGGCCTCGAATAATTTTTTTTCGGTTTCTTTAACGGGCGCATTTATAATGGCAGACAAGTCGTGCAGTTCAAAGGAATTGCCCAGACAAGCAGCCGTCTTGAGCAACTCTATGGTATCTGCCGGCAATCTTTCTATTTGATGATTGAGCAAGTCGACGACATTCTCAGTGATGGATGATTTTTCAATCCCCTCGTAATCAAATACCCAATGTAATTCCCCCTCTATTTGGGTCAATTGAATTAAGCCGTCGTGGTGTAGGGATTCCAAAAACTGATGTACAAAAAAAGGATTGCCTTGAGTTTTGCTGTGTACCAATTCAACCAATGGCTTATCATCTGCCCGGTCACTCCTAATCGTATCTTTTATCAATGCCGTCAAATCGTTCCGGCTTAAATTCTCAACTCGAATGGACTCTATAAGTTTTTCATCCGGTGAATAGGCCGCAGTGACATCGGTTTCATTTACTTTGAGCCACTCGCTGTAAGAGCTTTCCAGACAAAGCATAAACGGATGATTGGCATCGACTTCATTGTCTCTGTAGGCGGCAATGATGAGGAGGTGCCCCAGGCCGGGTTCGGTCAAAATGGTTTTTAACAAACCAAGGGATGCGGCGTCGGCCCATTGAAAATCATCGAGGAAAATAACGAGGGGGTGTTCTTTTGTACTGATTGCTTTTACAAACTGTCGAAGTGCGTAATTGAAGCGGTTTTGGTCCTCATTCGCCGTCAAATCTTCCATGAGGGATTGGGTGCCCAGGATATTTTTTAATCCCGGTACCAATTGGGTAATCACCCCTGCGGATTCTCCCATGGCATCTAAAATTCTTTTTTGCCACTGTTCAATTTCTTCGCGGTCCTCTGAAAACAGGATTTCTGAAAACTCTTGAAATGCTTGAATCCAGGCGATATAAGGGGTGTTTCTTTGAATTAAATCAAATTTACCTGAAATAAAAAAGCCATTTTTCAATGTAATGGGAATGTTCAGGTTTTTGACCAACTTGGATTTTCCGACTCCGGAATATCCACTCACGGATACCAACTTTTTTTTCCCTGCGGACACTTTTTCGAAAACATTGAGCAACTTGTCTATTTCTCTTTCTCTGCCATAAAGTTTTTCGGGAATTTGAAAATGCAGGGGCTTATCCATAGAAGCCAAAGGGAAGGGTTCTATTTTTCCCGTTGTGGAAAACTGAACAAAACACTTTTCCAAATCCTTGGAAAGACCAAGTGCAGATTGATAGCGATCTTCTGCATTTTTACTCATCAATTTTTGAACTATCTCATCGATCATTTCCGGTATTTCGGGAT
>JAWLEA010000061.1:0-17560 GCA_041686345.1 Polyangia bacterium | reverse complement strand
TGGTGCAAAAAAACAAACTGGTTGTTCTGGTGATTCCCATTGATAAAGAAGCACCAAAAGGCAGAATTATTCTTCCCCAGGTACAAACCATTCGAGAACTTCTCGATCATAATGTCCCGGCAATCACAGTGAGGGAAAGCGAACTCGAACATACTCTCAACCATCTGCTCAAAGAACCGCCCCAACTTGTTGTTACCGATTCTCAAGCTTTTGATGAAGTAACTGCCATTGTCCCCGCTAAAATTCCCCTGACCTCTTTTTCCATCCTGTTTGCCCGCCACAAAGGCGATATTGAAAGTTACCAGAAAGGTCTTGAAGTTGTTTCCCAACTTGAAAATGGAGACCGGATCCTGATCTCCGAACTTTGTTCCCATCGTCCCATCGGGGAAGATATCGGCAGAATCAAAATTCCCCGCTGGTTGCGTGAATATACCGGGAAGAAATTGGAATTCAAAGTTGCCTCGGGCAGAGATTATCCAGAAGATCTGTCTGGTTTCAGGTTAATTATCCAGTGTGGCGGCTGCATGACAACCCGCAGAGAGATAATTACCCGCATCAATCAAGCTGCACAGCAGAATATTCCCATTACCAACTACGGAATGATTATATCCTGGTTAAAAAATATAAATGCAAAAATCCCCCTCCAGAAAACTGAACAATAATTATTTTGTTATTACACCCGGCAAATAAAATTACCAAATAACCAGTCAACCAGAAAAAAACCTGGTTAGTTTCCAGCCCAAACAGGAAGGTCATCGTCTGGCGACGGAATTTTATCTCATCAGTTTTGTCGTAACTTCTTGAAATAGTGTCAACTATGTCTGCGAAGTTATTCCGCGCAACTGAGACAAACTTCTCATTCAGCCAAAAACACCACTTCTGGGATGGGAACTAGTTAAAAACTGAATCCGGCGTTTAAATTTAATAAGAGTCCACCTGATGATTGTTCCTCGGATGCCGTATTTACTCCATCACTCGCTTCAGCCCTGATCAGATATTGTTGATAACCTGCCTGAGCTTCCAAAGTTATCCCATTGTTAAAGGTATATTTGTAACCGCCGAAGAGACCCAGGTGAAAACCTGTTCCGGTTCCACTTACTTCATCAACTTCTGTATCAGCTACAACATACATCGATTCAACTCCCAAGTGGAATCCCTTGGCAAAGTTGCCGCTGAGATAATATTTTAATTGAGCACCAAATTCAAACAACCCAACTTCGGTTTCATCATAATCTCCTTCATTGACAGTCACACTTCCTCCTCCACAGATAAGGGCAGCGCCGAACGTCTCAGCCAGTTTAATTTCCATTGTAAATTCAAACACAGGCATTAAAAAATGAAAGGGGGAAACCGTCAGAGACAGTGAATGATAATCTTTTTCATTGGGCTTGGAATTGTGAAACCCAGACTTTTTCCTGTGAGGTTCTTTAGAATATCTGGCAGGTTCCGGTTTGGCATAAACTGAAGGCTCAGGCTCAGCATAGTTTGAAGATTCCTCAGGATAATCTGAATCCTGAGCTCTGGATTCAGAACTGAATATCACTGTAAAGATTAAGATAAGAAAAATATTTTTCATTTTATGCTCTCTTTTTCTAAAAATTTAAAATGGGGATATATTGATTAAAGTTGGATTGAAAAATTTGGTGCAGGCATTATTTCTGCTTGAACTGGATCATTTTGAATAGGGCTGAAATCCGCCTCATCATTTTACCCTTTTTCATGTTCAACTTAACCCACTTCTCGTTAAGATCGCTAATTTTATCGGTGAGTTTTGAAATAGACTTGGACAATTTGCGACGTAGATCCCGATTACCTTTTTTACCAAGCACTTTCAGATTTCTGCGGGCATCATATTGTTCCTGTCTCAAAATCTGCTTTGAATCTTTAATATTATCCATCTCTTTTTTGAGATCACCGATTTCGGACCATAGATCCAGCAATTGAGTCAATTTCTTTTTGAGTTTTGCCGGAAGATCAGGATGTTTAACAAAAAGCTTGAGAAGATGAGGTGTTCTGTGACTGGTAAGGCTATAAGTTCTTTTGACTGGAGTTTCTTCCTTGATGACAAATTCATTTTTGCCTGTATTTAATTTAAAGGGAATATAATAAACTCCTTTTTCATAGATAATATTCTTCTTCTTGCTGACAACTTTCCAATTAGTACGTCGGGGACGCCTCAGCCAAAGAGAAAATTTGCGATCTGTACGATTATGTACAGTATATTCATATTTGGTTAACCTTTTTTCTTCAACTCTGATAACCCCGTTCCAGATGGATATCAGTTTGGCGTTTTCATTTTCGTGGCTGGTACTGAGATTTATGATGGCCTTTCCTTCTTTGGCATAAGGTAAAAAAGCAACTGAGTTTTTTTGAACCACAGCCCCAAGAGTTTCACCTACAAATTGACCCTGCTTGTAAATTGCCACGGGACCTTTCTCCAAAACAAAACCGGAAGTATTTTTGAATTTGATGGCTCGATAAGGATTTTGGGAATTGCGGGAACTGACAAAATAAAGGATATCATCTCCCTCTACCTCTTTATTGATAAGATTAACCAAAGCAGAAGATCGATCCGGGACAGTAACGGGTTCTTCGATCTCGTAGCGGAAAAGGGAACCAACAGAAGCTCCGGAAACAAGATTTTTGTAGTTGCGTTTCATATTTTGCAGAGAAAAAGTTTTACGGGAACGGGATCTTCTGAGGGAAGAGGAACCTCTATATCCTTTTGCTGAGGAAGAAGAATCTGACAGACGGTCTTTGTGTTTCCTCAATTTTTTTGCTGCAGGTCTTCTTTTTGAGCGTCTTGGATATTTTTTCCCGGATCTCCCCGAGGAAGTTGGTGCTGGTTCAGCAGATGTTTCCTTTTCAGCATAGGTTGAATCAACAGATTCCGGAAGGGCTTCAGCAACCCTGCGAGTTGAAGGAGTGAGATCCGGTCTGATAACACTATGGGGAGTGTAAAGATCATATTTGAAGGCAAGAGGAGTTCCGGCAGTCAAATGTAAAACAACCTTATTCCAATTATCACCGGAAAGATTATCCACAACCGACCATCCCTGGAGCAGGATCTTTTCGGAATCCTTGTTCATAACCATACGATAGGCAGGTTTCCAAACCGGCATTTTCACTACATAACTGACAGATACCTTATGAGTACCACCTTTGTTGAGACGAATGGAAAGATTAATCGGCTTCCAGGCTCCTTTGTTCAAGGAAACATTGAGACTTTTTTCCAATCCCAGAGTGAGAGTTTTGTCGATTACCTTCATAGCCTTGATCCTGGAAAATTTAATCGAACCCAGAATTCCACCTGATTTTAAAATTGTCAGTTTGTATTTTGGTTTTTCACTTGTGCCAAGATTTTCAACTCCAACAATTCTGCCTGTGTGAGAGTCAGAACTTGTTTCAACGCGACAGCGAGCTCCCCTGAAAGAACGGGCAATTGACAAAAGTCCTCCTGAATTGCGCACTTGGGGCGGAAGCCCTTCCAATTTAGCAAGACGACTCTTTTCAACAGGAAGAGAAATACTTACAGCTCGACCTCCGGTTCTGTCAATAACCGTAAGAGTTTTCAAGATATCCTTTACCTGATCATGACGGATTCTGAGATTGATAACCGACCCTTCAATCTTGCCCTCACGTTCAATATATCCAACCCCATTCTGATATAAAACAACCTTGGTAATAGGAAGATCGCTCTCAACTGTAAAATTGGGATAACTTGAACCCATATTATTGCCGGAACAGGACACCAGCACGAAAATTAAAATAAAAATAAACAATGAGTAATTTCTCATCTTGTTCTCCTTGATTGATATCATAAATGTCTTAGTCGGTTGGAAACTGAGAAGTTAAAAAAGCTTGTTAGTTCCCATCCCAAAAAGGAAGGTCATCGTCTGGCGACGGAATTTTACCTCATCAGTTTTGTCGTAACTTCTTGAAATAGTAGTAGCTATATCTGCGAAGTTATTCCGTGCAACTGAGGCAAACTTCTCATTCAGTCAAAAGCCCCCATTCTGGGATGGGAACTAGTTGAAATCCAAATGGGAGTCCAGTGGTACTGCTCCTCTTCCGGGTGTAATCCCCACAACTCCATATTCATTGTCGTTGTTGAGAAAGGTAATTTCGACTGTTCCGTCTATATAAAGAATAACCTGAGAACTCATGGTATAGTCTTCATTGATATCAGGAATATCAATGTAGGTAAATGCTATTTTCCCGGTAAAAGTATCTACCAGGATATTATCTTCCTCAACGTCGTTTCTCATGAGCCAGTCATCCCACAAGAATGCAATTCTGGGAGGTCCCGACAGAAAGGTTGTGTCTGAAGAAGTATATTCAGCATTACCCTCTTCAAAGGTAATAAAGCCGTTTGAACTGATATTAAGTCTGATATATTCTTTGTGATAGAAGGGAAAGATAAAACCAATATTCTGATCAATATATTCATCATCTCCCAGATCAAGTTCAAAGAAAGAATCACCGCTTCCCGGAGTTACTGCAAAATCAGTTGCATCGACAACAAGATGTTCATAGGAAAAATTATTGGAATCCAAAACAAAAGTAATAGTTTTGTTGGCCAGATCAAAATCAAAATCGTTATTGTCAAAATATTCATAAACAGAGTTGAGATAGGGAATACAGCTCAGATCCTGATCATCAACATAGCCGTTGTTGTTGTTATCTACATTGTCATCACACCTTTCCATCTTCCAGGTATCGAGTACTCTGATTCCTATTCTGTTTTGGTCATCTTCGATGTTTGCTCCCAATTGTCCCGAATTATTGGCTCCCCAACACCACAAAGTGTTGTCACTTTTGAGGGCACAACTGAAAAACTCGCCGTTTCTGGTCAATGCCTGGATATTTTTTAAATTAAGTGCCTGCACAGGAGAAGTTGAATTATTCTGGGTACCGTTACCCAGATTACCATCTTGATTGTTGCCCCAACATTTGACTTTGCCGTTATTGAGAATGGCACAACTGTGTCTTTTAAAAACCCCGACCTTTACTGCATTTATTATATTTTGCACATAAACTGGAGTACTCTGATTATCACCACTGCCATCACCCAGTTGATCTTCATTGTTAGCACCCCAGCAACTGATCTTGCCGTCACTGCGAACACAACAACTGGAATCCTCGGAAACTGAAAGGGAAGTGCAATCATTAATGCCGTCAACTTCTACTGGGCCAGTACGATCATCCTCAGTACCGTCACCAAGTTGACCTTTATCATTACGTCCCCAGCACTGGATTGTCCCACTATTCTGCAACACACAAACATGTTCTTTCCCGCACTGAATATCAATGACATCTGAAATCTGTGAATCTGTCTGAACAGGAAAATGAACTTCACCTCCCACACTTTCATTATCAAGTTGACCTTCATTGTTGCGTCCCCAGCAATAAATATCTCCATTTGTTTCCAGGGCACAGGTGAATTCTTTGCCGGCTGAAACATCTTCTATATTGGAAAGACCGCTAGCCTGAACCATGGTATAAGTACCGCTGGTGCTGTCATTACCCAGTTTTCCCTTATCATTATTTCCCCAGCACCAAACTTCCGCCTGGGAATTGATCATGCAAGCGTGATCTTCTCCTGCAGTCAAAGAAACGGAAAAATAGGTGCCGGGGATTTTGGCGGGAACTTTGGAAGAATTCAATCCTTCAACTCCCAACTGCCCTGTGTCACCCTTACCCCAGCACCAGATACTGCCATCATATAAAATTCCGCAGGAAAAGGATTTTCCGGAAACTACTTCTACCCAACCGGCAAGCATGCAACCTGAAGTATCTGTCTGACACTGAGAATTACAGACAAGATTGCCTATATAAGCATCTCTTTCGGAAAACATTTCACAACTGCGCCCTTCGAAGTTTGTCGTATCACAGGTTTCACCAAATTCAGTATCAACAATTCCATCTCCACACTTTCCAGAACAATTACTGGTAACAAAATTACAATTACCATCGCAACTCAAGCTTCCTTTATAGTAATTAAAATCTTCACAATCCTGACCATCAAGATTGTCACTGTCACATTCTTCATCACCTTCTATCACACCATCACCGCAAAACGGATCCTGATTGTTGGTATTATTGGTGTTATTGGTATTATTGGTGTTATTGGTATTATTGGTGTTATTGGTATTATTGGTGTTATTGATGTTCTCCGGATCCAGCCCACTGGGATCAAAAGTACATCCCCAGTACAAACTGATTAACAGAATAAATAAAATTGTCTTTATAATTTCCATAAGAAGACTCCATAAAAAAAGCTGTTTTCTCTGACATTTTGCAATGAAACTACTTTATATAGTTTGTCCTGTCTTTGTCCCTGAGTCAACAAATCTTTTTAATTTACCATTGAATTTTTAGGTATTTGGGTCTGATCTTCAATCAACTTTAGTGGGGGAAAAGCCACCCATAATAATTCTTGTTTTTCAACCTGATAAGGCTGTTCCCAGCTTTTATCTGGAAATCTTGAATTCAGAATTGCTCAGAGCTGCATCAACTGCCTTGAGGGTGGATTTTACAGATAATTTGTTTCCCACTGCTTTGTTCATCCATAAATCTGGAGTGAGTCTTCCCTGGGAACAAATTCTCAACATTTCACTCCCGAGATTCTTGCCTGAAATATGTTTTTCAATTTGGAATTCCGCCAGATGCCCAATGGGATATGCCGGCAAATAAAGAGGATAATCGATCATATGAGAGTAAATAGCCAAAACAGGTTCATCTTTTTTTCCGAAAACCCCGGCATAATATTTATTCCAAACTTCTTTGGCTATTCTGATCACTGCTTTTTTCAATTTACTGCTATCAACTCCCGGGTTTTCATAAAGCCATTTCCAGACATACATATCCACCAGAGATACCCCCATTATTTCGTATGATGACCAAAAATTATCAAGACCTCTCAAATGTTTTTTCAGAGGATTGTCATCTTTTATTCCCAGAAGTTCCAGATCCCTTTTCTGAAAAATAAAAGCCCACGCTTCGGTAAAAGCAGTATTGGGAACTCCGTGCATAAGATAGTTGTCAACATCATGCAAAGTCAAAGTCTGTTCAACATTATGACCAAACTCGTGAACAGCTATATTGTATCCCTTGTAATCCATGCCTTTTTCACCAAATCGGGTGCGTAATCTCGATTTGGCGGATTTCATTTCGGATCCATAAGCATGTCCGGCCCCCCGGGAAGGATCAACTTTGATTTTCTCAACAATTTTCCGGGATTTTTCCGGGGTAAATCCGAGTTGTTCCAAAAATCCGGGCAAGTGTTTGTACAAAGCCTCAGGATTGGGGAATTTACTTCTGGTCAATTCATCAAGTTTGCTTTCAGGAATAGTCCCCCTGGTTTTAAAACCATCATACCAGATATCAAAAGGTTCCAAATCTCTTCCCAGTCTTGCCTTGATCAAAGCTGCTGTCTTCTTGACCTGAGGGGATGAAACCAGAGAAATAAACAGTTTTTCAATTTCAGCAAAGGAATATTCAAGATCACGATTAAAAGCACGACTGATATAAGTTGGATATTGAGGAGAATAATGATCAACTGCTTTCCTGGCCTTGAAATTATCCAGGAAATATTGATAACGAGTATTGGGCTCTGCCTTGGCTTGAATTAATTTTTTATTTTTATAAACCTTGTTGGCAAAGGGATTCCATTGATAGTCAGGGTTGTCTATAACTTTTTGAGGAATTGACTGGTCGATGATCCTTTTCATGACCTGATAAATTATTTTCTGTCTGTAAAGACCGTGTTTTTTGTCTGCATAGCGAGATTTCAATTCATCCCTGAGATTCCAGTGGGTTATCAATTTCATTTTTTCCGGAAACCAAGTCTTGAACTTCTCATCAACCAGTTTCCCCATATAAATATTGTAGTTGGAAATGTAATCATCAGCTTCGGTCATGGCTCGGGATATTTCCTGTTTGACTTCAGCCGGAATGCGAGCAGTGAAGATATCTCCCATTCTTGCATACGCCCATTGTTTTCTTGTCCACTCAACCCCCTGTTTATTTTTTTCTTCAAGTGAAAAGGATGGAAAATTCAAAGTGACAATAAAACCAATTCCGGATTTGTACATATCCTCTGCAAAATGAGCCAGAGGAGAATAGGCGGCAAATAATTTGTCTATTTCAAGTTTTTCTCCCATGGCCACATGAACCGGTTCTTGCAAACGAATTTTTATTTGGGTGCCGTTGCCTTTGATTATCTCCAGATTGCGCTGTAACCGGGAAAACAATTTATCGAGTTTATCACCGTCAGGAAGAAAATTTTCGAGACAGAATTTTTTGAATTTTTCAGCATTGCCGTCTTTATTGATTCTCCATAGAGCTGCTGTCTGTTTTACTCCTCTTTTAATTCTGAAAGATTCAGACTGGGAATGTTTTTTCAATAAAAATGAAGTAATTTCTTTGATGGTTTTGTTTTTGATGGTTTTGTCCTTGATGGTTTGCTTCTTTGTGTCTTTTTTACCTGTTTTATGTTTTCTGGAATTCCGACGAGAGGTATCATTGACAGCTTTTTGGTTTTTTTTCTGTTCCGACTCTTGGGAACAACTTTCTTCAGATTTTTGACAACCGCATAAAATGAAAATTGCCACTGTTATTATTGAAAATTTTTTGATCATGATTCAACTCCATTTAAAGTATTAATTCAATTCTGACTCAACTTACAATATTTCTTCATTTTTTTTTATGATTTTTTTTAAAGAAATCAAGAATTGCCAAAGCTATTGAAAATAGTTTCCAAAATTTTGTTATATGTCGACTTTTAATGTAAAAATGAAAATATGTATTATCAAATTTCCTTTTTCATTTTTTCATTTTTCCTCAGTAGTTGCAATCAACAAAAAGAGGAAAAACTTTATTATGAACAGGAAAAGATTAAATATGAGCAACCTGAACAAAATCAAGATCTGAAAAAACTTCTCAAGGCTTTTGATCGTTGCCATACTGACCGTTATTGTAAAGCTCGATTCCGTTTTCAACAATATCTGCGCCAAAATACAAATGCTGAAAATTATAAGCTTTTTAAAAAACTGCTAACCTCGGGTACCAACAAACAAAAAAGCTGGGCTCTGCTTAATCTGTTTTCCTATAAAACTAAATCAGAATTAATACCTCTATTGATTAACACCTTTGAAAAAACTGAAGATATTGGAATTGTCAAGCTATGTACAATTTTGCTTCTGCTGAGCGAAAATCCCAAGGGACAATCCTTTGTCAGCAAACACTGGCAAAAATTTCCTGCCACCCTTCGAGTTGAACTCATCTGGGCTTTGCGTCAAATAAAACACAGGCTGAAGCCGGAATTTAAAATGGAACTGGCTCGTGACAGACTTCCGGCTCTGAGAGCCTTTACTATTGAAATCAAGTCAGAAGATGAAAACAGTTTACAGCCTCTGGTTTCATGTATTCGCAAAAACAATTCGGAATCGACTTATTGTACGAGTAATCTTGTAAAAACCAATATATCAGGAAAAGCCAAAGCTCTCATTTCAACCATCAACTATTTCTCGGAAAAAGCTAAAAATTCAAAATATCGCTTGAAAGTACCTGTAACCCTTCTGGAATCACTGGAAATTCTACAAAAGCAGAAACTTCTTTCCCGATCTGAAGCAGTTCAAATTGGAATGAAGATGCTTGCCAACCGGCATTTTTCTGACAAGTTCAGAGGAGAAGCCGCCCGACTTCTGGGCAGACTTGGCACCAAAAAAGCCAGACTTTTTCTTGATAAATACAGACATGACCGAAGACGCAGAGTTGGATATCAGGTAAGGAGAGCTATTTACCTCATGGGGAAAAACTAACTAGTTCCCATCCCAAAAATGGATGTCATCGGCTGAATGCGGAATTTCACCTCATCTGCTTTGTCGCAACTGCTTGAAATAGTTGTGGCTATATCTTCGCAGTTTCTCCTCGCATCTGAAGCAAACTTCTCATTCAGCCAAAAACACCACTTCTGGGATGGGAACTAACTAGTTCCCATAGAAATATCAGAATTAATTTGTTTTTTCAGCTTGCTCCCTCGAGGAAAAATTGTTAGACAATTGTAAGTTTTTATGCTATTTATGTAATGGTTCTAATGTTATTGTAATATTTATTTAGCTCCTGTCCCAAAAAGGATTGTCATCGGCTGAGAACGGAAATTGAATTGATTTACTTTGTCATAACTGCTTGAAATAGTATCAACTATATCGGTGCAGTTACTCCGAGCATCTCAATCCAATTTCTTCCCCAGCCAATAACCTCCATTCTGGGACGGAAACTAGTTAATTTCTATTTTTGGACATTAACGATTTTTAATGATTTTTGTTTCCCTCCTTTTGTTGCATTTAATAAGTTAGAGGTTTGTTAATAATGCCTGACTCAAAAAAACAGCCTGCCAAAGGTTTTGACGAAATCCTCGAAGAATTGCAAACCATAGTCTCCAAAATGGAAAATGGTAATTTAAAACTCGAAAAAGTTATATCTCTTTTTGAAAAAGGCATGAAACTTACTGAAAATGGAGAAAAGGTGCTGGAAGAAGCTCAACTTAAAGTTGACAATCTTCTCCAAAAAAACAACAAATCCATAAATTCCTGAGAGGAATATTGTATGCCACCAAAAATCCTGTTCATTAATAAAAATTTCAAAAAAAACAAGATTCAAATCAATTTGAAAAAGCGTGGTTACTCTATTTTAAAAGCAAACAACGGTCTCAAATTGATCAGTCATCTTGAGGTGGAACACCCTGATTTAATTATTATGGACACTAAATCCACCTGGCCCGACAGTTTCACTTTGTGCAAATCTTTACGAAAAGGAAAATACAAATCAATTCCTGTATTTTTTGTTACCAATCAATCCACTAAAAAAGAATATACTGACAGTTTCAGATGCGGTTGCACCCAATACTTCTGTCTCCCTTCCCAATTCGATACCTTTTACAAAAAAGTTCAAGAATTTGCAGGAATTCCCTAGACCCAGATTACCTAACCAGCTCCCATCCCAAAAAGGAAGGTCTTCGCCTGAAAGCGGAATTTTACCTCATCAGTTTTATCATAACATCTTGAAATAGCATCAACTATATCTGCGAAGTTTCTCCGCCCATCTGGAGCAAAGGAGTTAAAGTACTTGTTTCCCGTCAATTCGGACCTAACATCAAAATAGTCAACAAATATTTTTCAATTGTTCTTGGCAATAGCTTGGACATAGAACCGACATTAAAACTTCTACAGAATAATCATGACAAAATACAGACTAACGAAGATTTAAGTATTTATCATTTTTAGTTCTGATCCAAATCGAACATACACAGCTTTTTTTCATTTATTATTTGCAATCACTCACTCTTTTAGGCATAACTAAATAGTAAGGGTCTCAAAAGGTAGGTCATCATTTGAGAACGGAATTATACCTCATCAGATTTGCCATAACTTCTTGAAATAATATTAACTATGTTGGTATAGCTAATACGTGCATTTTGGACAAATTCCTTACTCGACCAAAAACCGCCATTTGAGACGGTAATTCAATAAGAGGAAACTGAATAGAGAATCAAGATTAAAAAAACTAATCAGCCAACTAATGAAAGGTTATGTGACCATGGATAATAAAAAGAAATATACTACCATTCAAAAAATATCATTTGGAGTTTTGGCTTTAATAGCTACCGGAATCATCTTTTTGGCAATTTTTGCAAATGTAAATAACAATCAAACCGCTGAAACAAACTCAGATGAAAATATTCTTGCTCGCAATAATGACTATCGTGGTTATGGCAAGAGATACCGTCGTTACGGACGTGGCCGAAGAAGAGGTTATGGAAGAAGAAGAAGAAGAAGAAGACAATATCACCGTGGCAACAATGGAGGCCGTGGAGGTTATGGTCGTGGTGCACGTAATGGCAGGGGTCCAGGACGTGGTTACGGAAGAAGAAACGGTCGAGGTCCAGGACGCGGTTACGGTCGAGGTGCACGCAATGGCAGTGGTCCAGGACGCGGTTACGGTCGAGGTCCAGGACGCGGTTACGGTCGAGGTGCACGCGATGGCAGTGGTCCCAGACGCGGTTACGGTCGAGGTGCACGCGATGGCAGTGGTCCCAGACGCGGGTTGAGAAGAGGAAAACAAGACGGCTCTGGCCCTGTATGTAATCCCGATGCCTACTCAAAAAGCTTTCTCCAGAGATTTCAGCAAAATTTCTCCGCTAATGGTCGTAATCTCCCGTCAAATAAGACAAAATCCAAACCTGATAATTCAAACAGCAAAAAGAAATAATAAAATTAGTTCAATCTCCCTCCACTGACAATTGGCTGTTGCATCCGCAACATATCCTCTTTAATTTCTGTATTTTAAAAGTTGAAGCAAAGAATAATCAGTTTTCGCGGGGAATAATTTCGAGGGGTATACAATTAATTTTGCGAGGATTATAATAACCAAATTCCTGACTGAACATTTTTTTCTGTTTTTCATCGAGGTGCTGAAATAATTTCTGCTCAACTCCGGAAAGAAAATCCTCCGCCAGAGAAATAACATCAAATCTTCCACCAAAACTGAAATAAACAGATGCACTCATTGGAGTTGCCTTGTCCAAAACTTCCTTAAGCAAATCTCTGCGGGAATCATGAACTATGAAGGAAGCGTCAATATTTTGCTCTTCCCTTGATTTCATTACTTCTACTGCAATACAGACAGGTCTGATGGCCAAAGGACAAGATTTGAATCTTAACTCCCAGCTCAGGGGCTCATCTTCCTTTTCCAAATGCCAGATTCCGGGATAATTCATTCTGATTATTTCTCCAAAATAAACACCGGTTGTGGCAGTTGTTAATCTGGCCACAGAAGGATTAACTTCTCCGAGATTATCAAGATAATAATCAAGAAAAGAAATATCTACATTTTCTAAAAGCAAATCAACATCAATCGCATTTTTCACCGCATCAACAGCAAATCCTGCGTATTCTCTCACCGGATCGGGCCCACCCTTTTTTCCAATCAGGTATTCTTGAAGTTTTTTGCTTATTTTGTGTTTGTTGTCATCCATTTCAAACTTAGAACTGGTTAGAACTAGTTAATGGGAGGACGTTCAATATTTTTGAAGCAGGAAGTACAAACTTTCATTCTTTTAACTTCTCCTTCATGCATCACTCTGACTCTTTTCAAATTTATTTTCTGAACTTTTTTTGTATGACGATTGGAATGGCTGACATTATTTGCAACTACTGTTCCTCTACCGCATAATTCACAACTTTTGGCCATGATTAAATCTCCTTATTATTTCTATAACTTCAACCCTGAACAATATTGAATGATTATTGAACTTATGGGATGAAAATCCTTCAAGTATTATGGTGTTCCATCGTGTTCTGGAATCTGGATAGCTTATTAATACCGAACTTCGCCAAATCAGTTTATCAATACAGAATAGACCCGGATGAAACTCGGAAATCTTAAACTATCAGGGACGATATTGTTTAAATGAAATAAAGGTAAAAATCAAGTTTTTAAGAAAGAAAATCCGAATAAACGGTTAATTAGTTCCCATCCCAAAATAGAAGGTCACTGTCTGGCGACGGAATTATACCTCATCAGTTTTGTCGTAACTGCTTGAAATAGTAGTGGCTATATCTGCGAAGTTATTCCGCGCAGTTGAGGCAAACTTCTTCCCCATCCAATAACCCCTGTTCTGGGATGGGAACTAATTAGAAACTCTGAGGAAAGAAATGAAAAAAAGAGGTGAAATTGAAAGATTTGGTTTGGAAGGAACTAAGTAGAGAAATTGAAAGGAAGGATTTAATTCATTTGGTCCATTTCATCCATTTCATCGACTTGATCGACTTTTTTTACTGAACCTTTTCTTTCTTCTCTATTTTGCTTGGAAATTGCCTTTTTAGCCTGCTTTTTCATGGAGGAATCGGCTTGAGAAGATTTGCCCATGTTGTGCAAACCAATGGGAAGCAAAGTGAGAACCAACCCGATAAATCCCAAGATAAAGACTATCTGCAAAATAGGAGTATGCTGCATAGCCATAAGCTCGAATCTGGTAGCTTCTGTCTTGGCCAGTGCATCTTCCGGAACATCAGTGCGTTCTTCAACACTCTCATATTTATAATCGCCGCCCTGAGCCTTGGACAGGGAAGTGGCCAAGCCTAACTTGCCTTGTTTGGACAAACCTATAACAACTATGGGTACAGCTCCCAGCATGGAAATAATCATGATGATAAATTCACTCTTGTAGAAACCAGCGACAAAATATCTGAAAAGATAACCGGCAAAAATACCGATGATATAAACACCGGCAACCCAGATAAATGCTTCTCTGTTTTTCTTGTGGGCCAGGAAAGCCGCAATCGCCATACCTGCCATCAGAAGAAGAACAATAAGTATAGTGAATATAAAGTCTTTGGTAAGGGTAGAGCTGCTTACTGAATTGAGAACACTCAATTTCTGAACCTTGAGAGGAGGCATTTCGAAGGGATCAGGTTTTTCACCCTTGGAATTTTTCTTCAACATTTGTCCGATTGCATAGCATCGATATCCCTTTTCACTTACCTTTTCGTGCAAAGCATTACAGGATTCAGCCTTGCCTGGATTTTTGGCAGCAAAGGTTTCATTTTTGATTGCACCAACCATGCGACAAGTGAGATATTCCGATTCCATATTGAATACAGAAGGACTACAATTGTCGGGAGTGGAAGAAAGGACTTTGCATTCGCCACGTTCTTGGCGAATATCGCTGCAAGCAGTAGGAGCTCCGATTTTCAACAAACCCATGGGAACCAGCAGAGATATTGCACAAAGCATAAGTAGAACACCCAATTTGAGCCACATGGGAATCGCCCAGGAAGAGCCGCCACCGGGAGAAGACATGGGGGTTGGAGAACCCATCTGGCCAGTGGACATTGGATTATTTACAGGAGCCGGCGGTTGCCCCGGATTCTGACCTGCTACTGGTCCCGGTTGCCCTGGATCCTGCCCAACTGGTTGATTAGGTTGATTTGTTGAATTTCCATTTTCGTTATTCATTCCGTACCTCCTGTTAGGTAGTTCCCGTCCCAGAATGGGGGTTTATGACCGGGAAAGAAGTTTGCCTCAAAGGCGCGAAATAACTTCGTAGATTATAGTTGGCACTATTTCAAGAAGTTATGACAAAACTGATGAGGTAAAATTCCGTTTTCAGGCGAATGCCTCCCTCTTTTTGAGAGGGGAACTAGGTAGTAAATTCCTAACTGGAATCTTGAAAATAGTCAAGAATATATGTTGTCTTGAAACTGAAAAAAAATTAATATTGGATGACCTTGCTTTTTTTTTACCGGAACTTATTATTGGACAAGATCAAATCATGGCTTAAAATATCAAAAAGCAGAACTTATTAAAACCTTTAATTGTTATTTCTTCTATATTTTTTTTCTCCCCTGAAACACAAACTGAATTGGCTGTCCCAAGATGTTAAAATTATTAAACAAGTATGGATATTTTCCCAGATCCTGTGTTTGGGAGCTCACCCTCAAATGCAACCTTCAATGCAAACATTGCGGTTCCAGAGCAGGAAAAGCAAGAACAGATGAGTTAAATAAAGAACAATTACTCAATTTATGTGACGAAATGGCAGATCTGGGAGTGGAAAAAGTAACTTTGAGCGGTGGAGAACCAACTTTGCATCCACATTGGCTGAAAATTACCCGAAGACTTTCCAAAAATGGAATCAGAGCAAATATTATCAGCAATGGACTCACTTGGAACCGACAATTGGCAAGAAAAGCAAAGAAAGCGGGTTTGAGAACCGCAGCTTTTTCTCTGGACGGCTTTGAACAATCCCACAATTATATACGTGGGGTTGAACATTCCTGGAAAAATGTTCTTTCAGCCTTTGCCGCTTCCAGGGCCGAAAACCTTCATCTAAGTGTCGTAACTACAATATATAAACACAATATGAAAGAATTGCCTCAACTCAAAAATCTTCTTCAGAAGGAAGGAGTTGCTTTCTGGCAAATTCAAATAGGCAATCCGGCAGGAAACATGGCAGATAATAAAGATTTGGTGCTTGAACCCCGGGATCTGCTAGAAATTATTCCCCTGGTAGCCGAATTGAAAACTCAGAAAAATCCCCCTCTTGTTTTTCCAGGCGACAATCTTGGTTATTATGGAAAATATGAGGAAATATTGCGAGAAAATGGCGGAGAAATTGATTTTTGGGTGGGATGCCGTGCAGGACTTCAGGTTTTGGGCATTGAAAGCAACGGCAATGTTAAAGGATGTTTGTCACTTCCCTCTCAGTTAAATCGTGAAGATCGTTTTTCCGAGGGAAATATAAAGGACAACAACTTGACAGATATCTGGTGCAATCCCGATAATTTCAGTTACAACCGAAACTTTTCTCTGGACAATCTGGGGGGATTCTGTCGCACCTGCAAATATAACGAGATCTGCAGGGGTGGCTGCATCTGGACTTCCTTTTCTCATTCCACCAGCAAATTAGATAATCCCATGTGTTATTATAGGGTTGCCGTGGAAAATGGTATCATTTCAATCTAATCTCACCGAGGCCGCATTGTTTCTCTTATTATTAACAACTTTCCTGATTCCTGTTGTAAACCCTGCTGACAAAAACCGAAAACCTTTTTTTATAAGCTGGCAAGCCAGCAAAAGAACAAGACTGTATCTGTCTCCCCGGGAGAACTCTCAAGTGGTTACCGGAGTTGTTACCAAAAATACCAGGTTGGCACTGGTTAAAAAACTTCCGAAAAAAAGCTGTAACAACGGTTTTTTTGCAAAATTCGGCAAAGAACTTTATGGTTGCAGTTCAAACTTTGCACCATCTTTGGCTTTCCCCGGAGGCACTCCCTATTTCCCCAAAAATTTTGTCTCCAAAGCATGGAAATATTATCGAAGAACCAAACAAAAAAACCCTCTTTACTCATCTGAGAAAACAATAAAATCAAGGAAACCCGCATTTTTTTTGCCCCAAGGAGCCTATGTAAGTTTCTTTTTCAAAAAATACAAAAAAATACAAAATAAGCTTTTCCTGTACAACAAAGATCACTTTCTGCTGCCTTTTGCCAATACAAGCTACACCCCTTTCAAATACTTCAAAGGAAAAAAATATTCACCTTCCAAATATATCAGAGCCGTGGTTGTTGCCAACTCTGGTGCCGGGATATTCCAACTGCCTTCCGGAAGAAGAATATCATTGGCAAAGCGTTACACCTGGCTGGAACTCATTCCCAAGCAAATAAAAAAACATAACGGAAATAAATACTTCAAGGTTCGCCAAGGCGGCTGGGTTAAAGAAGCAAGAGTAAAAAGATTTTTTCTGTCTCCACCTCCAGATTTAATCAAACCGGAAAGCAATCATACCTGGATTGAAATAATTCTTTCCCAGCAAACGCTGGTAGCTTACCGGGGCAACTCTCCCATCTATCTCACCCTGGTCAGTACTGGCAAAAGATCTTCTCCCACTCCCACCGGTATTTTTCGGATTTTCTACAAGCGTTCTGGACAAAATATAGAAGCAAAAAAAGGAAAGAACTACCTGTACAGTTTTGCCAAAGTTCCTTATCTTCAG
>JAWLEA010000203.1:0-4028 GCA_041686345.1 Polyangia bacterium | reverse complement strand
TTTCTTTGTACCTACTAATCTGATCTACAGCTCCGCAACCAAACACCCTCATCAAATTCCTGCGGATTTTGGATGCTCAGAACCGCAGAAATTATTTCTGTAGCATCCGAACTTTTCCGGTCGTTGCAGATTAATCCCGGCCCTTCTCTGTTGTGGGTAGAAAAGTGAAAAGATACAAAGATAAAAGAACTGGAGAATCAACTTTTACTCAGGCGACAACTACCCTGACACAGAGGGTTGGCTGAAGGCTGAATATCAATTTCAAGATTTTGTAAAAATATCTTTGTTCAGAGGGAAATTTATTGTATTGTTTTTTATGAAAAAAAATTCTTGAAGAAAGTATGAATGCAATGAAAAGTTATCATTTTATTATAATTATATTGTTTTCTTTGATTATTTCTTGCGCCAGACAACTCAAAGTCAATTTTTCTGTTGAGGGTATATACCATGATTTGGTTGTATACGGCAAGTCCAAGCTTGGTTGCAAAAAAGAAAAAATCTTTGTTTTGACAGATAAAAAACTTCTTGCAAAAAAAATTTTTGATGTTTATGGCTGTGGCAAAGTTATTCGAGTTAAAGTAAGTGATTGTGAAGGGAGAGGTGGATATATTAATAACCTAGATAATTCCATGTTGCTTAAGCAGAATCATGTTTGTCAATTAAGAAAAATAGACAGTTTAAAAAGATTGAAGGTCACTTATTTTTGGAGTGGCCAAAAACATAATGAAGATAAAACAGTTTCCTTTACAAGAACAATAAAATATCAGCATTATATTCAACAGTTAAATCACCTTTTAGAACAATCCAAAGAAAAAAGTAAATTTAAATCGGTTCGAAAGTATAATTCGGATATAAGTTTTGATGATTCTTACAAATTGACAAATGAGAAGTCTGTTTTAAAAGGTTATATGGTCAAACCATACGATCTTGTCAAAATTGACAAAAATGGGATCATCAGAATTTGGTATAAAGATCTTTTGTCATATACAAGATATGTAAGGAAAAATGCAAAACGATCTTTTGAGCCCCCAAAAGAGACCATGGAAAAAATAGCTACCTATCCAAAAGGCGGAACTTTATTAATTCAAGTACTTCGGAAAACAGCTGATGAAAGCATGATGAACAAATTTATTCTTGTTTTGAAAGATGGCAATAAAATAATTAAAAGAGTTTATCTCAACGATAAAAACCCGCAAAAACAAAATATTAATCTTGAAGATGGTAAATTTGATTTTTTTATGAATGCAGAGGTGGTTCCTGTAAAAGATGCCCTCAAACGAAAATTAAAAATCTATTTAATTGATGTTCTTAATGAAAAACGATACATATTTTCAATAAATCCCAAGTCCGGCCGAGTTAAAAAACTCAAAAATGCCATTGAAAAACAAGATATTATGCTGCAAAAATTAGGTAAATCAAATAAAATCCAGGAAAAAATATACTAATCTCACCCAGTTATTCTTACTCCTCACATCCAGCATTCAAAACCAACCGGGTTGCTCGAAACGAGGCAATTACCTCCAATCTGATACGGAGCTATGTTGACACTCTCACAATCACCGCTTCTGAAAGTGAAGTGATAAAGAATTGAATTATCAAACAAAAAATTAAAATTGTATAATTCAGTTGTTCTGCTAAAATACGGGCAAAGGAGCTTCTTATCATGATTTTAAAACAACTTTTATTCTTTCAATTCTCAAGTTTAAAATCCATTAAAAACAAGACAGGGATTGCACTTTCTCTGGCAATTGTTTTTCTGGTTTTTTCAGCTTGCAATTTTGATCCAAGTGGTATTGATGAAGGTGGGGACAACAACAATAATTACAATAATGTTGATAATTGTGGCAATGGAGTACTTGATACCGGGGAAGTTTGTGACGGAGAATTGCTCAATGGTGAAGATTGTCAATCCCAGGGTTTTGATTCCGGCACCTTGGCATGTGCACCCGATTGTAAATCTTTTGACGATTCTGGTTGCGATGGAAACGGACCTGTTTGTGGTAATGAAATTGTTGAAACAGGGGAAGTTTGTGATGGCACTAATTTCAATGGAGAAACTTGTGAATCCCAGGGCTTTGTTGCTGGTATACTTGATTGCGATCCAAACTGCGATTCTTTTGATGTTTCTCAGTGTCATAGTTGCGGTAATGAAATCAGAGACGACGATGAACAATGCGATAGACATGATATGGGCGGCGAAACCTGTGAAAGTCAGGGTTTTGACGGAGGAGAGTTGCTTTGTAACGTTGATTGTACTTTTGATACCTCCGATTGTATAAACGCCAGTTGTGGCAATCAAGTTGTCGAAGGAAATGAATCCTGTGATGGGTCTGATCTTGATGAAGAAACCTGCGATTCCCTGGGATATGAAGGAGGAACCCTGTTTTGCAATACCAATTGCACTTTTGATGAATCACGCTGTCATAATTGCGGTAATGATTCTATTGACGGTGATGAATCCTGTGATGGGACTGATCTTGGTGGTTTAACCTGTGCTGATTTTGACTGTCGTCCGGGTGAGCTTGCTTGTTCGGGTGACTGCAATGAATTTGATTTGGCAGGATGTTTGGACAATCATGATGAAGACGGCGACGGTATCGACGACAATTGCGACAACTGCCCCACTTACAGTAATTCCAATCAAGATGACAATGATAACGACGGGGTTGGTGATGCTTGTGAAAGATCCGGTAATCCCGGCGAACTTTCAACTATCCCAGTGTTTGAATCATTTATGAATTCCCCGTCTCAGTGGAATTCAATGGATGGAATTTGGAGTCACTCCCCCGATTTGGTTAATGGGTATTCTACTCCTTATGGTGCAATTTATTATCATGCTACCACTTTGCCATCAAACAGATACTCAGTGGAAACAACATTTTCTTATCCTGGAAGTGACTGGTCAGGAGCCAATTGGGCCGGAGTGGTCATGGCAATCAAATTTGACTCAAATAGCAATCTGGATCATATGATATTTTGTGCTTATGAAAGAAGTGACGAAGAGATTGAAATCTGGGAATATTCTCAGGAATCACATCAATATGAATTTCTAGAATCAGACGTTGTTACTACTTCAGCCGATAATGATACCTTGCGTAGAGTTAGAGCTTATGTGGATGCAGCGGGTGAGTTAACCTGCACCTACGGAGACGAAGATGGAGGGCATGGAGAAATATCCCATGCTTTTGAAAACGGAGGAGATTCTTCCTTTTATACAGGACAGGCTGGAGTTCGTGTTTATCATGAAAGAACTGATTTTTATTCATTTATGATCTATGAATAAATTCAGGTAACTTTGTGATGTTTTCGATAATTGCAGGCTTAAATTTTGCTTTCAAGGGTCAGGTATTAAGATGAAGAGTTTCAGGATTGTTTTTTTTATTTCAGTCTTTGTTTTGTTTTCGGGGAATTGCCGTCGTACCGAATTTGAAGTAGATCTTGAAGAATATTATTTAAAACTGGAAAGTTGCGGGTCTCTTACTTCGGGTACGTACATTATCCCTCAAGGGCTTGATCCCTTTGATGAATGTATGCTCTATTGTTTTTCTCTGGAAGAATGTGACGTTATTAACACCGCCATTTGCGGGGTAGAAGTAGCTCAATATTCTCAGGAGTTTCAGGATTGTTCACAAAGTTGTCTTGATGAATATGCTTTTAATTGTGCAAGTGGTCAGGAAATACTTCCCGGTAGCAGATGTGATGCTCAGGTTGATTGTATTGACGGCAGTGACGAAGAAGGGTGTTCTGAGTTCATCTGTGATGATGGGGAAAGAATAGTTCCCAACACTTATTGCGATGGCAAACAAGATTGTGAAGATGGCAGCGACGAGCCGGCAGAATGTGCCCGCATTATCTGCCAATAGATTCAGAGTGCACTAAAGGAGCGTCTGCACAAAATCAAATAAAGATTGAAGCAAGGGGCGTATTGGGGCAGGGCAATCGAGTTCTAAGATATAATTAATATCTCCAACTTAACAAAACATCAATCAAAACATCGGGGTTCCAACCTATACTTTTTCTTAAATTTC
>JAWLEA010000060.1:0-17819 GCA_041686345.1 Polyangia bacterium | reverse complement strand
TGAGTACCTCTCCATTTCAATTCTCCGGTGCTTCCGTCCAAGACAATTCTTCCAATTATGATTTCCGCCTGACCGTCAAAATCAAGATCGTCAATGGCGGGTTGAGCAGCAGTGAGAATGTCTTCGCCCTGAGGGTGGGGACTTGTCCATTTTATATTTCCCTGGTTATCATAAGCAACAGTGCCGGAAGTGCGCTGCATGGCTACAATGTCAGGAATGTCATCTCCATCGATGTCTCCAACAGCGATTCCGCCTGAATTATCAAGATGGGGATCGAAGATGCTGAAATGTTCAGGAAGGTGTCCATTTTCATCGCATTCACCGGAAACAACTCGCAATACTCCGGGAGTGTTGCAACAACCGTCTTCACGGCGATAGGAAACGAAAATTATGTCGGGGGTGTCAAGGGTGTTGACAACTCCGTCATTGTTGTCATCTGTCAGGTTGGCCACCACAGGTGTCATGACGGCGTCATCGTAAGCAGGAAAGGTGAGAGGTTCGTTCCATTTGCATTCTTGCACCGGGGAGAATTGACCGGGAGTGGGAACAAAATTGCAATTGGCCACTGTTCCATCTGGTTCGATGATATCAGCATCGGGGGGTGGACCAGCATCGGCCTGGATTTCGGAATCAATATCGGAATCGTTAGTGTCACCATCTTCCGGTATATCGGTATTTACGGAACCGTCAGAAAGATCCCAGGGAGTTTCCCCTTTGATACAGATTTGGTCTTCGGAACAATAATAACCTTGGGGACAATCCATGATGCTTTCACAGGATATGGCATTGTCTGAGGAACAACTGGAAGTTAATGCAAAAATTGGGATCAGGGCAAGCAGCAGTAAAATGAAATTTTTCATTTATTACCTCTTCGGATGGTTCCCATATCAAGATGGGTTTCAAACCGGAAAAAAATGGCAAAATATTTATCTTAAATATTTTAAACGATTAAATTTTTTCTTCAACTACATAAAACAAGATCAACCAGTTCCTGTCCCAGAATGGAAATTATTGGCTGAGTAAGAAGCTTGCTTCATCTGTTTTTTATAACTTCTTGAAATAGTATCAACTGTACCCGGAGTTTACTTCTCATGTATCATACTTTTCTGGACTCGGTCAAAAACCCCTTTTGGTTTAATGTTTCCAGACTGAAATAATCAGGTTCACTTTCTTTCAGTAGTAAGAATTTTTATTCCGTCATTGGATATTTCAATAATCTTCAAAGTTCTTTGGCCATAATATCTGGACATTCCTGCATCTATTCTCCAGATTTTTCCCTTGCATCCGGAAGTTATTCCTTTTTTCTGGATGGTATGTCCTACCACCATTTTTTCAGCACCAGCTCGTTCAAGAACCTTATTCAAACGTCGGCATTTGGTTGTATCGAGATTTTGGGAAAAGTAGCGCAACCAGGTGGGAGCTTTGTTGCCCCTCATGATGGCGGGTAATTTGTTTTTGTTTTTTATAAAAGCACTGGTCCGGTTATTGATTTTTTTAATGCCGTAATTCAGATGTTCCAGATTCAATCCCCCATGAACGAAAATTACTTTGCCCAATTTCAAAATAACCTTGTTTTGGGCAAAAAAACTGCTCATGGGTCCGCCCCGTGCAAAGGCTGCAGCTCTTCCCCTTTTTTCAGGTTCAAGCTCTTGATAAGTCGAAGGGGATATTTTGGTTTTGGCAAATGATTTGAATCCTTTGCTGGTTACATAATCAAATTCTCCCCTGAAATTGAGAATTTCATGATTTCCAAGTAAGGTGTGAACCGCGCCTCCTGTTTTGGTGGCTTCTTTTTTGAGTTTGGCAAAAAGATTGATTATTTTTTTTTCCTGATCTCCTTTATCCAGAATATCTCCGGTTTGAACCACAATCAATTTTTTACCGATCCACTTGCCCGTTTTATTGATTGCCCCGGCTAATTGTAAAGTCTGCATGGCAACATCGAAATCTCCATGGAGATCACCGATGGCAACTATTCTGGAGCAGTCAGGGGGCAGGAGCTTTTCTTTGCTGTCGGATTCAGGGGGATTATCAAGGGGCTGTTGCTTGTTATTGTTGTTGATAGTTGTTTTGCAGCCTGTCAGGAAAATAGCGAAGACGAAAGTAAAGATAAAATATTTCCATAATTGTAAAAACATGATCTTTTCCTGTAGGGTATAAAAACAGTGACCAATATCACTTTAAATTTACATGATATGATATATAAATGCTTTAAACAAGACCTTGTTTAAACATGAAAACTTACCATACTTCTTTGGGTAATTTGAATTGAACAAATTGGCAGACAAACGGGAAAAATGAAAATTTTATGTTATTTTTTTCTCAAGGTGCTATAGTATTTTGTTCCTGTACTATCTTATGGGAACCAGTTCCCTTTTTTAATTATTTTGGAAAATTATCCAATCCATGTTTTTTGAGGAATTTATGAAATTTATTTATCCTTTTCTTTTAAGTTTTATGTTAATTTTTTCTGCTTGTGTTTCATCCGATTCTGATAATAACAGCAACAACAATTCCAACTCTGGCAGTTGCGGTAACGGCATTATCGAAGGTGATGAGGTTTGTGACAGTGATAATCTTGATGGGAAAACCTGTCAGGACTTCAATTATACGGAAGGAACTCTGGTTTGCCAGGATGATTGCAATGGTTATATCACCAACTGGTGTCTTCCTCAGAATAATAACAACAATAACAATAATAATAATAACAACACTTGGGTTCCTCCCACTGACAGTCGTATCTATGTTCATACCAGGGATACTCTTTTTTATATTGATCCCGGCGAAAGTGACGAAATGATCGAAATAGGTGATTTCATTGGCAATTGTGTCGACAATGACACAGGTTTTTATGATATTGCCCTCACTTCCAGTAAAAGAATGTATGGAATTACCGCAAATGCTTTGTATACTGTTGACAAAGAAACAGCCGAGTGCACGGTTCTGGTTCAGTTTCCGGAGGGTTCTCCTCATTTTTTTGCTCTTTCTTATGTAAAAGCTGTTGATCCCGAAAATCCCGACAGAGAAGAATTAATGGCTGCTTCAGCCGAAGATGGAGAATGGGTAATGATCAAACCCAGTGGCGAAACTATCAACAATATGTTTCACCATGTGGGCTATTATGATTATCCTGCTTATGAATATGTTTCATCAGGGGATATTGTTTCAGTTCAGACAGGAATTGACACCTATAAAACATATGCAACCCTTAAATGCAGCAATTACAGTGATACAGGATGCGAATCAGATTGGCTGGCTGAAATTGATCCGGAAACTGGTGATGCTCGTCTTATCGGTCAGACCGGATATCAACAGATCTTCGCCCTTGGTTTCTGGGGAGACAAAGTCTACGGATTTACAACTGGAGGCGAATATATTCTCATCGATGTTGAAACCGCCGAGACCACCGAGGTCAATACCTATCAAGATAAGCAATTCTGGGGAGCTGGGAACACAACAATCCCCTATATCGTCGAATAACTGCCTTTTTGCATGTTTCCTCATCTTCATTACAGCTCACCCAGGAATTTGCCTGATCCACTCAAGCTTCAGGGGCAGACAGTTGTTCTGGATCTTGCCTTTTGTTCTGAAAACCTCAATCCTTCCTATGCCAAAATGACGGGGTCCTTTATCGATAACCTCGGTGACAGATTGGCTCTGTGGGCAGATCACCACGATCATCCCTATCATCAATATTTTAAAAGTGATCCTCGTTTTTATCTTGCTGACAAACAGCATTATCCCGCCTGCACTACCATGATAACACCCCAACTTGTTCAAAAAGCTGGTCCTGTTGACACTATCGTCTGTCATGGGGATCTGGATGGTCTTTATTGCGCCGCCAAATGGATCAAGGGGGGGGAAGAAATATATCAGGGTTTTGACAGAGATGCCGAAATTATTGATGCCAGAACAGGACAAGCTGGTAAAATTGCAGTTATAATTGATAATGCACTTAGAGCTGAATACGGAAATCTTGATCTTAAAAACAGAATAATTCAGTTTTTAGTCGGTTATCCTGAAACCAAAAAGTCCTTTTTATGGAAAGCAATAAAATCTAGCGCAGTTGAATTTTTGCCTCTGGCTCAAAAATCAAAGGAATTGAGCAAGTTTTTCCAGGTGAACAATCAAATAGCTTATTTGAAAGTTGATACTGGTACCAGGTTCGATAAAACCACCCTGCTTCTGGAAGGTCAAAAGATCACTTCTGTTGCAATTATTGAATTTTCTGGCAATATTACTATAGCAGTATCTTTTGATTCAAACATAAATCTGCTTGATATTCTTGATATCAGAGGTGGAATGCCTACCAGGGTTACTTTGCCGGTTTCAAGAAAAGAAATGGTGTTCAAACGTCTTCAGAGCGCCTTGGGTTCAAAATAAACCGTTTTATTATTCTCATTGCCGGTTTTAACTTTGTCAGAACCAGGCAGTGAAAACTCTGTGTTGTCAGTTTCAGGAAGGTTGCAAACAATGAGTAATGAACAAAGCAATCCACTTAGTTCCGGTGGTGGTGATGATAGTCCCGCTGAAGAGAAACTTATCTGGCAGGGATGCCCCAAATGGCAGGCGGATTTTGGTTTTATCCTGAAATCAATCCTCCTTTCCCTTGCGGGTATAGTAATGATGATTGTCATGCTGATTTACACCGATTGGTCCAAATACTTGACGGTCTTGTTTCCTCTGATGGTATTTTTTACCGGACTGGGCATGATCGTCTGGATTAGATTGAAGCGAAGGAATGAACGCTACAAAGTTACTTCCCTCAACCTCGAATATGAATCCGGGGTTCTTTCTAAAACTGTTCATAATCTGGAGATGTGGCGAATAAGGGATATAGAGTTCCATCAGAGTTTCTTTGACAGAATTCTGGGAGTAAGTCGGATTATTCTCACTACTACCGATCCCAGCACCGAAGACAATTCACATAAATTGGAGCTTGAAGGTCTCCCTCCGGGAAAAAGAATATTCAAAGATATAAAACAAGCTTTTCAATTAGCTCGCCAGCGTCGCAACATCATCGGGATGGTTGACTGAACCATGTTATACCGGTATTTTGTTTACTCAGCATTATTTGTCTTTCTAATTATCGGATTGAGCTGCAGTGAAGATCACAAAATTTTTCAGTATGAAGGTGAAGGGGGAGAAGAAATCTCCTTTAATTTTGATGATTATGTGCCGGTAATTCCTTTTGCGATTGCAAGAGAACCCGGTAGCGGTTCCTTTGTAGTTGATACGGGCAGTCCGGTCAATTTGGTTGACATCGGGCACTTTGATAGTGAATCAGGAATTAAAACCTTGGATGCAACCGGATTGGGTTTTTTCTTTCCAGATTTAAAAATGGTTTTTGAAGATTGGACAGATGATGGGCATTATATCGGTGGTATAATCGGAGTTGCTCTATTAAAACACTTTAATTGGGAAATAGATTATCCCGATCAAACGATAACTTTGTTCATTGATCAAATTCCCGAAGAGGCAACTGATGTTGTGGATTTTGATCTGGCAGGAGGAGGGAGATTCAGGGCTGTCAACGGAGATGAAACCAATATAGGTCCTAATCGTCATCTGGTTCAAATGAAGGTTGAAGAAGAAAGTGTTCTTTGTCTTGTCGATACCGGAGCTTCTTTCAATGTTGTCAGTCAGAGCCTGATGGATAAATTAGGCTGGCAGGACAGGTCTGATTATGGAAGTGTTGAAGTAGTTACCATAAACGGAGTTGTTTCAGCTCCTCTCACAGAAATTTATGATCTCGCCTTTGAGCAGTTACCCCTGAAGACTAATATCAAAAATACCCTGACCACAATAATGGATGATAAGTTTTTCTCTTCTCTTTGTGTTGAAACAGGAAGAAAAATAGATGCGCTGTTGGGAGGAACTTTTTTAAGTAATTTCAAACTTGTTTTTTCCTATTCGGACAGAACCATCAGAATTATCAAAGAGGAAGCAACCAAAAAATCAAGAAAGCAATTGCCTGGAAAAATGCGATTTCCTTTCTCCACTGGTTCGACAATTATCTAGTTCCCATCCCAAAAATGGATGTCATCGTCTGGTAACGGAAATTGAATTAATCAATTTTATCATAACTTCTTGAAATAGCATCAACTATATCTGCGAAGTTATTCCGCGCATCTGAAACCAGTTTCTTCACCAGGCCAATAACCCCCCATTCTTATCTAAGGTGTAAAAAATGAAACGTTATTTCTTTATTATTATTTTCTTGTCTGTTCCTTTTATAAATTTATCCGCCGGAAAAGCTCATCAAGTTGAAGCAGTCAGGGATATGAGAGTTTCTGTTTTACAAGGGGTAAAACAGATTTTTTCGGGAAATTTGAAAGAAGGTGGTAATTATTTTGTCAAAGCTCTGAAAATTCATAAATCTCCTGAAATTCACACTCTGTTTTTATTGACCTCTCGATTAATGAACAAAGAAAAAAGCGCCTTGCAGTTATGTTCCAACAGCCCGGAATTGTCCAAAGGCGAGCATACTTTTCATTATTGGTGTGCCAGGGTTTATTGGGAGAATGGTTATAAGACGAAAGGATACAAATCATTGCAAACAGCGATTAATCTCGCTGGCAATCTGCCGACCTATCTGTCAACTGGAACTTTTATGGCTTTCAAACTTGGTAAAAATGTTCAGGCTCGTAAGATGTTTACCCAGCTTGTTTCCAAAGATCCGTGGCTCCTTTACAGTTGGTTGTTTCCCACCAATCGAGTTGGGATTTTGTTTACCATCGAAAAGCTTTTTGCCAATTATAATTTCAAGGGACGTCTTTATTTCAATCTTGCTGTTTTGGCTTGGAAATCAAAATATCCCGATCTAACCGATTATTTTGTTGATAAAGCTGCCAAGCAATTCAATACTCCCAAAGATTACATTTATGAACTGAAATTCAGAACAATCAGAACTCTTGGAGACAAAAAGCTTACCAAAAAATTCTTATCCCAGGCTTTGCAGCTTTTTCCCGAGAATATCCATCTTAATGTTGTCAAAGCTTCTTTATTGGAAGAAAAAAAAGATTATAACGGAGCTATCAGGATTTTAAAAAAAATGATGAATTTGAGCCCTAATTCAGCTTTGATTTTAACTAATCTCGGATATCTTTATTTGGAGAAAGGTAAATTCAAAAAGGCAAAAAGTCTGCTGGATTATGCCCGGGTTCAGGAAGATCCCCCTCCCCGCCTTTATTATAGTTTGGGGTTATTGAAACAACGCAAAGGCAAGCTTGATGATGCCCTTAATTATTTTAAAAAGGCATTCTCAATGAAACCATCTTCTGAAAGATATCTTTCTTCTCTGGTTTCTATTATGCAATTGGGTAAAGATAAAAGCAGGGTCAAAAAATTCCGCAAAATCCTTTCCAAAACGCGTAAATACAATCAAAATAAAAAATCCATAATCGAAAAACGCAGCAAAAGGATAAACTCTCTTCTGGAAATAAAAAATCGAATTATCCTGGGCAAAAAATCCAAAAAGCCGGCAAAATGTGGGCTACAATGCCGTATATTACAAAGATATAAAAAATTCAAAACTGGCAAAAAAGTTAATTTCAATCGATATCTTGCCAAATTTGCTTCCCCCAAACTTCTTTCTTCTGAACTTCCTCTCAATGTCTGGAGTAAAACCTATAAAATTACCCCCAAAGTTCCTCTTTTCTATTATACTTTTTTCTACTGCAATCTTCCGTCTCTCTTTGATTAGACGGAGCCTGAAAAAATTATTTCTTCTCTTTTTTCTTTTCTTCAATGATTTTTAAAATGTCTTTTTTATCAAAATAGTAGGGAGAATTGCATTTGTTGCATTTTATTTCCAGAGGAAAAGGGCCTTCCGCGGCAATCTTTTGAAGTTCGTCTGTCTGTAAAAGCTTAAGATAAGCACTAATCTTCGGGGCACTACATCTGCACCAGAATTCCACTCTATGCTTGTCAAGAATTTTCGGTTCCAGATTTTTAAAATGTTTTCTAATATAATCGTCCCCCATTTTTTCATTTGCAAAATAAGCTCCCAAAGAAGGCAAACTGGTTATAATTCTATCGGTTTCATCAAGAATTTCGGTGGGAGTATCTGGAAAAACCTGGAGAAACAATCCTCCCGCTCCGCTTATTTCACCCTTTTTATCGAATTTGATGCTGAAGATAAAAGTAGAAGGGGTCTGTTCTGATTGCAGGAAATAAAGGGAAAGATCTTCGGCAATATTCTTGAATTGGATGGAAACATTACCCTTATAAGGAGTTTTGGCATCCTCAAGATATTTGGTGATACTGATAGTTCCTCCCTGAATAAAAGGCTTAAGGGAAAGAGATTTTATTTCTTTGTCTATCCGGAATGATTTTAGATAACCATTAATTTCACCACGGGAATTAGTTTGGGCGTAGAAGCCTTTGAAAGCTCCGGTGGAATCCATTTCAAGAGTTAAATAGTCATTTCCCTGTAAATTTGCTCCCAGGAGTGCAGTTGCAAGATAGGCCTGACCCAAGGCATAACTTTCCAAAATACCCAATTCAAAATTTTTGCGCATTTCTTTAACCAGAAGAGTTCCGTTTACCAGGGCACCTCGTATCTGATTGTTTTTAAGGGTAAAGCTCCACCTTCTATTGCGGGCTTTAGCTTTGAGATATGTTTTTGGGTCTTTATACAAAGGCTTTTTTTTCATTTTACACCTAGTTAGTTCCCATCCCAAAAATGGATGTCATCGTCTGGCAACGGAAATTGAATTAATCTGCTTTGTCATAACTGCTTGAAATAGTGGCAACTATGTCTTCGCAGTTATTCCGCGCATCTCAATCCAATTTCTTCACCAGCCAATAACCCCACTTCTGGGATGGGAACTAGTTTAGTTTTTGAGTTTAATGGGAGGATCAAGTGAAAGAGTGGATAACCGTGAAGAAAGGGATGGAATATTTTTATCGTTTTTTTCTACAGCAATTAATCTGTATTTGGATGGAATATTCATTGAATCAAATCCAATTTTGGGATGGTTGCTGTACCAATACATCATGGTTGAGTTGGTTCCCAATTTGCAAAGAACTGTCATTTCCCAGCGAGCTCGTAAAAATTTCCCAAAATATTCTTTGCGAGGTTGAGGCTCAAGAACTTTGAAGATTGAATTTCCCCCCTTTTTTTTGACACTCTTGGCAAAAATCTTGAATCTCTTTTTAATCCTGGTTCGAATAGCTTTAACTTTGGAATCCAATTTGGAAAGATCTTTGGGCAAGGAAGAGGTTATCTCTGTAACCACGGTAAAAGAGGGAAACCTTTTAGCGGCAAAATTTTCCGGAATAATTTCTTCCACAAAATTTTTAATTGTTTCAATTACCATTTTAGGGCTGTGGACAATGGGAACTTCAAGAAAAGAAAGCCAGTGATTGGGATGTAGCCGGGTTTTTATGATTAAAGTTGAGAAGACTTTGCGGGGAGTATCTTCAAGTTGATAAATATCATCACCGATCTTTATTTTGTGGCATTTCCACATGATTTCCACTTTAGTGTGCCTGGATTTGGTCCATACATGCATGATCCAATCGGTGTTGCACCCGATGTCGCTTTTTTCGTTGATCAACTGCATCAGATTCAAAGACCGCAAAGCTTGTTCGCCTTTAAGGTAAATAACCCCAACTCGGTGTTTTTTCTTGGAAGCCAGTTTGAGATCTGCGGCCATTACCAGCAAACGGGAATTTTGGGAAAGTTTGCCGAATATTTTGTTTTTTTTGGTCTTTTTGTTTTTTTTGGTCTTTTTGGGTTTGGAATAACTGGAGCGTCTTACTTTTTTCCCCAATTTATCGGGATCTGCATTACAGGAAACGCTTGCGATTGTAAGAAAAAGCAAAAAAAATCGGAACATGAAACTAAGATTAACTCTTTCTCAATTCTTGGAAAAAATTACTTAAAATTTGGCGGCATTTATCTTTTAAAATGCCTGGTACAACTTGACATTGGTAGTTGAGTCGAGGATCTTCGCAGATTGCATAAAGGGATCTGACTCCACCTCTTTTGGGGTCATCAGTTCCATAAACCAGAGTTGAAATTCTTGAATTTATCAGAGCTCCGGCACACATGGGACAAGGTTCCAAGGTAACGTATAGATCTATTTCTGACAAATTCCATCTTTTCTTTTGTTTGCCGACTTCTCTTAAAACCAGCATTTCAGCATGAGCCCCGGGGTCACCTGTTTCTTCCCTGCGATTGTGATTACTGGCTATGATTTGGTTGTTGCAGACGGCAACACAACCCACGGGAACTTCTCCTTTGGAGGCAGCTTTTTGAGCTTCAAGCAAGGCAGCTTCCATAAAAGGAATTCGATGGGATTTAGGGGTAGTCATTTTATTGGATTTGGGAGGCAATATCTATAATTTTGAGGAAACTTTCAGGATCAAGAGAGGCACCGCCAACCAAAGCTCCGTCTATATCAGGCTGCTCAAAAAGAGATTTGGCATTTTTGGGTTTGACACTGCCGCCATATAAGATAGCTATTTTTTCGGAAGTATCTTTAAGCCATGATTTTTCGAGTTTGTTTCTGATTTGGGAATGAACTTCCTGAGCTTGTTCGGGAGTGGCGGTTTTGCCTGTTCCTATGGCCCAAACCGGTTCGTAGGCGATTACCAGTTTTTCCCTGTAAGTTGGGGGAACGTGAAACATACAGGAGGTTAGTTGTTTTTCGATAATTTTCCAGGTTTCGCCATTTTCTCTTTGTTCAAGGGTTTCACCAAGACATAAAGTGACATCCAGTCCGGTTTGCAGAGCAGATTCCACCTTTTCACTGATAAGTTTATTGGATTCGTTGAAGAGATGTCTTCTTTCAGAATGACCTATAATTACACCCCGGCAACCAGCATCTTTCAACAGGGGAAAGGAAACTTCGCCGGTAAAAGCGCCTTTTGGTTTGGGATAACCGTTTTGAGCAAGGAGTTTGACTGTTGAGTTATCACCAAGAATGTTACAGACATTGATCAGGGAAGTATATACTGGAGCAACTCCGATATTTACCTTGTCCTTGTATTTTGTTGAACCTTCCTTGACGGCTTTGGCCAATTCTTCACTTTCCCGAATTTTATTGTGGAGTTTCCAGTTACCATAAACATGCAGTTTTCTCTTCATTTTTAAATCCTTATAAATGTGTTTACAGGAGAGCCATGATTCCTGGAAGGTTTTTACCTTCCATCATTTCGAGGGATGCTCCTCCTCCAGTTGATATGTGATTAAATTTTTCAAAAAACCCGGCTTTATTGATAGCTGAGACGGAATCTCCGCCTCCTGCCACAGTGAGACCCTTGTTTTCGGCTACATTTTTGGCAATACTGTTAGTTCCTCGAGCGAATACAGAATTTTCAAAAACTCCCATGGGACCGTTCCAGAAAATGGTTTGAGCTTTTTGTATTTCCTCGGCAAAAAATTTTCGGCTGGCAGGACCAATATCGAGAGCCATCATATTTTCAGGGACACCCTTTTCAAGAGTTGTTACATCAGAAGCTTCTGAATTAATATCTTCAGCTATGATCAGGTCTTTGGGAAGCAGGAACTTGATATTGCGGGCTCGAGCTGAATTGATCAATTCTTTGCATAGAACCATCTTGTCTTTTTCCACGCGTGAATTGCCCATTTCAACACCGACAGCACTAAGGAAAGTATTGGCCATGGCTCCTCCTATTATCAGAGATTGAACCCGGTCAAGCAGATTTTTGATAACGCCGATTTTGTCGCTGACTTTGGCTCCGCCTAGAATGGCAAGAAAAGGTTCTTCCGGAGTTTTAAGCAATTTCTGGAAAAAACGAATTTCTTCAGTAAGCAGGAATCCGGCACCCTTTTTGTCAAAATAAGATACCATGCCGGCTGTGGAAGCATGAGCTCTGTGAGCAGTTCCAAAAGCATCGTTTACATATATTTCAGCCATGCCTGCCAATTTTTTGGCAAAAGCGGGATCGTTTTTCTTTTCACCGGGATCAAAACGCAGATTTTCCAGAAGCAGAATTTTACTTTTGCCCAGATCCTGGGCCAGTTTTTCAGCCACATCTCCGACGGGATAATCGCTGAGAATAACTTCTGTATCAAGTTTTTCAGCCAGAATTTTTCCCACTGGTTCCAGGGAAAGTTGTTTATTGATTTTACCCCCGGGTCTTCCGAGATGGGAAGCCAGAATTATTTTAGATTTTTTGCGCAGGGCATGTTTTATGGTAGGGAGAGCCGCGTCAATTCTGGTAGTATCTTCAATTTGTCCATTTTTATTAATGGGAACATTGAAATCAACTCTGATAAAAACCCGCTCACCTTCTATGGGAAGGTCTTCAATGGAAATTATGCTCATCATATAAACCTCATTCCTGAAGCTGATTCCCGCGTTAACTCAAAATTGATGAAAGAACGCGGGAAGCTTGGATTGTTGTTTTGAGACAAAAATATTTGATCTGAGAACGAAGATTAATTCCTCAGCCAGTCATTCAGGTAATTACAAGTTTGGCGAGGTTAAAATTCGGTTTCAGATGAGCACCTTTCTTTGAGGTCGGTGCCTGGAATTAATCTTGTCAGTTGTTACATCTGATTGGCGATATGGGAAGCCAGATCGATGAGACGGGCTGAATAGCCATATTCATTGTCATACCAGGAAATTATTTTTACTTGTTTTCCACAGGTTGAGGTGAAGTCCAGATCAACCGTAGAAGAAGCTGTATTGCTCATATAATCCACTGAAACCAATGGTTCTTTGGAAACAAAAAGTCTTCCCGACAAGGGACCATCTTTGGCTGCTGCTGTCATAGCTTCATTAATTTCACCGGCGTTTGTTTCCTGTTTCAATTCAGCTACCAGATCTACCATGGAAACATTGGGGGTTGGAACTCTTACAGCCATACCGTTGATTTTGCCATTTAATTCGGGAATAACCAGACCAATGGCTTTGGCAGCACCGGTAGTGGTAGGAATCATGGAAACCGCGGCAGCTCTGCCACGACGCAGATCTTTGTGAGGCAGATCGAGAATACACTGGGATGAAGTATAAGAGTGAATAGTAGTCATCAAAGCACTTTCAATTCCGAAACGGGAATGAAGAACTTGAACTACAGGGGCAAGACAGTTGGTTGTACAGGAAGCATTGGAAACTATGTGATGGACATCGGGATCGTATTCTTCATGGTTGATTCCCATAACGAAAGTGGCAATATCGGATTTGGCCGGGGCGCTGATGACTACTTTTTTAGCTCCGGCTGTAATGTGTTTTTGAGCCCCTTCCTGGGTTCTGAAAATCCCGGTACATTCAAAAACCAACTCAACTCCCAATTCGCCCCAAGGCAGCTGGGCAGGATCTTTGATAGCTGAAATCTGAGGTTTGTGATCACCGATGATCATGGTGTTGTCTTTAAGTTGAGCCTGAGGAAAAGTGCCATGAACCGAGTCATATTTAAGCAGGTGAAGCAAAGTTTCAGGATCGGTAAGATCATTGATGCCTACTACTTCAAAATCATTCTCGATTGTTGTGAGCAAACGCATAACAGCGCGTCCTATTCGTCCAAAACCATTAATAGCTACTTTTGTTGTCATTATTTAAAGTCCTTTCTTGGATCGGTTTTAAATCAAAATATAGAATTAAATTTGAATTTATTGTGAAATCAAAACCACTTTTTTTGAAAAAAACAGCTCTGGTTTGACTTCGAGGTTTGCAAAACCGATTGAAAATATCATAAGTTATTAAACCAGTCGTATTTTTTATTCCTACAAAGGAAAATGTCAAGTTTTAACTGATTCCCTTTTTAAAAAGGAAAGTGTTGTCTGAAAACAGAATTTTGCCTCATCTGTCTGATTGTAACTTTTACTTTTACTGCACTTGAGCAAACCAGACTCAAACCAGATAAATAAATTTTTAAGGATGAACTAATTTATTCTTGAATTTATTCCAGGGGATAATAGAAATGACTTTCAATTTCCATCAGGAATAAAACCAGACAGCAGCTCGAGCTCTTCTTTCCATTTTTTCGGTTTTGGTGTTTCCAGGATTAGGGGAATGTTGTCAAAGCGCGGATCTTCCATAAGTAATTTGAAGGCTTTCAGCCCGATTAATCCTTCTCCCAGAGGAGCATGACGGTCACGATTTGTTCCAATTTCTATTTTGGAGTCGTTGAGGTGAGCTCCTTTGAGATATTTGAATCCAACTGTATTTTCAAATTCTTCCATGGTTTTTTTGTAGCCTTCGACAGTTGAAATATCGTAACCGGCTCCAAAAATATGACAAGTATCAAGGCAGACACCAATCCTGTCTTTATTGTTACAATGTTCGATTAAGTAGTGCAGATGTTCAAATTTGTCTCCAAGATAATTGCCTTGTCCTGCTGTAGTTTCTATTACCAGAATCAGGTCTGAAGTTTGAGTCAGGGTCTGGTTGATTCCTGCAACTATGAGATCGAGACTTTTCTCTGGAGATATTTTTCCAAGATGACTGCCTGGATGGAAGTTGAGGAGTGGAAGTTCCAGTTTTTCACAGCGTCTGGCTTCATCCAGAAAAGCTTTTTGGGAACGGTTTCTCTTTTTGGGATTGGGATTCCCAAGATTGATAAGATAGGAATCATGAACCAGCACCTGTTCGGGTTTGAAATTATTTTCTTCCATGGTTTTTTGAAATTCATCAATTTCTTTTTTTTCTAATTCCGATCCTTGCCATCTCCTCTGGTTTTTTGTGAACATTCCGAAAGCTGAGGCACCTATCGCAGCAGCATTCAGGGGTGCATTGGAAATTCCTCCGGCTATACTTACATGGGCACCGATATATTTCATTTTTCCTCCTCAAGGGAATTATGTTGAACTTTTAAAGAAAATCAATATTGTTTTATAAATTAATTTTTTCCAAAATTTTACAGTTTGAGCTGGAAACTCCAAGTTGAAACTATTTCAAGAAGCTGCACAAATCAACTCAATTCAAATTCCGAATTGCAGACGATGATCTTTCTTTTTGAGGTGTGGATTATTTGGTGTCGATAATTATTTTTCGGGAGGCGGCAAATGGTTTTGTCAAAACTCAATTATTTTTTTCTTTGCTATTTTACACTTTTCATATTTTCCTGTCAGAAGCAGTCTCCAGAAGAACGGAATTCGAAAAAAGAAGAAAAAAACCAAGTGGTAAAAAAGAATCAGAAATCCGGTGTAAAATCCGGTAAGGATCAGAACCAAAATAATCTTAACAAAAAAGAAAAGAAAAAATGGCTCCGGGAAATCAAAGGGGAACCTTTTGTTTACAAGCCTGCAAAAGACGGTCAGAATGCGGTTTTCTACAAAAAATACAAGAAGGATAAAATTCTTGAAGAAATAAAAAGCAAACGGGAAAAAACTCAGGAAAAACACAATAAGGAAATAGAGCAATTTGTTAAAAAGCAAAAAGAAAAAAGAAAATTGAAAAAGGAAAACAGGAAAATTCTGAAATCCGATATTTCAACTCTGGATTATCCCAAAAAACTAGAACAATTCCAAAAAATTCCTCATTTGCCTCCGGCACCTCAATATTACACAGGAACTTGCTGGTCTTTTGCTTCAACTTCCTTTTTTGAATCAGAGATCCTGCGTTTATCCAAAAAACAGATAAAACTCAGCGAAATGTGGTCTGTTTATTGGGAATATGTGGAAAAAGCCAGGAGATTCATAAAAATGAAGGGTTTTTCCTATGTATCCCAGGGAGATGAACCCAATGCTCTTTTGAATGTTTATAAAAAATATGGGGTTGTTCCTTATCAAGCCTATAAAGGGGTAACCACTCCGGGAGAAAAATATGATCACACTCCGATGGTCAACGAATTGAAATCCTTTCTTAATTTTATCAGAGTTAATAATTTGTGGAATGAAGAAGCAAATTTGGTCATGGTCAAGGCAATTTTGAATAAGTATATGGGCGAGCCTCCTCGAAAATTTGTTTGGGAAAAAAAGGAATACACCCCCAAACAATTTTTAAATCAGGTAACGGGTTTAAAAATTGATGATTATGTTGTAACCATGTCTACCTTGTCCCATCCCTATTTTACCAGAGGCTTGCTGGATGTTCCCGATAACTGGTGGAGATCGGAAGATTATATCAATCTACCCTTGGAATTGTGGACAAAATTGCTCAGAGACGGGGTGAAGGAAGGATATGGTTTTGTAGTTGGTGGAGATGTCAGCGAACCAGGCAAAATTCCCGAAAAAGATATTTTCTTTGTTCCCACTTTCGATCTGCCCGTTGGGTTGATCGATAAACATTCCCGGGAATTCAGAATAAGTAACAAAACTACTACCGACGACCACGGAGTTCACGTGACCGGTCATTATTTTGACAAATCCAAGGACAAGTATTGGTATCTGATCAAGGATTCCGGGCGTTCATCCCGTTATGGTAATTTTAAAGGTTATTATTTCATGAGTGAGGATTATCTGAAATTAAAAATTCTTACCTGGATGGCGCATAAAGATGTAATCTCATCCATAGCAAACAAGATCGGCAAACAAAACTAAATTAAAATTTCGTTATCAAAAGATGACCTTCCTTTTTGAAACTGGAACTGGTTACTTCTGGAATTTGAAAAATTCAGACAGGGTACTTTGGGATAAATCACTCGAACTTCTGAGGATTTATCCGATCTTGGATTGACAATTTCTAAAATAGTTATTATTAATGACATAATGCGTCATGAAAAACAAATTATTTTTATTCGGTTAAAACAAGTAAGAAATACAAATTTGAACTCTCCGGTTTTTTGGAGCGGTTCTTCACATTCAGGAGGAAATAATGCTTAGTTGGTTTTCAGAAAATTTTAAAGATACGGTTATCAAAGTGGTAAAAGATATGGATGAGACAGCTGATATGGTGATGAAAACTGTCAAGGAAAGAATTATAGCTGCCATTAAAGATATCAGAAATATTGTCGACGAAATGAGTGAAGCCACTACCTCAATTGCCAGATCTTCTATTAAAATGATTAATGAAGTTGGGGGCGATTCCATCAAAACTGCTACTGAATTAGTCAACAACAGTCTTCTCAGTCTTGGAGGAACAGTCAATAGTGCCAATGAAACAACCCAGGGCAGTGTCAAGGCTCTTGGAGCAACTGTCAAAGGTGTTATAACCGGACTCGAAGAAATCAGAGCCGATCTTGACAAAGCCATTACCAATATTATCAGGGGTGTTGTTCAATCAACAGCAGCTATTGGTGGAGATGTCTCGGTAACAGTTAATGAATCAATCCGCAATATTGTTGCCGGTCTCACCGGAACCAGTGTTGAAGTTACCAAATCTATTGAAAATGCAGTTGGAACTGCCATCAAATCAGCCTCCGATTCCGGGGAAGATGTTGGCAAGGTTGCTGTTGGAGCTATTAATGGATCCCTTTCAGCTGTCGAAGATATGGGTGGAAGTGTATCCAAAACCATGGCAGCCACAGTAAATATGGCTCTTGATACTGCCAGTTCCATCAGCAATGAATCTTTCAACAGAGTGAAAGAAAGTCTGATTAACTCCATTGACGGAGCTAAAGAAATCATCAAAAAAAGAGAAGATGAAGAATAAGTAGTTCCCGTCCCAGACGATGACATCCCAGAATGGGGGTTATTAACTGAATGAGAAGTTTGTTTCAGATGGGCGCAATAACTTCGCAGATAGTTCTCGTTTCAGAATAGAGGTTATTAACTGAGTAAGAAATTGGATTGAGATGCGCGAAGTAACTTCGCAGATATAGCCACTACTATTTCAAGAAGTTACGACAAAGCAGATTAATTCAATTTCCGTGCTTCAGGTGATGACCTTGCATTCTGAAACGAGAACTCTAAGTTGCCACTATATCAAGAAGTTATGACAAAGCAGATGAGATAAAATTCC
>JAWLEA010000202.1:0-4088 GCA_041686345.1 Polyangia bacterium | reverse complement strand
TTGCTGTTGTATGGAAGCAGAAAATGCTGATAAATACCCCGTCCGAAATTGCTGATAAGAACATCGGCAAAGGTATTGCCTTCAAGCCGGGGACGCTGCAGGAATTCCCGGAGACATTCAAGGCGAAGCTTGCGATCGAGACTGGCGAGGTTGGTCTGGAAGGGATAAGGCATATAATTGCCCCTGAACCAGATTTGGGCGTTTCTTTCTACTTTTTGAAGATGGAGGTTGGTATAGTGGCGAATCCAATCGTTGATTCCCTCTTTAAGATGGAGCCAGTGACCTGTCCAATCAAAACAAAAACCTTCCTGACAATCCGTAGTTGAATAACCACCGGGCAGACGCTCCTTTTCAATAATGAGCCAGTCATCAGTATCCAGAAAATCTGCAAAAGTAAGTCCGGATAGACCGCCTCCTGCAATGAGGTATTTGGTAGATTTTTGTTGCATAATAGGTACCAGTAGTTGTTTCAAGGTAGATAGTTCCCATCCCAAAAATGGATATCGTTGTCTGACAACGGAATTTCACCTCATCTGCTTTGTCATAACTGTTAGATATAGTGGCAACTATGTCTTCGCAGTTACTCCGCGCATCTGAGGCAAACTTCTTTGCCAGCCAAAAACACCACTTCTGAGATGGGAACTAGATATTCAAAGGCTCCGGGGTCTACACCTGCACCGACAGGTCGTTCATTTCCTTCAATATCAAAGGGGGCATAATGGTGTTGTTCGTTTGTTTGAAAAGGTAACTGAATAGTTCTAAATAACCCGCCAAGCAAGGAGTATTACTAAAAAAGAACTTCCATAAGCTGCAGTGATCAGGTAGAAAATCAATCCTCTCCATCCCGAATCGGGAAGATATCTTGTAATCAATCTGCGAATAATAACCAAACTTAACCAGATACCGCCAACCATCAGCAAAATAGAGAAACCTGTGATCAGGTTTTCTGCCCATCCGGGCAAGTCTCCAAGTTGAATTTTTCCATCCAGGATTTTATCGGCTGTAGCTTTCCCGGTCGGATCGGATTTGAGATAGATCCAGTAGGGAATCCGGGATTTCATCTTTAGAATTGCCTTAACAGCATGAGCTGCAGCCATCACTGGAATAAAAGCTATTCCAAAATTAAGGATATAATCGCCAAATTTGATTTTACCTCCTGCCAGTCGAAATAGAATATAGGGCAGAAGCCAGATAATTGCTGGAAGCACAAAAAACAGAAGCAGGGAAACAGTCAGACCTTTCCCCAGAACACTGCTGAAGTTTAGTTTTTGTTGTAAAAGAGCAGGCAAAAAAAGGAGCAATTGTTTGGCAATACTCCATTCGGTAAATACTTCATAAATAACAAAACCGGAGACAATAAGGCAGAAAAAAGCCTGAGCCGGAGTAAAAGCTTTGAGGGTAAGCAAATCTTGAAACCAGCGTCGTTTGAGCCATCGTGGATTTGGACGTCCCTCAGTACCGGGATTATTACGATCACAGGCTTTCAAACAGTGTCCACAAAGGAGACATTGGGTATTATCCTGTATTTTGGCCGGCATCAGTCCAACTCCGCAGCTGCGTCCCTGAAATTCATAAGCTGTTTTATTGGAAACACATGACTTATCTTTGCAATTGGTGCATAGGTCAGGGTCTTTGACTCCCCAACCCAGAGGAGCCAACCTGGCGTAAAGACCAAGAAGATGCCCTACCGGACACACATGTTGACAAAAGGCATTTCGAGAAAAAAGCAGGCCCGTCACAACAGCAGTACCAAAGAGAATTATCATGTATATTGCCATTCGAAAAGGAACCCGATGGATCTTGAAAACATGGATTCCGCCAAATAGAATTAAGATGTAAAAAAGAGTTATTATCCATCCAGAGCGAAAAAAAGTTGGCGGTTTACGACGCAAACCGAATCGTGCTGCCAGTGAAGTTATCAATTCCATTGGACACACTGTACACCAGACACGTCCGAGAAAAATTGCGGACAGAACAATGAGAGGCCACCAGTAGGACCAGACGATAAGGTTGGCAAAATTGGTATTGCGCAGTACTCGAGCAAACCCCATATCTGATGTATTGGCTGACAATCCACCTGCAATAAGAATGACAAATACTATCAAAGTAATTAATTGCATCAACAGAGGGAAAAGAGACAATCGATACAAGTAATTTATGATTTTCAACAAAATAAACCTCAATTAGAGCAAAAGTTACATTTTTCTCAGGAATTTTTTCTCAGGCTTGATCATAAAATCTGTGGCCTCTTTAATATATTGACTTTTGGAAATAAGAAAAACGTTGTCTTTTTCCTCAAATTCATAGTCACCTCGAGGAATTATGAATTTGCCCTTGTCTTCTTTGTAGACACCCATGAATACACATTCCTTCGGGAAATCTTTGTTTTTAACAACATCGGTTACGGTTTGTCCCGGAACCTTGCTTTCTTCAGGAATTTTGACGGAATATATACCTGCTTTCCCGTCGGCTATGAGCATTATGTGCTTAACTTTAGGCTGTTCCACTTCCACTATAACCTGGTTCAAGAGCAGATCAACCGCCCTGACAATGGTGATTACCAGCCAAGTTATATGCATCTGCGTATTGAGGATTTTTCAACCTGCCTATTACCCGGGGAATCTGAAGGCTTTTTGCCAATAGTCCTGTAGCCAGATTATCTGCATCATTGGGCATGAGACAAATTAGCACATCTGCCTTTTCCGCGCCTGCTTCAAGAAGAATATTCTTGTTGGTAGCATTGCCATTTACCGCCATAACTCCTGTTTCAGCATAAATAGATTCGCACACCTCATTGTTTATATCAATGACAACTACATCATGTTTGTTCTGAACAAGGACGTCAATAATGCCTTTGCCCACCAGACCGGAACCTGCTACAATTACGTACATAATAAATACTCCACAAAAAAATTAGTGTTATTGCCGTTAAGAATATTAGATTATTGACTGAAGATCAATTTTTCCAAGCTCGGGGACTGAAAAGCAATAATACTGGCAAAATTTCCAGACGTCCTGCCAGCATCCCGGCTATATAAGTCAGTTTTATTGCAGGGCTCAATTTACCCATCTCATCAACTGAAAGATAGCAGGGACCTATATTACCTAAAGCACTGAACATTCCTGAAAAAGAAGAATAGGCATCATGATGGGAAAGAAAAGCTGTTATCAAGCCACCGATGATCAAGAAAAATATTCAGATGAAAAAGAGGCCGCTCACTCTTTGTAATTCTTCTATTCCCACTGCCTTTCCATCAATTATGACTTTGTTGACGGCATGTCTGGGAGCCAGAATTTTGTAAACCTCACGCTGAATGAGCTTGAAAAGAATGCCTATTCTCAGAACTTTTATGCCACCGCCTGTAGAACCTACACAACCCCCAATAATCATGAGGATCAAAAATAATTGCTTTGCCGCCTGACCGAAATAGGCAGTACCAATATCACGGGTACCAAATCCTGTAGTAGTAAGAATTGAAGTAATCTGGAAAAGAATCAGACGAAATTCCTCTTCAACTCTTAACCAGGAATCAGCAGAAAACAGGGAAAAATTGAAAGGTTCAACTTTGAAAACACGTTCCAAAAACATAATCAGCAAAAAAATACCAATTATGCTCCAGAAATAGCGCATCTCCAGATTATCCCACAAGGGCTTTCCATCCCGTTTCAACAATCGATAGTGAATCAGAAAATTAATTCCACCGAATAACATTCCCAGAATCAGAATGTATTCTATCCAGATGTAGTTGGAATGTCCTGAGAGCCGATAATACTCAATGCTGGCATCGTGGGGAGAGAATCCTCCGGTTGAGAGAGCAGTAAAAGAATGACAGAAACTGTCAAATAATGACATGCCAGCAACAACCAGTGCCAGAGCAATAAATAAAGTCAACCCAGCATAAATAACCCAAAGAATTTTAACCGTATTTTGCAAACCAGGTACTGGTCTGGAAGAACTTATTTTGTGACTTTCTGCCCCAAATAAACGATGAGCAAATTTACCCTGAGAAGTAATAAAAACGAAAAAAGTCAAGATACCAAGCCCGCCAATGAACTGAGTCAGAGCCCTCCAGAATATAATACTTCTG
>JAWLEA010000201.1:0-4136 GCA_041686345.1 Polyangia bacterium | reverse complement strand
GCCATATTCCAACTGGAAATATGCAAAGATTTGTTATGGAGAGAGTTTTACAGCAATTAAGGCAGGATTGAGGGGGGCACTCAAAGTGCTTGGAAAGAAACCAAAATATCTTCTAATCGACAATTCGAGTGCCGCCACTCATTCTGATAAGAATGACAGTAAAAATACTGCCACTAAAAAAGGTAGCAAATTTCCAAAGACTGACAACCAAAAAGATGAGGAAAGGTTAAAAATTCCATCTACCAGGAAGTTTAATCAGGATTTTTTGAGATTGATGGAAAGTGTTAGAATTACACCTCGAACTACAGGAATCGGAGCCAAAGAACAAAACGGTGATGTGGAGTCCTATAACGGGCATCTTAAATCGAGGATAAAGCAATGTCTTCTGATTCGAGGTAGTTGTGATTTTAAAAGTGTTGAAGAAGTTCAGGAATTTATCCAAGAAGCAGTAGATAAATCAAACAATCTGCACAAAGAAAAAATTAAAGAAGAAATTAAAAAGATGTCAAACGTCAATGTGAAACATTTAAGGGATTATTCTGAACTCAGGGTAAGAGTAAGAAAAAACTCCACAATCAGTGTAAAAGGACATCTTTATTCAGTTTCTTCCCGTTTCATTGGATTCCGAGTGAAGGTTAAACTTTATGAGGATCGTTTGGAGGTTTATTATAAAAACAAGTTGAAACAGAAATCCAGGAGGCTTCACCAGACAGGCAAACATAATATCAAATATCAGCATCTGGTTAGAGGTTTAGTCAAAAAGCCTGGAGCTTTCATTCGAATGAATCACCAATATTATATGTTTCCAAATCTTATTTTTAGAAAAGCCTACGACAGTTTACTGACGGAATTGAGTGAAAGACGAGCATCTTTGGAATATTTGAGAATATTGAATTTTTGTCTGGATTATGGCGAATCGGAAGTTGAGGAAGCATTGCAACTACTCATGGAAGAAAATGAACTTCCTGATTTTACCAAAGTTGAAAGCTTAATAAGTCCTTGGAAACATGAATATCCGGAGCAGGAAATATATAAACCAGAGCTCTCGATTTATGATGGTCTGCTTTCAGATACTCACACAAAAGAAATGCTGGAGGTAAGATAATGGAAGCCAATACCAACACCACCTTATCTGCGTTGCTGAAGCAATTACGCTTGCCTTCCTTCAAAAAGCATTATGAAAAATATGCGGTGGAAGCGTTACGTGAAAACTGGAGCTTTGGCCAATATCTCCTGTCCTTGTGTGAAACAGAAACCGAAGACAGATATCATCGCCGAGTGAAGCGATATATAAGAGAATCAAGACTCCCGATGGACAAAACTCTTGATGCTCTGGAGTTAGAAAAATTCCCACTGAAGGTAAAAAGACAGATTCCTCAACTTTGTGAAGGAAATTTTTTAGAAAGAAACGAAAATATTCTTATCTTTGGACTTCCCGGCAGGGGGAAAACTCATCTTGCTTGTGCCTTGGGCTACGAGTTGATACGAAAAAACTATCGCATCTTGTTTCTGCCTGCCTATAAACTGGTTCAGCGTCTTCTGACAAAAAAACGAGACCTGCTGCTGGAAAGAGAATTAAAAAAACTGGATAAATATGATGCAGTTATAATAGATGACATCGGTTACATTCAACAATCCCGGGAAGAAATGGAAGTTCTGTTTACATTTTTATCTGAAAGATATGAAAGAAAAAGTGTGATAATTACCAGTAATCTAGTATTTTCCCAGTGGGATAAAATCTTCAAAGATGAAATGACAACAGCCTGCGCCATAGACCGGCTGGTTCATCACAGTATAATCCTTGAGTTAACCGGAAAAAGTTATCGAACAGAGGCTGCCAAGAAAAAGAATCCAAAACTAAAAGAAAAATAATTAAATTTAGAGAAAGGAAAAAACCATTAATCACACCCAAATTTATACACGTCTAATTGACGGATTTGTATTTTCTAATTGACGTTTGACACCAGGAAGAATGCCAGGCAATTATTCAAAGAGCCGCAGACTATAATTTGGTTCAATTTGGCGAAAATGCTCAAAAGGGAGTCAGTTTCATCTGCAATTGCTGTGGTTGCTGTTGTGAAGCCTTGTTGGCTGCCAAGCGCTTTGGTATGTTGAACCCGGTACAAACTACAGCTTTTTTGCCCGAAATCGACGCAGAAGCTTGCACCGGTTGCCGCAAGTGTCTGGAAGTTTGTCCGGTTGATGCTCTGGAACTCAGTGAAAATAAGGAAAAAAATACAGTCCGGGTTAATACCGACCTCTGCCTCGGTTGCGGAGTTTGTGCCAACAATTGTGCAACCGGGGCCATCTCCATGAAAAGACGACCGGAGCACATTATTACTCCGATAGATTCTGTCCACCGCACTGTAATGATGGCCATCGAACGCGGCAAATTGCAAAATCTGATCTTCGATAATCACGCCCACCTGAATCACCGCGCAATGGCCGCTATTCTGGGAGTAATCCTGAAACTGCCACCAATAAAACAAATCCTGGCCCTGGATCAGGTAAAATCAAAATACTTAGGCTGGCTCCTGGAAAAAACATATTAAATAGCACCATTTAGTTCCCATCCCAGAAGTGGGGTTTTTGGCTGGTGAAGAAATTGGATTGAGATGCGCGGAATAACTTTAAAGATATAGTTGCAACTATTTCAAGAAGTTATGACAAAGCAGATTAATTCAATTTCCGTCGCCAGACGCTGACATCCATTTTTGGGATGGGAACTATTTAGTCATTCTGATAATCTGCTGTTTCCCATAGGAAATGATCAGTGCAGAAGTGGCATTTTTGTGGTAAGGTTCATTAACTTGTTCGGGTATTATTTTTTTCAGGAGAACGAGTTCTAACTTTTTCTGAAAGAAAGTATGGAGACGGGAATTAATCACTTGGATAAAAATATGATTTTACCAAATTTTCTTATTGTTGGTGTAATGAAAGCTGGAACAACCACTCTGGCTGATTATTTAAATGCTCATACATCTTTGAAAATCTCCCATGATGAGATTCATTTTTTCGATCGTGATAATAATTACAAAAAGGGTCTGAAGTGGTATTCGAAAAAACTGCAAGGATTTTCATATTATCTTCCCCAATCATTGAAAATTAGCAATCCAGAACAAATATACCAAGGTGAAAAAACGCCAACTTATTCTTATAAAAAAAATTGTGCCAAAAGAATAAAAGAAACTTTGCCTCGAGTAAAAATTATCTGGATTTTTCGCGATCCAGCCAGCAGAGCCTACTCAAATTATCTGCATGCTAAAAGAAATGGGGGAGAATTACTGGAATTCCGGGAAGCAGTTAATAGAGAACAGGAAAGAATTAAAAACAATATTTTCTGGGGATATGTGGAGAGGAGCAAATATGCTGTTCAAGTTGACAGGTTTCTTGAGTTCTTCAACAAAAAACAAATGCATTTTATGCTTTTTGAAGATTTTCTTAAAAATAAGCAAAAAGAATTAAGGAAAGTTACTGATTTTTTAGGTGTAAGCCCCTTTGCTGAAAGTCTTCCGGAAGTTCACTCCAATAAAACAAAAATGCCTTTTTCTTACAAATCACTTTACTATTCCCGCCAAATTGGAAAGCGTCTGGGATCTCCGGGAAAATTACTCTATTATTCTGCTAAGGGAATCAACTACCTCGTTTCGAAACCAAAACCACCAATGCCCCTGGATGTTAAAGAAGAACTTGATAAATTATTCCTTCCCTACAATGAAAAATTAGCAAAAATTACCGGCCTGGATCTTTCAAGTTGGGGGAGTAACTGATAATATAGGTTGTTGTTTTTATTTTATATATTTAAAGTTTAATGTATTTGAAATTCCAGTGAAGATTTTAAACTTTTCCCTGTGACAAGATTACATTTCCAAGTACCGGGGATTCTATGTTTTTCTTTAATTTTAAATTGGAAAAATGAACGACTTCTATTTGGACTTACATTTTCAACTTTGGAATCTACTACTTTTCCTTGTGGATTAATGATTTGCCACCGAGCTTTGATTAGGGGATGACGATTTATCCATTCTACGATACATCCCAAGTTCTCACCTGAAGAAAACCTTTTTCTTGAACCTACAAACCACGGTAGTTTATGTATATATTTTATTTCTGTAAGATAAGTCCACTTGATGGAA
>JAWLEA010000059.1:0-18269 GCA_041686345.1 Polyangia bacterium | reverse complement strand
GGAATTTGGAAGTAAGTGTGTAAACATTTTTGTTTAAAACTTTAAGTTGATTAATAATTAATTTATCATTTCTGATTCTGTTATTGATCTTTAAATACCAGCAAGTAACTTCTCTTAACAAAAGCAATATTATAAATGTAACTACAAGAGAATAAATAAATGTTTGAATTAATGAATCCATGATAACTCCTTAATAATTCCAGTCCTTGAAAGGAAGGTCACCGTATGAGTACGGAATTAGAATTGATTTAGTTTGTTGTAATTTCTTGATATTGTTTACCAATATCAGGGAGTTGATTCTTCCTCTTTTTCTTTGAGGGGGCGTTGGAATACTATGAATCTGGCGTTGATGCCGTTGTTGGCGAGGGTTCCTTTCAGGTTCCAGCCGTTTTTGCCGAGGGTTTCGAGTTTGCTGTTGAAGGTGGAGGACTCATCTCTGGAAAAATGCATTACCAGATATTCATATTTTTGGGGTTTCTTTTCAGGCTGGCAAGATATGAAGAGCAGGGAGAAGATTAGCAAAAAAAAGTATTTCATTTCAAATTCCTTTCCGACAAAAGTAAAATAAACTGAAAATTGTCAATCGATCTTAAAAAAATGTATAAAAACAGAGAAGTAGTTCACAAACTGTTATTGACCTATTATAAATAATAGCCGGGGTGAGGACCATATAGTGACCCTCTGTTGATTTTTTCTTTTTTTTTTGGGGGAAAGGGAGCTTATTTCTTTTTGAGGCCTTCGAGGGAAATTACTTTTTCAGCTGTTTTAGTGGTTAAGGTAGAGGGTTTGATGGTTTTTTGCTTGAGAGCGGCGATTTCTTTGCGGCTTTTTTTGTAATCGTTGTTGGAAATCTTGCGAGCTTCATTGAGTTTTTCTATTTTCAGGGAAAGGCTTTTCAGTACTGTATTGAAAGTTTTGGCGTCAACCGCTCCTTTTTTCTTCAGTTTCCTGATCTGCTCAATCTGTTCATAAATTTTCTTTTTGGAAGAAACCACAAAGGAACCCTTTATGGTCATTTTGTAACAACTGACTCTGGAATTGGTTCTTTTTTTTACTCCCGCCATTTCTCTGAACAGGGTAATCAGTTTTGCCCCTGTATTTTTATCGAGATTGCCGGTTTTGATGTGTTTATTGACAATTTTTTTAAATTCATCTGTGCGTTTCCAGTCAAAGCTGCGCCAGACTGTTTTGGCTGCTTGAATGAATCCTGGTTTTTTGTTGTTGCCAGGCTTATTTTGAGTGGTTTTATGGTTTGAATCAGATTTGGAATCAGGTTTTGTTTGGGGAGTTGATTTGGAATCATTTTGTTTGGGGCTATGGGTTATATTTTGCTGATTGGATTTGTCGGAAGCGCTGGTATCACCTGTTTTGGAGGAGTTGGTTTTGCAACCTAAAAAAAGAGCAAAAATAGTGGTGGCCAGCCAGAATTTTCCGATCAATCCCCGGTATTTGTGCCTTTGTTTGAGTTTAATCTGGAAAAGCCTGAACAAAAGTGCGGTAAAAAGTGCAGCCAGAAAAACTAATAGTAATAAAGGTTTTTGCATAAAACACCTCGTCAGGTTTAAGGTAGGACAAATCTTGATATTGCTATTATTGCACAGTATTTAACCCAAAGCAAATGATTGTTATTGGTGAGCTCAGGGGAATGAAGTATTCATGGTTTTGATGCATTTGTGAACTTTGTATTGTAGTTTTAGATAACCTAGTTTAGTTTCCGGGAAAGTTTGAGCTTCAATTCTTCAAAAAAGGAATAATAGACAGGTACAACCAGGGTGGTGAATATTTCGAAAACCATTCCTCCAAACACGGGTACAGCCATGGGAACCATTACGTCTGAACCACGGGTGTGGGAAGACAGAACCGGAACCAGTGCCAGGATGGTAGTAGCGGTTGTCATCAAGGTGGCGCGAATCCTTTTCATGCCGGCTGCAACTGTGTTTTTGCGAATCTGTTCCACCGAATTCGGTTTGTTTTTGGCAAATTTCTGGCTGATATAGGTGGCCATGACAACTCCATCATCAGTGGCGATACCGAACAATGCCAGAAAACCTACCCAGACCGCCACGCTGAGGTTGATGTCTTGAACCTGCATAAATTGGCGTATTTCCACATCCATAAAAGAGAAATCGAGAAACCAACTCTGTCCGTAGAGCCAGATCATGATGAAACCTCCTGACCAGGCCAGGGCTATTCCGGAGAAAATCAAAAAAGCTGTAATAATGGATCTGAATTGCAGGTAAATAATCAGAAAAATCACCACCAGCGAGAGGGGAATGATGATTTTGAGGCGGCGCTGGAAGCGTTGATGGTTTTTGAAGTTGCCGGCAGGTTCATAACTGCTGCCGGAGGGTAATTGAAGTTGCTTATTATCGATTTCTTTTTTAATTTGGGTTAATACAGCTTGTACTACCTCGATTTCAGAATAACCGTCTTTGCCTCCGAAGGTTACGGCTCCAACTTTGGAGCTGTTTTCACTTTTGATTACCTGGGGTCCTTTGACGTAGCTAATTGTAGCTAAAGTGGATAAAGGAAGATAGCGTTCTTGTCCGAGGGGGATAAGCAGATTGTTCAAAGCAGCCGGAGAGTGGCGGAAATCTCTCATATATCTGATTCTAACAGGGATGCGTTCGAAATCTCTGATCACGGTTGCCACCTTTTTTCCTCCTGTGGCTGTTTCAAAATTCTCCATCAAGATGCGGGTATTTATTCCGTAGCGGGCCAGAGCTTCAGGTTTGGGTCTGATCTCCAGATAGGGTTTGGATACGATGCGATCCGAACTGACCGATTCGGAATTGACAGTTTCCACCTTTTTAATGATGGCTTCGAGTTTGGTGATGACTTCTTCCACATCTTCCACGGTGGGACCAAATACTTTTATTCCCATGGCCGCCTTGATGCCACTTTGCAACATGACGATACGGGTGGAAATGGGTTGGAGTTTGGGGGCGGAGGTAATGCCCGGTATCCGGGCAGCACTGACAATTTCGTTCCAGATATCATCAGGGTTGTTTATGCCGTCCCAGGCTGAGCGTTTGGGATTTAATTCCGGATCCAGCGGTGGTCTCCACAGAGGAAAGGCCCGACCGTTTTTGTCTTTGATCAGGTGTCCCTCTTTTGTACGGATGTACTTGCCGGTAACCCGGTAGGGATGACCGTCGGGAGCAAGAACCTGATGGCCGTTAAAATCACGAAAAAAATCAACTTCGTTTGAATTATATTTGAATTTTACAACCTCGCCCTCGCTGTTGCGATAATAGCGGGGATAGTAATTGATGATAGTTTCGATCATGCTGATCGGAGCAGGATCCAGCGGTGTTTCAGCCCGTCCCAGCTTGCCTACAACCTGTTTTACCTCGTGGATGTTTTGAATTGACATATCCTGTTTGCCCAGGAAATCCTTGACTTCGCCGATGGAAGAATGGGGCATCACCGTAGGCATCAGCAGGAAAGAGCCTTCATCCAGTGGGGGCATGAATTCTTTGGATATTCCCGGAAAATTTTTCTTCAGTCTGGAGATTGAGTTGGAACCGGACGGATCAAATCCCGCGGCTTGGCTCAAGTTATCATAACCCTGCCAGATCAGTAGTCCCGTAAACAGAATCGTGAGGAAAATCAGGGTAAAAAAGAAGCGGTGTTTGATAAAATAGTTGAGAAGTTGCTGGTAAAAGTGGTGGTAGATTACAAAAACAGACAGTACCACAGCCATCATGATCACAGTAAACAGAAAATTGTCGAAGTTGGTTCTGCCAAATCCCAGGGGTATCCAGAGTCGGGAGAGAAGAAAAATTGCGCCCAGGGCTACCGTTAGATTAGTTAAGGTGGTGATGATTCGGGGATATTTGCCGGTGGTTCCGTAAAGGCGCAGTCCGACAACAGCAAGCCCGAGCAGACCGAGGAACCAATGAAAATAAAGAAGAACTATGGCCAAAAAGAAGAGAATTGCTTGGAGAAGATATTGTTTTAATGCATGGTTTTTGCTTTTGGTTTTTTTTAAAACGAAAATGCTGAGCGGGGGAATCAAAAACAGGGCAATAATCAGTGAACTTAAAAGAGCGAATGTTTTGGTAAAGGCAAGGGGTCTGAAAAGTTTGCCTTCCGTTCCAATCATGACAAAAACAGGGAGGAAGCTGACAATAGTAGTGGAAATAGAGGTTATGACAGCCGGAGCAACTTCGGAAACAGCTTTGAAAATTGTTACTTCCAGCTCCTGATCTTTGTTTTTGTTCTCTTTGTGTCGTCGGATGATGTTTTCGGTAATGACGATACCCACATCAACCATGGTGCCGATGGCGATGGCTATTCCCGAAAGAGAAAGGATATTGGATTGAACTCCTCCCAGTTTCATCAGAATAAAGGAAAACAGTACGCCCAGGGGCAGAATACCACTGATGAGAAGGGAGGTTTTCAGATGACCCAGGAGAATCATGATTACGATTATGGTGATAAAGATTTCATGTTCGAGGGTGTGATTGAGAGTTTCCACCGTTTCATTGATCAGTTGGGTACGATCGTAAAAAGGGATGATTTCAAGTTTGGACAGGCGTCCGTCGTTCAACTTTTTGCTGGGCAAACCCGGTGATAATTTTGCTATTTTCTGTTTTACCCGGGCGATGGTTTCTTTGGCGTTTGCATTTTGCTGGATAATTACCACGCCACCCACAACCTCGGCGCCGCCTTTATCCAGCAGACCGCGTCTCAAAGCCGGTCCCGGCGAAACCCGGGCTACATCCTTGACTCTGATGGCTTTGCCCTCGACATATTTAATGATAGCATTGCGTACGTCGTCTATTTCTTCAATCTCGCCCACTCCCCGCAGCATATATTCCACTTGGTTTATCTCAAGTGTGCGGGCGCCAACGTTCAAGTTGGAATTATTGATGGTTTTGGCAATATCCCGGTTGCTCAGACCAAATTTTTGCAGGAGATCAGGATTGATTTCCACGTGGATTTCTTCTTTGAATCCTCCGATGGATGCCACTTCAGCTACTCCGCTTACAGCCTGAAGTCCGTATTTGATCTGGTAATCTTGAATTGTTCGAAGCTCGTTAAGATCCCAACCTCCTACCGCTTTTCCCTGTTTATCCCTGCCCTCGATTGTGTACCAGAAAACCTGGCCCAGGGCAGTGGCCGGTGGACCTAGAGAAGGTTTGACATCAGAAGGCAGCAATCCCGGAGGCAGGGAATTCAATTTTTCCAGAAGGCGGCTGCGGGACCAGAAAAACTCCACCCCTTCTTCAAAGATGACGTAGATGGAGGAAAATCCGAACATGGAAGCTCCTCGTACTGTTTTTACTCCTGGAATACCCAGAAGGAGCTGGGAAAGAGGGTAGGTAATCTGCTCTTCGATTTCGTTGGGGGATCTTCCTGCCCATTTGGTGAAGACAATTTGCTGGTTTTCTCCAATATCAGGGATGGCATCCACATTAACCGAGTTGCGGGGTATGAAGGAGATACCGTAATCAAAGGGAGCAACAGAGATACCCCAGAAAAACAGTAAAGTCGCCAGTAAAAAGACCACCAGTTTGTATTGCAGCGAAAAAGCAATTAATTTGTCAAGGGTTGATTTTGGTTTGAGTTTAACCATTTATTCCCCCTTTTTCTCCTGAACGGAGATGACAGTTTCGCCGCAACGGTGCATGCTGGCACCGAAATAAGGATTGGCTATTCTTCTGGTGCTTTGCAGCCAGTAACCTCCGGTGTTGTCGCGAGCCATGGGGCAGAATTGAATGAAGACGGACGAATCAAGTTTTATCCCGTAGGCTTTTACAGATTCAATCAAACTTCGGCTCAGATAGTAAAAATGATCTCTGGCACCGGAAAGCTCTTTTGAGTTTTGGAGTTTTTTGCTGCGGGCAATGATAGTTTTTTTCAACTTCTTCCAGTTTTCGGGAGAGCTTTTGACCTGGTTGGCTGCTTTGCTGATTTTGGGGGCAGCTTCAACAACTATGGCCAGATTGTCCTGTTCGAGACCTTCCTGAACAGCAAAATATTCTTTTACAACTCGTCCCAATTGTTTTTGGAATTCTGGTTTTGTTTTTACTTTTTTGAATTCCAACCAGTTGTGAGGTTGACCTTCTTTGGTTTTTTCTTTGGCTGGTTTGGACATCATTGAGTGTTTGGCTTGAATTTGAAGTGCACTGTCAATTTTGAAGTTGCCGTTGGTTATTACCTTCTCGTTTTCTTTGAGGCCGCTCAAAATCAAAAATCTGTCTCCCACCCGATGACCTAATTCAACCAGTCTGCCTTCATAGACTCCTTTGCTCAGTTCTACATAAACTACTGATGTTTTTCCCGTAAACAGTACAGCTGAGGCAGGAACGGAGATGTAAGTTCGTCCTTCGGTTTCACCGCGCTGGATGAATCCCTTTACATACATACCGTCTTTGAGGAGCCTTTTTTTATTGTCCAGGGTGGCTCTGGCTCTGACAGTGCGTGTTTTTCGGTCGAGATAGGGGTCGATATAGTCAACCTTGCCGGTAAATTCCTTGTCAGGATAAGCCTGGACTTTGAAATTGATCTTCTGTCCCTCGGAAGCAAAATGGACATCTCTTTCGTAAAGATCAAAAAAGACCCACATGCTGGAAAGATCGGCAACTTTAAGCAAGGGGGCTCCTGATTTTACATAGTCTCCTTCCTTGATGTATTTTTTTATGACTGTGCCTTTTTTATAGGGGCTGTAGACATATACATTTTTTCGAGCTTTCCCTTCTTTTTTTAATTGTTTCAATTGTTGAGGCGGAAAACCCAGTAATTTAAGTTTGGATTCAATTGCCTTCAGGCTGTCTTTGCCGCTGCCAAAGGCACTTCCTTTGGTTTTACTGCTTAATTGGGCTATCTTGAGATATTCCAGTTGAGTGGCATAGAGTTGGGGACTGTAAAGAGCCAGCAGAAGTTGATATCTTTTTAATTCTTGTCCTTCAAACCGGACCCAGAGCTTTTCTATGCGTCCGGCTGTCCAGGCTGAGATGGTTTTGATTTTTTCGCGGTTGTATTTGACTTCTCCGGTGACAGCAAGGGAATTTCCCAGTTTGATTTTTTTAACCTGCTCCACTTGGAGATCAGCCAGATTACGTGCTCTTTCTCCCATCTCAAGTTTCCAATCACTTTGGTTGTCAGTCTGCTTTGATTTCACTTTAATCAAATCCATTCCGCAGATTGGGCATTTGCCCGGTTTATTCTTTCTTATCTGGGGATGCATGGAACAGGTCCAGATTGTGTTTTTTGCTTGAGTACTTTTGGTTTGACTACTTTGGCTGGAACTTCCGTGCTGGTGGGTTTGGGCTGAAGTTGTTGAATTGGAGTGAGAAGTTGATTCTCCCGCCGGAAGAAGGGAATAACCCATGTAGATAAAGAAGATGAAAATAAACAAGGGATAATTTTTATAAAAGAATTTTCTGCTTGTTTTTAACCGTTTGCGTAAGTAGAGATTTTTCCAGAACTTTTTCATTGGTTGGGTTCCCCTTTCTGGTCACTCCCTTTGTTTTCTCCATCCAGGGTGATTCCGGTTATTCTTTCAATTTTAGCTTTGTGAATTCTGAGTTGCAGGCGAGCTTTCACTCGGCCTAATTTTAATTTTTGTACAGATCGGGCCAGACTCCACACTGAAAAAAGATCATCTTTGCCGGCTACATAGGCTTCTATGCCCAATTTGAAGCCGAGCTCAGCCTCTTTTACCAGTTTGTTTTCGTAATTATCCAAGACTTGGCGAGCATTTAAATAGTTTTTTACAGAAATTCTGAGTTTTTTAACCAGATGATTTTTCAGGTCTTTCATCAGCATTCGGGATTCTTGCAGTTTATATTTTGCACTTTTGGTTTCATGACGAAAAGAGTCGCGCCACAGGGGTAAGGACAAACCAAAAGTCAGCAGCATCGGATCCTTGCCATTATCAATCACTTCTTCCATCTCGCTTTCACCGGTTTCAATGTAGGTGAATTTTAAGAAAAAGTCGGGCATGCTCTTTTTTCGAGAAGCTTTAATTTTGCTTTTCTGAAGTTGGATTTGATGTTTGAACTGTTCGAGTTGAGGATGGTTAGCCTTTTGCAATTTAAGCAAAGTCGACATTTGAGGCAGTTTAACCGGAGGAGGTAGTTTATTTGGAGCTTTGAATTTTATTTTGTCATCACCCAGATAGGCTTTTATTTCATCTTTTTTATTTTGAATTTGAGTTCTCATTGTGCTGATTGAATTGCTCAATTTTCCCAGTTCCACTTTGATTTTAGCCAGATGAGAATAATTTAGTCTGGTGGTTTTATATTTGACTTGGGCCAGTTCCAGCATGGAATTCAAAGTTTGGCGATAATCTTTGAGAATTTTGAGGCTGGAAGCGAGAAAGGAAAGCTCGAACCATTTTTTTTTCAGTTGAAACAGAAGAATATTACGAAAAATATTGTATTTGGCCAGTTTGTAAATTGACAATTGCCTGGCAGTTTCTTTTTGAGAGGATAATTTGCCGGGCCAGGGGAATTTCTGGGCCAGGGAAAAACGATGTCGCTGGGGCCCAACTCTTGTTTCCACCTGTTGCATGTACCAGGTGTAGGCAATCTGGGGCAGAGGCCAGCGTCCTTTGGCTTTGTAGTTGGAGTTGTGGGAAAGATAGTTGAAGTAGATGGCCTTGAGCTTTGGATTGTTGGAAAGAGCGTAAGCTATCAGGTTATCCAGCGTTGGATTCTGAGGAAGATCAATTTTGATCTGCGGCGTGGTATCCAGGGAAAAATCTGAGTTGGGAACAGTGAGTGTTTTATTGTTGTCTGTGCAGGAGGAGAAGGAAAGGAGAAGAAGGGGGAGGTAAAAAAAGGGGAGAAAACGGAGAATAAGGAGCGATAACAGCTTCTCCGGCACTCCCCTGATCTTGATTTTAAATACTCGCAGTTGATACAACATGTCCACCTCGTGGAATTTTGGGTTCTGCCTCCAATGAAATCATTCAAGAACCATTTTGGTCTTTTTCTTTTAATATTTTGATGAATTTTTCCGGATCTTTGTCAAATTTGGGTTTGCAGCCACCACAACAGAAGGCATAGTATTTTCCCTGATATTTGCTCATTTCTGTTTTTTCAGTGACAGTAAATTCATTTTTCATCACCGGACACCAGGCTTTTGTTCCCGGGGAAGGCTTATTGGCAAAACCGTTGCTTACCTGGTTTTTGTTTTTGGTATTGGATTTTGGTTTTTCCGCGGAGTTTTGTGCTTTTGGGCTTGAATTTTCCTCGGTTTTATCATCATTCTTTTTACATGCTGCGAAGATCAACAAAATTGTACTTGACGCGATTAATAAAGTAGATAGTTTCATGGTAATTTTCCATTTTAAATTAGAGGGTTATAAAAATATGCCGTAATTATTTGCTGTCCCAGAATGGGGGTTTTGGCAGAAAAATTGTTTAAACTAGTTCCTATCCCAGAATGGGGGTTATTAACTGAATGAGAAGTTTGTCTCAGCTGCGCGGAATAACTTCGCAGTCATAGTTGCCACTATATCAAGCAGTTATGACAAAGCAGATGAGATAAAATTCCGCGTTCAGGTGATGACCTTCCTTTTTGGGATAGGAACTAAATAGTTTGTTAAAAAAATGAATTCAAACCTTAACTTAATAACCACAGTTAAAAAGTCAACTTCTATGTAGAGTATTAGGTATTATTGAATCTATCTTATGGATTTTATTTTGGAGGGTCATTATATGGTCCTCAACCTGAATAAAATATTTGAAGTTGTGATTTGAGGTTAGCTGAAGTTGCCTTGAGTTTATTTTGGAAAAAGTTTAAGTTAGTTCCCGTTCAGTTGAACAAAATACAATGATAAAGGATTAATTATGAAGATATTGCATACTTCCGACTGGCATCTGGGGCGTTCTCTTTATGGGCGCAAACGTTACAAAGAATTTGAGAAATTTCTTGGGTGGCTGGTTCAGATGGTGGATAAACACAATATTGACGCCTTGCTGGTGTCCGGAGATATATTTGATACCAGTACTCCCAGCAACAAAGCACAAAGATTATATTATGAATTTTTATGCAAGGTGGCCCAAACGGTTTGCCGTCATGTTGTAGTCGTGGGCGGCAACCACGATTCTCCCACTTTTTTGAATGCTCCCCGTCAACTTCTACAGGCTTTGAATGTACATGTGGTTGGAGCAAAAACTGATAAGGTTGAGGATGAGGTGCTTGAACTTCGCGACAATCAGGGAAAGCCCGAAGCTATTGTTGGAGCTGTTCCTTATCTCCGGGATCGCGATATTCGCACTGCTGAGATTGGAGAAAGTTTCGAAGACAAGAACGCCAAACTTATAGAGGGATTGAGGCAGCACTATGCTGAGGTTTCTCAGTTGGCTCATCAAAAACAGCAGGAGTATTTATCCAGCTCAGGAAGGTTGATCCCCATTATTGCCACGGGGCATCTTTTTACTGATGGCGGCAAAGTGGTCAAAAATGATGGTGTCAGAGAACTCTATGTGGGGACGCTGGTTCACGTCGAACAAAAGCTCTTTCCAGAGGAAATTGACTATCTGGCCCTGGGTCATCTGCATGTGCCTCAGAATGCAGGAGGTAAAGAACACTTTCGTTATAGCGGTTCTCCTCTCCCCATGGGTTTCAACGAATCAAGCCAGCAAAAAATAGTATTGATAGTGGAGTTTGCTGAAAATAAGCCTCAAGTTTCTAAATTAAAGGTGCCTGTTTTTCAGGAGCTTAAGCAAATATCAGGGGATTCGGAAGAGATTGTTGACCAGATTAACCAGTTGAAGCATGCCGGCAGCGAGGCTTGGCTGGAAATTGAGTTTACTGGTAAAGATTCATCCAAATATCTTCGCGAGGAGCTGGAAAAAGCTATCCAGGACAGCAAGTTGGAAATTCTGAAGATTCAGAATCGTGCCCGGGAAGAAAGATTTCTGAAACTGACGGAAAAGGTAGAAACTCTTGAAGAATTAGGCGTTTTTCAGGTTTTCCGGAAAAAGCTGGATAAGGAAGATATGGATGAGCAGGAGCGCAAAGAGTTGAGTTTGTGCTATCGGGAAATCGTTCAAGAAATCCATGAAAGTGACACTAATGCGGAATAGCAATTTTTTGGTGTAAATTGTTACCGAGGTAGTTGAAACAAACAAGAGGAAAAATAATATGAAGATATTGCAACTTGAATTTGAAAATCTGAATTCACTTTATGGAAAATGGAAAATCGATTTTACTGATCCCGAATATGAGACCAACGGAATATTTGCCATCACCGGACCTACCGGAGCCGGCAAATCCACTATTCTTGATGCAATTTGTCTGGCATTGTATGATCAGACTCCGCGCTTATCCAAGGTCAGCAAAACGGAAAATGAACTCATGTCTCGTAATACCGCCCATTGTTCGGCAGAGGTTGTGTTTAAAGCCGGGGATAGTATTTATTGTGCCAAGTGGTCGCAAAATCGTGCTTATAATAAATTGGACGGTAATTTAACTCAGCGATTGAGGGAATTATGGGAAGTAGGAACCGGAGAGCCAATTTCCACGAAACTCAGTGTTATTGAAAAGAAAATTCCAGAAATTACCGGGATGGATTTTGACAGATTCACCCGCTCTGTGCTTCTTGCTCAGGGCAAATTCGATACTTTCCTCAAAGCTGATAATGATGAAAAGGCAAAAATACTGGAAGAAATTACCGGTACAGGAATTTATGCGGAAATTTCCAAACATGTATTTGAGCGTGCTAAAACAGAGAAGTTGAAGAAAGAAGAATTGGAAAGAATTAAAGGAGGAATCGAGATACTTTCCCCTGAAGATAAAGAGAAGATTGGTAATAATATCAAAGAAAAAATGAAGAAAAAACAAGAGGTGGAAAAAAAAGTTGAAAAGATTGAGCGGAATATCGGATTGCTCAAAAAGATTATTCAATTGAAAAAGGAAATTAAAAACACCCAAAGTGAATATACAAAAATGAAGGAAGATTTTTCCCTGTTTGAACCTCGAAAGAAGAGGCTGGAAATAGCGGAAAAGGCTGCGCGGCTTGAAAGTGATCATGCTCGTTTCAAGCAATTTGAAAAAGACCAGCAGGAAGACAAAAAACAGCTTGCAGATGAAAATAAAAAACTGCCCAAACTAAAGCTGCGGGTTCAGCAGACCAAGGTGGAGTTGAACAAATCCGAAAAACAAGTTGAAGAAGTTCGAGTTGAGAGTAAAAAAAATCGTGAAGCAATCAGCAAGATGCGCTTGTTGGATCAGAAAATCAATAGCAAAAAGAATGCGGTACAGGAAATCAGTAAAGAATGCGAAAAAATCGAAAATGCACTGAAAAAGCTGGAAAAGTTGAAGCAAAAAGTTCAGGCAAAGCTGGGGAAAAATCAGAATAATCTGAGTAAAACAAAAGCTTATCTTAAAAATAATTCTGTTGATGCAACTTTGGGAGATGAGTTCAGCGGCATTAAGGAAAAATTCGAAAATATTTCATCAGTGGAAGCAGAATTGGCTGAAGAAAATAAGAAGACAGAGGAATTGAAAAAAGATCTGGTAGTTGTTGAGCAAGAATTCAGGAGCAGCATCAAAAAATTGGAAACTCACAGGCTGGCAATAAAAAAGTCGGAGAAAAAAACAGAGGCAAAAGAAAATAAGTTGCAAAAACTGGTAAAAGAAAATTCACTGGAGGATTTGCGCAAAGATAAAGACAAGTTGATTGAAAAAAAAGCAACAATAGAAAATATTCTGGATTATGAGGAAGCGAGGAAAAAACTGGTAGAGGGAAAACCCTGTCCCTTATGTGGTTCCAAACAACATCCTCTGGTGGGAGAAAGTATTTCTGATGGTGGTCAAATAGCCAAAAAAATCGACAGAATCGCAAAAAATATTGAAAGCATTGAAAAATTACAAAAAGAAATTGGCAAGTCGAAAGAGAAATTGAGCGGACTGGTTGCAGCTCAAAATGAACAGGAAAAACAAAAACTCGAGGTTGAAAACAAAAAAGTAAATATTGAAAATCAGATAAAGGGGTCTGTTGAAATTGTTGATAAAAAGAAAAAGTCTTTGCAGTTGGCTCAAGACAGTATTCTGAAAAAACTAAAAAAATATGGAATCAAGGAAATCAGCGAAGAGGTGACTTCCTTGCTGGATAATTTGAAAGGCAGACTGGAAAAGTGGAAACAGCAGGATAAATTGAAAAGAGAGCTGGAAAAGATAAAGGGAGAGTTGGTTATCAAGTTGAAAAACATGGAAAATAATATTTCCAAAGATCGCAACAGCTTGAAAGAAAAGCAGAAATCTCTTGGCGAGTTGAAAGCAAATCTCAAAAAACTTTGGAAAGAGCGACGGGATAATTATGGAGAAAAAGATCCGGACACCGAAGAAAAGCTTCTGGAAAAACTGATCGAGAAGTCCGAAAAGGATGAAAGAAATGCCAGAGAATCATTGAATCAGGCTCGCAACAAGTTAAGTAAAGTTAAAAATTCCATAATCGACTTGGAAAAAAGAATTGCCAAGCGTACCCCGGAATTACTTAAGGCCGAGAAAAAGTTTAAAGATAATATGGTCAAGCAGGGATTTGCCGGTGAGAGTGAATTTTTAGAAGCTCGAATGTCCTCTGAGGCGAGGGATAGCATTAAAAAAGAATTGGAAAATTTCAAGGAGAAGCGTACCCGCTTGCAAACCAGATTGGATGATAAAAAGCAAAAATTGAAAGAAGAGAGAGAAAAAGAACTTCCGGAAGTTGATTTGGCAGAATTGGAGAAAAGACTACCTGAGAAGAAGAAAAAGCTCGAGGAATTGATTAGGGAAATTTCTCTGTTGAACAAGCAATTGGACGATAATGAAAAGGCTCTGGAAAAAATAGCTGAGGAACAGGAAAAAATAGATGCTCAAGTGAAGGAATGGCGTAAATGGGGTAAATTGGATAATCTTATTGGTTCAGCGGACGGAAAAAACTACCGCAGATTTGCCCAGGGTCTCACCTTTCAGATTGTAGTTAATCAGGCAAATCATCAGTTGAAACAAATTATAGAGCGCTATATTCTGGTCAGAGACGAGAAAAATCCGCTGGAATTAAATGTATATGATCGGTTTCAGGATGGAGAGATCAGAAGCACAAAGAATTTGTCCGGAGGCGAGAGTTTTATTGTTAGTTTGGCACTGGCATTGGGACTTTCCCAGATGTCCAGTCAGAATGTTCGAGTAGATTCTCTGTTTTTGGATGAAGGGTTTGGAACTTTGGATGAAGAAAATTTGCAAAAAGCCTTGAATGCTCTGGCCAGTTTGCATCAAGAGAATAAACTTATCGGAATTATTTCCCACGTACAGGCGTTAAAAGAAAGAATCCCGGCTCAGATCAATATAATTCCCAAGACAGGGGGCAAATCTGTTTTGAGGGGACCGGGTTGCCAGCGGGTTGGAAGTAAGTAGGTTAAGACGAGTCGGAGGAGCTCTGGTTGCAAGAAATTTTCCGGATAAGCACAGGTGTGTTTTCAATAATCATCATAATTCAATCATCAGGTTCAGGGTTTTCCTCATCATTGAAAAGTATGTCGTCCGCAAACCATCTCGGTTCATCGTTGGTATTTTCCAGATCCTCCCAACTAGTACCTGGATCAAGTTCCTGGGCCAAAGCACGGTGTTTTATTGCTTTTTTGTTGTTGCCAAGTTCTGTCCAAGCCAGGGCAAGTTCTTTATGATCCCAGCCAATTTCAGCCAGTTCTCCGGCTTTATTCAGGCAAAATTCAATTTTTTCATTGTTGTCAGTGGTTTTATTCCAAGCTCGTGCGAGGGACAGGAATTCACCGCATGTAGATGCGGTGTTTTGGAGTTGCAGCAGATTGTTTTTAAAGTTCTGGGGAGTTACGATAAAATCCTGTTCTTTTTCTAGAATCGTATTTATCTCGGAAGTTGTCTCAGCCAAATTTCTGGCTTGTTTGAAACAAAGTTGCATCTGAATTTTATCGTTAAAAATATCGTGATAATATTCGGCCGTTTCCAGCCAATCATAAAATTCGAAATTGGTTTTTTCCAGCTGTTTCATGCATTTCAAAGCCCTGTTTTTATCAGTAAAAAGCTCCAGCCAGGTTTGAGCCAACTGGGACCAGTTTTTGCGACGCATGACCACCTTTTCACCCGAAAGCAAGCAGTTGCGGGCTCGTTGGGGCATCTTCAGAAAAGAATAACTGAAGTGAGCATTGCGAATCCAGTGAACCGGATTTTTACTGCATTTTTCAGCTTGTTCAAAGTAATGTCGGGCAGTTTGCTTATCTTTCAAATAACGGATGCTTAATTTGGCAGCTTCGATATACTTCAGATTGGAGGTTTTTTTTTCAAGCATTTTTTCCAGGCAGAAACGGGCTTGAGGTTTGTAATCGAGTAATTCTACCCAGTACTTGGCTACTTGGAGCCAGTTTTCATTGTTTTTGGCTTCGTCCTGAGCAATAGAGAGACAGCGAACAGTTGCTTTTTTGTTGTCGCTTATAGTTGTCCAGCCTTTGGCGGCTGTGCAGAAGTTTTCCGGGTCAAGACAAAATTCTTCATATTTTAAAAGCGATTCTTGAGCTTTGTCGGGATCATGACAGTAATCTTTCCAATATTGGGCCAGTTGATAATAATTAAAAGGATGTGAAACCAGTTCTTCAGCTTCGTTGAGGTAAATTCGAGAAATGTTAATTTTGTCTGTAAGATGGTGATAATTACGGCAGTAATCAAGTGCTTCCTCAAAAGTTTCAGGTTCCAGCAATGCGTTGTAGCAACGGTCAACCTTTTTTTTGAGGTTAAGAAGATTGATCCATTCGGATGCACATTCATTGGGAGTGTAATATTCGGGCAGTTTTTCAGCTATCCGGAGACAGCGGATTACAACCATGTCTTCGTTGCAGTAAATTTTGGATAGACGAGCAAGAACAAACCAGAAATATGGATCTTTTTCACTGATGGCCTTATGCCGATATTTTTGGCCTGCCTCCATATCGTCGGCAAGATGAATGAAACAGCGGGCACACTCAATGTAATCTTCTGTGCAATATGCTTGTTTGGCAGCATGCTTGAGCAGGTTGAGAGCTTTTTTCTGGTCTTGGAAAATAAAATAGTATAACTTGGCACAATCAAGCAGATCTATAGTTTCATAGCTGTCACTGACCATTTTATCCAGAAGTTTGTGGATTGTTTGTTCATCGGCTTTGGCTGTTTTGAGAGCAAGGAGATGGTTTTTGTCCAAGTGTTTTTCCATATTTATGATTTTAAGTATTGTTTGGCGAACCCGGCGATATTCTCCGGTTGTCAAGTGGAGACAGGCTTCATAAATGTTTGGTGATTCAAGACCGAGTTCTTCTTTTTCCAGAGCAATTTTGTGCAGCAGGTCTTTTTGACCTGAAGCCAGTAAAGCAGTTTCATTACTATGAAGTTGAGTAGGATTGCAGGTAAAATCAATATAACTTACCGCACCTGATTCAATTAATTTGTGGGCATCAACATTTTCGATTATTGTTGATAATATACCGGCAATATGCAGGTTGCTCGTTTTGCCAAGGCGATTAAGCCACAAAGCTTTTACGTGGGGATGAATATAAAACCAATTTTTATTGTTCATTTTAGAAATCTTTCGGGCAAATAGTTGATTAGATGAGAACTGAGTAGTTCCCACAAAAACCCCCATTCTGGGAGGGAACCTAAATAATATGGAGAATATATTTTATGAAATTAAAAACATTTTGCAAAACATTAGTTTTTACGTCCTTGTTTTTGGTATCAGCCTGTGCTGCAAATAAAGAGAACAAAAACAGTAAATACCACCCTGAAACCGAAAAAGTGAAAACAGGAGAAAACGAGACTGAAGTTCAAAAAAATCCAGGGGATAGTGCTGAAAAAAATGGGGGTAAAATTATAAGCACCGAAAAGTTATCTGCAGAAGAAACAATCAAAGTTACTGTAAGATTAAGCAAGTATCGTTCTCATTACCTACCTGAAAAAAAGAAGAATAAGAAAAGCGGAAAAAAAGATGCTTTGGCACAGTTTCAAGTAATTTCACCGACAAAGTACAAGGGTAGAATGATAAAAATCCATTTTGTAAACCCATCTAGAAAGAATGTGGATAAAAAGTATAAAGTCGGAAATGATATCTTTAAACCATTTTCATTCAAAGTTCCCCAAAAATATTTGGCCACAAATCAGGAAATTATTGAGGACTCGCAAGTAAAAGAATTTTATTGTGGTGATCAGGAGGTGGAGACAAAATTCTTTCCAGGTTTAATGATGGTTAGATTAAGATATTTATCGAAATCAGCACCCCAACATATTGATCCTGACAGTGACAACTCTCGACACCCGTGGTTGAAAAAGAATGAAAGAGCATGTAATCCGGAGATTGAGATTTTAAAAAAAAGTTACTGTTCCTGCAGAAGAAATTCAGATTGTACAAAAATAATCAAGCAAGTAAAATTCAATGGTGGTTATTGCGGAACTTGCGGAACTTGGCCGATCAATAAAAAAGGAGCTAGAAGTTTAAAATCATTTTTATCAAAGAAACGGCCAAAACGCTGTCCTAAATATAGTTGTGCCCCACCAGTGAAAACTGTTCCAAAATGCAAAAAAGGCACCTGCGTTGTTTCCCCGGTAAATTAGTTTCCATCCTAAATAGTTCCCATACCAAAAAGGAAGGTCATCGTCTGGAACTAAATACAAGATATCCAAGTTTCAAATTACTTGGAAAATGCTAGAGCAATTTTAAGACAGAAGCCTTATTGACAAGAGCTAAGTTATGGGGGAATATCTCTTTATTTGAACAAGAATAAAATATCTGGTTTGCAGGAGTTTGGCATGACAGAAACAAAACAATCAAAAAAGAAGAAAATCCTCATTGGCATAGCAATACTATTGATTTTGCTGATTGTTGGAGTAGGGGGTTATTATGTTTATGCTGTCATGAATCCAGCTGAACCTGAAATTACCAGTGAAACCGGTATAGATTGCAGTGAAACTGGTTTATGCAATAAGAATTGTGCCCTTAAATGCCCGGGTGGATTAAAGCGGCTTCCCTGCATGCGACATTGTTCCGCCCGTTGTATCAAACAAGCCTGTCCTTCAGCTGTAGATCCCTTCAATAAGTTAAAGGCATGTATAGAGGAAAAATGCTTTTTAAAATGCATGAACGGCATAACTCCAACTTGTGAAAAATGCTACAATGCAAAGTGCGTTGATCTGGTTAAAGCCTGTGACGCACAAAAATGCAAAAACTCAGGTTAAAATAAAAATAAACCCGACCAGGTCAAGTCCCCCTCTTCCTCCCAACCCGATATACCTAATTATCCCCCTATTTGCCCACCCAAACATTCCAG
>JAWLEA010000200.1:0-4165 GCA_041686345.1 Polyangia bacterium | reverse complement strand
TAGCTTCAGGATATCGATTTTACAAGGATTATTGCGGAAGGAGAAAAAGACTCCACTTGGTTTTAGGAAAAACAATTTTCTATAAGAGCTGTTGTATTTGTCTTTAAAGGTCCACTTTTTTTTGAAATTTCTTCTATCGAGGAAAGTAATTATACCTGTTTGCTGATAAACAAGGTAATCTTCGCCCAAGCATACCGGAAAGCCATAAGTGTAAATATTTCTCAGATATTCAAGTGATCCATATTGGCAATATTGACGGGGAAATATTTTTTTTCGTATGGCTTTATTTCTTTTGAGATTGACCAAACTTATTTGGATTTGCACATAAAATCCCCGCCATGAATAGAATTCTTTTTTGTCGAGTAAAGCGTCAATGAAACTTTCAGGATAGCGGCGGGCATAACTGCCAAATTCTCCTTCAGGTTCATGCCAACCAACTTGTCTGGATGCCGGGTTGCGCTCAACCTCTTTATTGTAATTAGGCCAGAGTTTGCAAAAAACATGAATTTCTCTGTTTTTTCCTGCGGGGATTTTGCGGGTAAACTCCAGAAGAAACTTGGTATCTGAAGAAATGTCCAACTTGGAGTAGATAAAAGGATAGGAACTATAAGGATGTAATTCTACTTCAAACCGGTTGAGATTGGCAATAGAGTGAGCTTGAAAAAAGTCTTGATTAAATTCATAAAAGTGAGATTTGATGACATCGGTTTCAGGTGTATATTCCGGTAAATCGTATTTTGCCAATTTGGGATTACTGGTGCAGTAGTTGTTGAGGTCATTGTAATTTGTAGGAAAATTGGGATCAAAAACATTTTTGGCAAGTTCCTGCCCTTCAAGAATATTGAAATGTTCATATTTTTTATGGATTAAATGTTCTTGTTTTTGTTTTTCAGGTTTTGACATGGCTGGCTCCTCCACTGTTCGCAGTAAGTTGTTCGGAGTTTATCTTTGAAATTTTTCAAAATTTCAGGGCAATTTGAAAGGATAGAGGTATTTGCCCTGGTTGGGATTTACCTGATAGGGAACCAGCTTTTCAGGTTGATGGTTTTGCTTTTGGTGATGGGGATGCAATTTGTACAGGTAACTGCCTTTTTGAGGCTTGATCTCTATTTTTTCTTCTTTTAGTTTTTTCTCTTGATTTATTTTGTTCTCACGTCGGATAAATTCTCGGCTGTATTGAGGCCAGACTGATTCGCGGGTTATGACCAGCAGATAATCATACAAAATTCTGTCGACGATAGAATCGATATCGAAATTAATAACAATGGGATTGGCGGGATCGTGGTATTTTGGTACTTTGCATTTTGGATTTTTGATGAGCAGCAACAGGTCATTGACAAACATGTAGCGAATAACCATTGAGGTCAGGACAGGAATGTTTTCTTTGAAAAAAACTGCTTCCAGAGCAAAATCTTCCTGGTAAACATCGAGATCGAGATAGGTGATATCTTTTAGGGGACAATTATGACCCTTTGAGATGACCGAATACAATTTCATTATAGATGAGTGGATAATCCGGGAAATGAGAAAACGCGATAATTTATAAAAAAGCATGATAAAAATCCTTGATAAAAAATTTGGTAAAACAGACAGCCCATATTTATAAATAGCGAAATTTGGGCTCAAATTCAAAAAGTTTTTTTAAAGTTTCTGGCAAAAACCATCCTATATACTATGATATCAGAGGGGAGGACCATATAGTGACCCTCCAAAATATTTTTTCAAAAAAAATGAAAAAAATTACCACAAGGTCATTATTTGGTCCTGGCGTTGATTATGATAATAAATATACAGGAGTTTATTATGTCTTATCCCAATAAAGAGTTTAGCAAAATGTATCGGCAGCATTTGATTATGCATACTGCTCGGTGGCCTGAAGAGTGCAGACAAGATTACAAAAGGGCAGGTGAAGTGCTCATGGCAACTCCTGAACATCTTCCGCCCAGATTATTGCAGGATATTTGTTTTAGCCACGACAAGAGCAGCCTCGAACACTTTGCAGAAACCATGGATGTGTTTTTGCGCCTCTCAGAAAGTGGAGCTTGGGGATTAGAGCCTAATTTCACCAAGTTTTTTGAAAATCATCCCGGTTCCCTACCTGATTTTTTGCAGTTTTCCCAAAAGCACGGGCATGAGATGCTGGCTGATTATTATGAAAATTATTATCAATCCAATTACATGGAAATCAGAAAAACCGAAGAAGGAGATGATTTTAAAATCTGGAGAGCCCGGTATTATGGTCGCAAAGTCAAACCACCTGTATCAGATTTGGATTTGGAGCTTATGTTTTACATTATCAGATTTTTGCCTGTCCATATTTTGTACAGCCGCGGCACCAAAGCTCTGAAGGAATTATTGGAGGATGAATTTGGCTTTGTAAGTTACAAATATTATATTCCCAATATTCACAACTACAAAGACTACCTCGACCTCATCAAAATCCTGAATTTGGATCCCGAAGGCAGGCCTGATAGCTCAAACCCCCTCAAAAAAGAATTGTGGATGCTCCTCTGTTTTAAATTCAACGTCATCAAACAGGTTATGGCATCCAAATGGTATTAATACTTGAGATAAGGCAATCAGGAAGGGCACAGGACCCTCCTGTACTTGGCGGTGGCGGATTTGACGATGGTGGATTTGGCGAATTCTGGGTTGGGAACTAGTAAAATTGTGCTTGTCAAAATGTTCAGAGATTTTATTATGATCTGTTTCTTATGAAACTATCGGAGATCCAAGCGTTGACGACATTTGCTTATGAGGACCATGAAGGCAAAGACAAGGCCCAAGACAAGGCCCATGATAAGGCCCATGATCGTCAAACAGAGGCCCATGAAGGCAAAGGTGAGGTCCATGATAATCAGGCAGAGGCCCATGAAGGCAAAGGTGAGGTCCATGAAAGTCAGGCAGAAAAAATAAGGAGTCATAATCCAAGTGGTGAAGATAAAAATTCTTGATGTGGTTGTTTTTTTTGTGGGATAGGGGTTACAAGAAATTTTTTGACAGGATGAATTATGCAGCTTTTTTTGACACCCACCGCAAAAGTTCAGATTAAAAAAACCGATTTAACCGGTAGTAAACAAGGGGACAAGCAATCTCAGGTTGATGCGGAAATTTATCAACTTTTTCAAGAGGATTGGCTGGAGGCTATCTTTACTTTGGCCGGGAGAAAAGAGAAGGTTGAGGAGCATCCGGTTTTATCCTATTGGCAGCAATTGGGAGAAAAATATATCAATGCCCTTTGTCATTTGCCTCCGAAAAGTGTAGAGATTTCAGTCAAAAAGCCACCGGTTGCTTATTTTCAGGAGATGATCCTCGAAGCTCCTCCCATGTTTGGAGGAGAGTATCTTTCGGTGGAGGTTTTGCAGGATATCTGGGAACAACTGGCTCGCTGGACTGAAAAGACTGTGGATTTACAGGGCGGTTTGGACAAGGTGTTGACCAAATATGCTCCCAAGTGGAATCAGGTAGGTCGAGTGAGCTTTCATCTGGCAGAAAACAAAGCAAATCCGGGTCGTCCTTTTGCTTTTATGGCCACTTACAGTACCGGTTATAAAAAAACAGGACGGTTGAAGCATTTGCCGCTGAGCAAAGCTTTTGCCAAATATGCGGGAACTAAAAGCAATGATGTGCTGCTCAATTTGCTGGTTCCGGTCAAAAAAGCAGCTGATAAACTTGATTGGGTAAAAGAAATTGTTGAAACCGGCGAAGTTTATAAACCGATAGCCTGGTCCCCGGAAAAAGCTTACAGGTTTTTAAAAAGCGCTGAAGTGTTGCAGGAAAGCGGTTTGATAGTTAGTTCCCAATTGGTGGAAAAAACGGCGCTCTCCCAATTTGTTCATGAATATTGAGCGCAAAAGTGAATCACTGATGGGTTTGTCATCCCTGTTGGATATTGATATCAGCGCGATGTTGGGGGATCAGACTCTGAGCAAATCCGATATTGAAGAACTGCTTAAAAGCAATCAGGGGCTTGTTCTTTTCAAGGGCCAATGGGTTGAAGTTGATCGCACACAGTTGCAGCAGGTTCTGGATCAATGGGAAAAAATCAGAGAAATCGCACCTGAAGGCAGTGTTTCTTTTATCAAGGGGATGCGTTTGCTGGCCGGTACAAATCCAGATTTGGTTTCCGAAGAAGAAGGTTATTCTGGATGAAGCCCAGGCGGTT
>JAWLEA010000199.1:0-4211 GCA_041686345.1 Polyangia bacterium | reverse complement strand
AACACTCCGTTGAGGGCCTGGGTAAAGTAATAAGATTGTTTGCTTTCATCCACATCCTCATTTATTTCATTGATCCGTGGCAAAGGATGTAATATCTTAAGGTTATCTTTGGTCCCTTCCAGCATATCTTTTCTAAGCATATAGGAATTTTTGGTTTTTTCGTATTCCATAGGATCTGAGAACCGTTCCCTTTGTATACGGGTCATGTAGATGATGTCCGCCTCGGAGATGATATCGGAGAAGTCGATGTGTTCATTGTATTTGAGTTTATGCTCCTTTAGGAACATTTTGTATTCTTCTGGTATACGAAGTTCTTCAGGAGAAACGAAGTTAAAGGTGGTATTGAAATGCGACATGGCCATAAGCAGGGAATGAACGGTTCTACCGTATTTGAGGTCTCCGACCAGGAAGAGGTTGAGATTTTCAAGGGTGTTTTGGGTTTTCCTGATGGAGTAAAGATCCAGCATAGTTTGCGTAGGATGCTGATTGGCTCCGTCACCTGCATTGATTACAGGGACGGAGGCTACTTCACTGGCATAACGTGCACTTCCTTCGAGGGAGTGCCTCATTACGATCAGATCACAGTAGTTGCTTACCGTTTTGATGGTGTCTTTCAGAGACTCTCCCTTCTGAACACTGGAGCTTTCCTTGCTGGCAAAACCGATAACCTGTCCCCCGAGCCTGCTGATGGCGCTTTCAAAGCTCAGTCTTGTCCGGGTAGATGGCTCGAAAAACAGTGTAGCGATCACCTTGCCTTCCAATAATTTTTGGTTGGGATTTTCCTCAAAATCCTCAGCAAGGTCAAGTGTTCTAACGATTTGGTCTTTGGAATAATCGTTAATGGATATCAGGCTTTTGTTTTTCATCAGTGATGTTTATTTTTTTTATCAAAATTAATTTCTACAATTCAATAAATCCAATATTTGTTTATGATTTTAATAACAATTTGTTAAAAATTCAGGTATCTTCTATTTTAGTAAAATGCAATCCGTTGATTTGGTTGAATTGTTCCAGCAATTTTTGTTCCCTGGTCTTTCTGATGCCTATCTTATAAGTGCATGCTGCTTCAAAGGTTTTCTCCCAAGGCCTTATATTCATATCATGGAGTATTTTCTCAACACTGCTCATAAGTGAATATTCAAAACTGATCTGATAAAACGACTGGATTGTCTTCTTTATGGTTTTAGCATTTTTAAGGGCATCGTCTGCTGCCGACTTATAAGCCCTGATAAGGCCGCTGGTGCCGAGAAGGGTGCCGCCGAAATATCTGGCAACTATAACCAAAACGTTGGTAAGGTTATGGGATCTGATCTGACCGAAGATTGGCTTTCCTGCTGTCGAAGAAGGCTCACCGTTGTCGTTCATGCGATATATATCCGTTTCCTGTCCTAGCAGGTAAGCATAGCAATGGTGCCGGGCATCGTGGTATTTATTTCTTAGTTCATCAAGTAGATCTTTTGCTTCCAGTTCCGATTCTACAGGAAAAGCAAAAGCCAGAAATTTGCTCCCTTTTTCTTTATAACTCCCTTCTGATGGTCGGGCAATGGTTAAATATTCATCCGTTTCCATAGTATTTGTTTTACAGGGTGTAAGATAGAATATATATGGCTGCAAACGAAAAAATAATACCTGTCCAGTTGATCCAGGTCAGTTTTTCCCTGAAAACAATCAGGCCCAGCATCACCGAAAGTCCGACTATCCCTATATTGTTGATACCAAATACCGCTGACCCATCAATGGGAAGGTTTTTTTCTGTTTTGGAATTGAGCGCCAGAATTAAAAACCATATGGATCCGTAATTTCCAAGCCCGAGTAAACTTCCCCAGAGCATTGTACCTGGTTTAAGCAGCCTTCGAAACGGGCTTCGCCGGATGATGTTGGTGGCAATCGCCGTTATGGCTGCGATAGTGAACAATACCGCCGAAAAAAGGGTGGATGCCCCATTGTCAATGTGCTTGAACTGGGCCAGTTTGATAATGGAATCGATTGTTCCCATTCCAATAAACAGGATTATGGGCAAATACAGATATCTGGGATCAAAATCAATTGTTCTTTTTCTGTAAACGGTAAGGAAAACAGCCAGCAGAGCAAGAAGGATACCGGAGACTTTAAGTAAAGTGAACTGATCATAAGGGTCATAAACGAGAGAGAAGGTGATGGGGATGATTACGGACATTTTGCTTGCCACGGTGGTAATGGCAATGCCTACTTTCTGGGAGGATAAACCGATCAAAACAAAACCAATGACGAACAAAATCCCGATTATGACGGCATAGGGGAACCAGGAGTTTGCATACAGGGGAAAAATTTGGTTGTTGTAATTGCTGATGGTAAAGCCCAGAACCGATGCCACAATATAATTGACGATGATGATGTCGAAATTCTTAATTTCATATTTTTTTACGATTTTGAAGATCACGAAAAGCGAAGTGGAGGACAAGATGCTTAATAACAGATAAATCATCTTTCATTCATTATAAAGTGTAACCGGTGCAAAACTAACTTTTCTTAAAAAAAACAGGCCCCTGTAAAAAAGAACCTGTTTTTCAATCCTAGAATCAGCTTTCGCATGGCTCATATTTTTAATTTTTTCTCAATGTTCTTTACCGTTTCCCTGAATTGTTTATCTGTGTCGATCAGATTGTGTACTGTTTTGCATGCATGCAAAACAGTAGCATGGTCTTTTCCCCCTATTTGCGAACCGATGGAAGCCAGGGATGATTTAGTCATGGATTTTGAAAAAAACATGGCGATCTGCCGGGCCTGAACGATTTCTCTTTTCCTGGTTTTGGATTGAAGCTGATCGGGGCTGATCTCAAAATAATCACAAACGATTTTCTGGATATAATCCACGGAGATTTCTTTTTTGGAATTTTTAACCAATTTATCGATAACCTGCCTTGCCAGCTCGATGCTGATCTCCTTTTTGTTCAATGTTGACTGCGCCAGCAGGGAGATCAGGGCACCTTCCAGTTCACGGATGTTTACAGTAATATTGGTGGCAATGTATTCAACGATGTCGGGATTGATGTCAATTCCGTCATTGTAAATTTTGTGCTTCAGAATTTTAATTCTGGTTTCGAAGTCGGGCGCCTGTAAATCGGCGGAGAGTCCCCACTTGAATCGTGAAAGCAAACGCTGTTCAATGCCCTGCATTTCAATGGGAGGTTTGTCGGAAGTAATGATGAGTTGTTTACCTGTTTGGTGTAAATGATTAAATATGTGAAAGAATATTTCCTGGGTCTTTTCTTTCCCGGCCAGCTCATGAATGTCGTCGATCACCAGAACATCGATCATTTGATAGAAATGCAGGAAATCGTTTTTGTTGTTGTTTCGGATGGATTCCACAAACTGCGTTTGAAATTTGTGGGAATTCACATACAGCACTGTTTTTTCCGGAAATTTTTCTTTCACCTGAATTCCGATTGCCTGGGAAAGATGGGTCTTCCCCAGGCCACTCTCTCCGTAAATGAATAAGGGATTGAAAGCAGTACCCCCTGGTTTGTCCGCCACAGCTTCTCCTGCCGATCGCGCCAGTCTGTTGCATTCGCCTTCAATGAAATTGGAGAATGAATTGTCGGGGTTTAGCCTTGGATCGACATGCAATTTTTTGATACCGGGAATGACAAAGGGATTTTTGATGGAGCTATCCTCGGAGTTTAAGGGCATTGATACGGGCTTATTCTGCAATTGGCTTTTGTTGTTGGTGGGATACTTAATGGTGTAGGGTTTTCTTTTGGAAGCGGCGGAATTATTCTCCATCACCACACTGTACTCCAGTTTGGCGTTATTCCCCAATTCTTTTCTCAATGTCTTACGCAGTATATCAATATACTGCTCTTCGAGGTATTCATAGAAGAACGGACTGGGCACCTGGATGGTTAATATATTGTTTTCCAGTTTTAAGGGAACAATAGGCTCAAACCAGGTCCTGTAACTGATAGCAGGAACATTATCCTTGATAATCTGAAGACAGCGGTTCCATACTTCAATGTGTTTACTATCGTTCATTTATTAACAGATATTTAAAAATTTCCACTATGATTTGTTGCTCTAACAAATTTGGAAAAAAAATTCTTTGGAAAAAAATGCCTGTGCTATTGTATTTTCAATAGAAATTGTATGGTATTTCTTATCAGTAATATATTTTTTAAAAAAATAATAAAATTGTTTTGTTTACTGATATTCAGATAACTAATGTTCTTTACGAT
>JAWLEA010000005.1:0-63113 GCA_041686345.1 Polyangia bacterium | reverse complement strand
AATTTCCGTGCTTCAGGTGATGACCTTGCATTCTGAAACGAGAACTCTAAGTTGCCACTATATCAAGAAGTTATGACAAAGCAGATGAGATAAAATTCCGTCGCCAGACGATGACATCCATTTTTGGGATGGGAACTAACTAAGATGGTAATTTGGTGATATGGTTTTTAACTATTTGCAAAATTATTCCATGATAAAATGAGTTGAAAGATTACAGAGGTTGAGGGAGAGTTTGATAAAAGTTACTGAAATTTTTGAATTCTTCTTTTAATTTCTTCTTGTTTTTTTGAATAGAAGATGGTTTTTTTACATGTTTTAGTTGAATTTCCCACAAAGATATCAATTTTTCACAATGTTGGCGGAAGGTATTTAACTGGTCAGTTAATGTTTTACAATTATAATCGTTATTTTTACCAGTTTTTTCAGGCTTTTCAGTTTGATTATTTTTTTTGTCAGTATTGGAGAATTTGTTAGTACAGCTTATTGAGTCCAAGTATTTTTTCTCATCTTCCCAGGTGTTTTTAAGGAAATTGAAATAGACTCTGGTGCGAGTGGGATATTTTTCCCCCGGTTCATCCTGATTGTCTGATGAGGGGTTGTGTTTTTGTTGCCATTTGAACAGCAGATTACCTATTTTTTTGCCACTTCTGGCAATTTCATCCCTGAATGTTCTTTTAGCCAATCTGGTTTTTTTGTATTCTTTGGTTTTGTCCAAAATGTCAATACCGGCAAGATCATTATTTTTAAGGGCGAATTTATTGTATTTTTCTACCAGCAGCTTTTCTAAATCTTTAAGCTGTGAAAATTGTATGCTATTTTTAATTTTTTTAATTCCAAGTTGCATTTCATCAAGATAATCCGCTGCCAGCAAGCAGTAGATTTGATAATGTTTATTGATGTAATTGTAGTTTTTAACAAAAGAATAGAGATTATTGCGACATCTATTATTTATTTCTTGCAGTTTTTTACTATTGGGAATTTTTTTGGCTGCCAGAGATTCTCTGAAAAATTTAACTGATTCCAGAATACATTTTCCAATTTTTTCCAGAGTATTATCAACTTTTGCTGCTTTATTTTTTTTGCTTTTTTTCTCATTTATTCTTTTTTTTCTGTTTTTTTGTGGTTGGGTTTCAGAAAGGGATTGAAGATCTTGTTTTAAAAAATCTGAGAATTCGTCATTTTTCTGGTCAGTTTTTTCTTTGCATCCTGTTGCTCCAACAAGAAACCATAACAAAATGAAAACTGTTAATAATTTTAAATGTTGCATAGATTAAACCATGGAGTGTTCATATAGTTTATAAGTGAAAATATCAGGATTTGACCAGAGGATTTCAAAGCCATTAAACATTGAGTTAAATTTCAGTCAGATCTTCTGATTATCAATTCAGCCAATAGCCCAAGTCCAAAGATGTTTACCGCAGTCATAATGAAAATAGTTGAGGTAGAATCCATAATCTGTTCAAAAAACAGTCCGCTGAAAAAAAGAACAAAAATTCCTGTGAGAAAAAGAAACAAAGAAAAGGGAACAAAAACTCTGAGAGGTCTGAAATAGGTTATTGTTCTCACAATAAGCAGAATAAAGTTGATGGTATCATAGAAAGGACGAATTTTGGAGGTGCCTTCACGGTGTTTATAATTGATGGGTATATATTTTACCCTGAAGCCACCAACCAGCATGGCCAGTGAAATTGTAGAAGTAAAGGAAAATCCGTCAGGAAGCAGTTTTATGTATTTAAGGACGACTTCTCGCCTCATGATTCTTAAACCTGAATTAAGATCAGGAATTCTGCGGTTGGCAACATAGGAAGCAAGCCAGGTAATGAATTTTTTTGCCGGTTTGCGAATAAGAGGAATATTGACATTTTCCCCAGTTCTTGCTGCGATGATCATATCGTAATCATGTCGATAAGCCGTGATATTGAGGAGTTCTTCTTCGGGATAAGTGCCATCGGCATCTATGATCACGAAAAATTCAGACTGGATGGATCGGACTCCTGTTTTCAGTGAAGCACCATAACCTCTGTTAATTTCGTGGTTAATGGTTCTGACATTGAGATTGGCCAGGATATCGCCAGTGCCATCGGTGGAACCGTCATTTATTACCAGGATTTCATAGGTGAAATCAGCCTGATTCAGCACTTTCTGCAACTTTGTCAGAACCTGTTTTATACTGGCAGCTTCGTTATAGGCAGGGATGATTATTGATATTTCCGGAATGTATTCGCCGGTATCTCTAGAGTTTTGTTTCATAATAGTTTTATTTAGTTCCTGTTTCAAAAAAGAAGGTCATCGTCTGGCGACGGAATTTGGTTTTATCAGTTTTGTCATAACTTCTTGAAATAGTGACAACTATGTCTGCGAAGTTATTCCGTGCATCTCAATCCAATTTCTTCACCAGCCAAAAACACCACTTCTGGGATGGGAACTAGTTAAGGATGAGAATAATGATGATTGCAATAATTGCAATTATGGTCATTGCCAGCATCAGATAGATATATTTGTTCAGATCCTGGTTTTTCATATTTGAATTATCAACTACCAGAGGATTTTCCAATAAATCTTCGGTGTGAACCGGTTCAAGATCTTCATCCTCAAAATCCATATCAAATTCCAGTTCAAGTTTTTGTTCATTATTGAAATTATCTGCTGAAATCTGATCAAAAGATTTGGCTTCATTTGAATCTATTCCGGCAAGATTGAAATCCATATCTTTGGCTAGACGCATAATCTCCTTTTCTCTCTGATAATCTTCGTAGAAGATATTTTTAATTTTGTTGGCGAGTTCTTTCTGCTTGAATTTGTAAGGAAGAAGAATTTCTTCCAGGGCGTCTGCCAGTTTGCCAGCTGTTTGATAACGTTCACTTTTTGATTTTTTGAGCGCTTTCAGTATTATTTGGTCCAGTTTTTTGGAAATGCGATTGTTGATGCTCGAAGGAGGATTAATATCTGCTGTTCTGACGAGGTTCATCAATTCTGTTTCACTTTCAGCCTTGAATAATTTTTCCATGGTAAGCATCTCATAGAGTATTATTCCCATTGAATAAATATCAGTTTGGGTATCGATGGGAAGTCCCCTGATCTGTTCCGGAGACATATAGCTTAATTTACCCTTCAGAGTTCCAATTTCTGCAGTATACCGGTCACTGGTTTTGGCAATTCCAAAGTCAATAATTTTGACCTCACCTTCATAGGAAATGCGGATATTGGAAGGACTGATATCTCTATTGATAATATTAAGCTTTTTTCCATTTTTATCAGTGAGGGAATGAGCATAGTCAAGGGCTCTCAAAGCTTTTACAGTGATGAACAAGGCTGCTGGAGTAGGTAATCTCTGGCCCTGTATTTTAAGTTTACGGAGGATATGGTTTAAATCTTTGCCCTGGATATATTCCATAGTGAAAAAATAATTATTGTTATAGCGTCCTCCCTCGTAGGTTTTGACGATGTGTTCGTGCTTGAGGCGGTTTGCTGTTCTCCCTTCATACAAAAACATATCTATGTATTTTGGTTCCTTGACCAACTTGGTGCGCATGCATTTCAAAGCAACTATTTTTCCATCTTTTATCCTTTTAGCTCTATATACTTCTGCCATTCCTCCTCTGGCGATCAGGCCCATGAGTAAATATTTGCCAAAAATAGTTGGATTTTCCGGTGAACCTGAATCCAGTGCCAGTTTGTACTTTTTTGACATTATTTTGTTCCTCTAAGATTTTTGTAATATTTATGGAACATCTCAATCCACTTGAATTGAAGTTCGTTCCAGGCAAGCCGATTCATGTTTTCAGCACCTTTTAATTTTTTGTTGAATGTCTTTTTGGAGATAACAATGTTTTTATCTTTTTGCCAAATTTTTAATTTTTTGTTTTTGATCATGTAGTCCCAACTATTCACTTGGGGTTTGTGACTTTCTATCAGAGCGGCTTTCAAAAGCAATCTGAACAGTTTTTTTCTTTTCAGTGATTGTTTGGAATCAAATTGCAGTTTTGATTTTTGAGTAAAGGGATTTACGTAAAAATTAACGGGTTCTGATTCTTTGTAGAGATCTGGTACAATTGGCAATCTGGGGAGAATTTCCTGTTCAGGTCCTTTTGGATGACCCACCGGTTTGATAAAAAGAAATTGACCCTCGGTGAGGACATATTTTATAAATTTTTCAGCCAAAAAAAGATGGCGGGCATTTTTAACAATTGAAATTGGATCTGAAGTGAAAACAGCTGTTTTTTCAGGAAGGATAAACTTCATTTGCTTGGCAATATTATCGTCGAGTTGAGAATTTTGCATATGGAAAAGAAAATCGATGGAAAGTCCGCAAACCGCTTTTTTATTGTCGAGAAGTTTGTGAAGAACTATTTTGGAGCTTTTCAAAAAATCTCCATGGATGTTGGCCCCCAGAGATATTATCGTTTTGAGGCCCCGTTCCCAACCCATTGATTGCATGATGATTTCATAGATCATATAGGTGGAACTGCTTTTCGATGGATCTGCACTGATCAACTTTTGAAAGAATTGAGGTTTTGCCAGTTCTTTCCAAGTTTCAGGCAGTTCAAGACCCGCTTGTTTGAGACGGCCCTTGTGGCAGAAAAAACCAAATCCGGAAAGAGCAGTACCATACCAGTATCCTTTTTCATCATAGAGTTTGACTCCATGAAGGGAGGAAGGAATTTTATCTTTAATTTCCTGTTCCAGATTGATTATTTCGCTGCATCGATAATTTTTGCCGTCGATAGTAAGGCACTTGGGTGAAGCAAGACGGTGATGAATTTGTTCGCCTCCTCCAAAGATAACATCATACTTGGTTAATTTGTTGTTCTTAATTGAGGATTTAATATTGGTCTGGAGTGAAGCCAGCTCGTCTCTGAAGGAAAACCATTTTATTTTGACCTGTTTTTTGTAATTTTTAAGCATCCATTTGTTGAAACCGGCTTCAAACTCTTGGTTGAGCAAAGTAGGATGGGCTGAAATAATTGATAATTCAACTGTTTCAAAAACTGCACTATTTTTATTTTTATTTTTATTCCAATATTTCCAGGGTTTTAAAACAAAAAAAATGGAGCCGGCTACTACAAGGCAAGCAAGTAAAAAAACCAGAATGCCCGATCTGTTCTTTTTTTTGACTGGAGCCAGTGCCATATTTTGCAACACGGGAATCAACATGTCTTTAAGATCAAGGATGGAGGCTATTCTTTCCTGGGGATCTTTTTTGAGACAGTTGAGAATAATGTTATCCAGTTCTTTTGGAATATCAGCATGTTTGCTTGGTGGTTCCGGTTCGTCCTTGAGATGGGCTGTAATTACGCTTAAAGCATTTTTGCCTCTGAAAGGAACTTTTCCAGTAAAAATTTTATAGAGGATAATTCCAAAAGAATAAATATCAGATTGAACTGTAATTTCTTCACCCTTGCATTGTTCCGGAGACATATATAAGGGCGAGCCTTTGATAACGCCTGCCTGAGTTTCATGCATGGATGAAAAACTGTCTTCTTTAAATTTGGCAATACCGAAATCAAGAAGCTTGACAGTATATTCCTTGTCTTCGTCTTTACAAATATAGATGTTTTCAGGTTTAAGATCCCGGTGAATAATTTTTTTATCGTGGGCAGCTTGTAAAGCATCAAGAATGGGGGTAATTATTTTATAAGCGTCATAAGCTTTCAGTTTTCCTTTTTTCTTGAGAAATTCAGCGAGGGATGAACCTTCAAGTAATTCCATGATGAAATAGAAATTACCGGATTCAAGCTGGCCGAAGGCAAAGATATCGATGATTTTTTTGCTGCCGATGGAGTTAACTGCTTTAGCCTCATTCATGAAGGATGAGACAATTTTTTCGTCTTTGGAATATTTTGATTTTAGAACTTTAATGGCAACTTTTTTTTCGATGACAGGATGAATACCGGAAAATACCCATCCCATTCCGCCCTTGCCGATAATATTAGTGACTTTGTATTCTCCCACCATTTTTCCCAGAAGAATGTCGGGAGAATTGAACAGAGTATCACTAGCTGAAAGATCTTCCAGTTTCTTACTTTTTATTCGGGAAAATTTCGCAGATGAATTTTTTTTGAATAAATTCGGATCGGAAATAGGTGTAGGAGTTCCGATAATTGTTTGTTTTAATTTTTTGCCACATTTTCCACAAAAAGAAGATTTTGCATCTATTTCTTTTCCACAATGGGGACATTTGGCTTTCATGCTGAAAAACTTTCAAGTGGACGCTGAACTAGCCGAATTTTCGGGGAAATTCAGGTCAAGGTGGTTGCTGTTTCAGTTGATGGTTAAAAACTGAAAGTATTTTGGTCTGTATAGTAAAACTATTTTATGATTATGACAAAGTTTTACCGGTGAAAATAATAAATCCCAGAACAATGCAGATTGCAGCCGGAACTGCAAACAGAACCAGAGGTTTTAAAATATAACTCAACCATAACTTATCTTCTTGATTTTTAAAGATTTCTTTTTGTGCGTTATGAAATTTCCATTTGAAAATAACAAAAAGAACTAACAATAGAGCTCCCAGAGCCAAGGAGATATTTCCAAAGGCAAAGTCAAAGGAGTCAAGAAAAGATAGATGCTTGTCACCGATTTTTAAAAATCTGGTAAAGAAGGAAGTTGCTCCCAGGGACAAGGCAGAAGGAATGCCGATGAGAAAGGTAATGAAACCAATGGTAACAGTTGCTTTTTTGCGGAAAATGCTGTGTTCATCAATAAGATAGGAAGTTGCAACCTCCAGCAGAGAAATTGTTGAAGTAAGGGCAGCTATGGATAAGAGAAGAAAAAAGAAAATCGCCAAAAATTGTCCACCCGGAATTTTGGTGAACAGATCGGTGATGACAACGAAAACCAGACCCGCACTGGCTTTTTCGGGAGCACCGCCAACTACGGGGAAAATAATCAAACCAGCCATAATGGCGATAGCAGTATCAAAAATAATAACAACAAAACCTGCATTCAATAATTTTTCACTTTTTTTGAGATAACTGCCATAGGTCATCATTGCTCCCATACCCAGAGAAAGTGAGAAAAATGCCTGCCCAAGGGCAAAAATAAAGGTATTGGTATTCATTTCGCTGAAGCGGGGCATGAAGTAATATTCCAGCCCCTTGTCAGCAGTGGGCAGATTACAGCAATAAATAATCAAACCCAGCATCAGAAGGAGGAGCAAAGGCATCAGAACTTTGCTTACTTTTTCTATCCCGCCTTTGATCCCAAAAAACACAACCGAAGTGGTAATTCCGATAAAAATGAAAAGAAGAGAGATCTGTAATATGCCATTATTGGTAAATTTGTTAAAAAAAGCAGCGGTACTGCCACTTTCAAAACCAAAAAGAACAGAGTGAAAAAGATAGTAGATGGTCCAGCCGGCAACAACTCCATAATAGGATAGAATGGCGATGCCGGTTATTACTGCCAGATAGCCGAGGAATTTCCAGAATGAACCGGGAGCAAGTGCTTTGATGGCACCAACAGGTCCTCTTTTTGTTTTTCTTCCGGCTGCCAATTCAAGGTACATTACCGGCAGTCCCAAAATAAAAACTATCAGCAGATAAAGAACAACAAAATTTCCTCCCCCGTTTTTCCCTACGATATAGGGGAATCTCCATATGTTACCCAGACCCACCGCAGAACCCGCGGCAGCCAGGATAAAACCGAGAACTGAATTCCATTCTTCTCTTTGAGGTGCACTCATAATTAAGTCTCTTTTTTTATGTTCCCAGGTGGAAACAGCCGGTTGCTGCCTGAGAGATAAAATTGGAAATTGGCCGTTTTTTCAGAACTTTGCAGACAGTGGTAACCAGGATAGAAAAGTATGTTTTTCATCTTGAACTTCATCCTGAGACAATAATAATAAAAACCTGGGTTAAAATACGATTATAAAGTAATAATTTGAAGGAACTAGTTATTTGCACATTTTCAAATATACAGGGAGTTAGACAGAAAAAAAAGGACTAATTTTATGAACTTGAAAAACAAATTCATAAAAAGAAAATAATTTGAACTTGGTTTGGGGAAATATTGTGAGATTTAATTTAGAAAAGAAATGACTGGAATTAAATATTTGGTGATGTTGAAAGATATTGGTTGTTGATGTGTTTTGAATTATTCGGAGTTGTTTTTTTCTGTTTTCTTGCCCGAGTTATCTTCTTCGGAATTTTTTTCTGTTTTCTTGTCCGAGTTATCTTCTTCGGAATTTTTTTCTGTTTTCTTGTCCGAGTTATCTTCTTCGGAATTCAGATTATACAATTTATTATATTCTTTGACAGCTGCAGGGTTGGTGGCTGCTTCGGAAATGCAACTCCTGAATGCTGTACATTCCTTGATTTTATTGCATTTATCAAACTTGCTCTTGTTTTTTTTGCATAATTGCAAAAAAATTGGAGCGTGATTTGTATTTGGTTTTTTGTTTTCTTTTTTGAGACAAGTTTCAGCTTTCTTCAAAGCAACTTCACAAGGTGGTTTCTTGCAGCCGATTGTAAAAATTGTCAGTTGCAAAACAAATACTAAAATTAGTTTGTACATGAATATTCTCCAGATTTCAGGGGACCGGAATAATAGTATGCGGATACAGGCAATTATTTGCAATTAGATAGCAACCCACCGGTTCCCATCTAATTGCAACCAGCAAAATTTTTCTTTATCAGAACTCTATCAAAAAAAGAAATTTTGCAAAGATTTATTTTATTTGTTCCCCTGTCATAGTAGTTTTAAGCACTTGTTACACTGGTAATTTCAGGTACTTCTTGTTTAATGACCCTTTCCACCAGGTTTTTTACAGTCATTTGTGAAAAAGGACAACCATGGCAGTGTCCCATGAGTCTTACCTTGACTTCTCCCTCTTCGGTAATTTCAATCAAGGAAACATCTCCTCCGTCTCTTTGCAGAGCAGGTCTGACTTTTTCCAATGCTTTTTCAACTTTTCCTTTGAGGTTTTCAATATTTTCCATTTATAATTTCCTTCTACCTGCAATTATAGTTGAAGAAATTTGCAGGTGTAAACAGTATTTGTGCCGAGGCAGAAACAAAAAATTAAAGCAATATATTCAGTTGAAGATTGAATATAATTGAAGACTGAATTTATTCAGAAATAGCAGAGTAAAAACTCAGTTGCAAGTTGTGTCCTGTATTTTGTGACTTTTTGTCGGTACAATTTGGATAACATTAATAAAACCGATAAATTTTTGTTTGAACTGATCTTGGTGATTGTGAATTATCAATCTTTATTTTTTTTAAAGAGAGAATTCAGATCTTTGCCCAATTGACCTCCGATTTTCTTTTTCTCTTTGCGCAGTGATTTTGTACTCATTGTGTTTCGTTCAGTTTTAGGTGAATCGGAACTGGCTTTTTTTGTTTTTATTGAAGAAATTCTTTTGTTGTTCTTTTTGGAATTGAATAATTGACTGAGATCAAGAGCCAGATCGGCATCTATCTGGGACCTTTTCTTTTTGTTTTGTGCCAATACTTTGGGAATATCCCTGGAATAGAAAGTTCTGCCAAAACAATTGCGAAGATTTTCCATTAATTCATCTATATTTTGAAAGCGATCTTCCGGCTTTTTGGCCAGCGATTTTTTGATTACGTGCACTACTTGTTTATTGAATTTAAGTTTTGGAAAAAGTTTGTTTATTTCGGGGGGAGGGGAGTTGAGAGTTTGTTTGAAAATTTCGCTGGGACTGTCTCCGGAGTAGGGGATTGTTCCAGTGAGCATTTCAAAAAAGATAATTCCCAGGGAGTAGATATCACTGCGTGGATCTCCTTTGACCCCTCTGGCCTGTTCGGGAGCCATGTATTCAGGAGTTCCGGCTATGGTATCTCCTGTTTGGAGTTGAGCCAAATGAGCTACACCAAAATCGAGGATTTTAACCAGATCAAAATTTTCTTCTTTTTCCAGTTTGAATTTGTCTGGTTTGTTATCCAGGAGTTTGACCAGTTTTCGGCGACCTTTTCTTTTGACCAGAAAAATATTTTCAGGTTTTAGATCTTGATGGACAATTCCTTCATCATGGCAGGATGCCAGAGCATCACAAGTTTGCAACATGATATTGACAGCTCTGTAGACTGGCAAAGGTGCCTCATCCATGAGCAGCTCAATTAATTCCCGTCCTTCCATGTATTCCATGACAAAAAACGGGGTTTGATCGGTTGTATAACCGAAGTCTGTGATATCTACTATGTTGGGATGGTTTATCCTGGCAGCAGCTCTGGCTTCAAACAGAAAACGTTCGATAATTTTTTTGTGACCTTTGAATTGAGGGTGGAGAATTTTTATGGCAAAAGCTTTTCCGATAAAAACATGTTCACCTTTGTATACTTTGCCCATGCCACCTTTTCCTATGATTTTGTTGAGAAAATAATTCCCCACTTTGGTTCCCAGCCGGGGATCGGGAGGAACAATCAGTTCGGTTTCATCAAAAGGGCAGATTTGACCATCTTCTTCAAATAATCTGTGGCAGACAGGACAATAAAGCATACTTCATCAATATAATAGATTAATGCTTCTTTGAATAGCTGAAATTAAACTCTTTGCAATAAGACAGGATTAGGCAGGTGTCAGTGAAGTTGATCTTCGATAAAGGTGGTGAGATCGGCCAAGCGGTGAGTGTAGGAACCAAATTCATTATCATACCAGCCAAATATTTTAACGTGGGTAACGGGTATTTTGAGTTTTTTTCCAGAATCAATTTCCAGGCCCACTTCCGTTGGATCCAGTTCCAGAAAGGCTGTGCGGGTATGAGTATCATTGGCTTCAATAATGACAGCCGCATCAACACCTTTGTAATCAGTTGATACTTTTTGAACTTCACTGTAAACGAGGAGATCTTTCTGGGGACCTTCAGCAGCTTTTTTCATGATATTGTTGACGATTTCTCTGGTAACCGAACTTTCTCCATCTTCGTGGATTTTAGTTTGAACGGTTATATTGAGAGTTACAAGTGAAACAGTAGATGTGGGAATTCTTACCGAATCAGCCATGAAGCCAATTTTCTGGATCTGGGGAACTACAATGCCCAGAGCTTTGGCAGCGTTGGTTGAAGTGAGAATGATATTGTCGAGAACCATCCGATTTTTGCGAAAATCGGAAGCCTCGGCAGCTGGTACCTTATCGAGAACACTCTGGGTATTTGTAGTTGAATGGATGGTGGACATGGAAGCTGTGAGCAATTTGCTGGTTTCTCTGGCTTCAAGCAGAGGTTTGATCATGTGGGCCAGAGCAGTGGTAGTGCAACTGGCGGCACTGACTATATTGTGTTCATGGGAATCAAAAGCATGGTGGTTGATTCCGTGAATCAAAGTTACAGAATCCTCCGGAGTTGTTTTATTTGTTTTCATTTTGAAAGCAGAAGAATTGATTACTTTGCGGGCTCCTCCTTCGAGATGACCGCGGATGGACCCTCCGGGAGCTCCAGGATCTTTGGTGGGATCACGAAAAACACCTGTTGTATCAACTACGATTTTTACATTATGCTGATGCCACTGGATATCTTTGGGGTTGCGGTGGCGGGTAAGCAGTACAACCTTGGTTCCTTCAATATTGAGAGAATTTTCCTGTTCTGGATCGATTTTGACCACAGGTCGTTTTTTATCTCCTTTAAAGCCGTAAAGATAGCGGCTGAACTGACCATAGGTTGAATCTGATTCCAGGTAGTTGGCTATATCTTGAATATTTTTTCCAACTTTTCTGCCGGTGTTGATTACTATTTTATCGTAATAGCCTAAGGAAATATGGCGCCAGAGGGTTAGTTTGCCGATTCTGCCTAAGCCGTTTATTCCAAGAACTCTCATTAAGACCTCCTAAGATTGATTTTGTAGATTTTAACAGGGATAGCCATTTCGAAAAGACCAAGGTTTGGGTTGAAAACTTGAAAAGCATTCAACTATTAATTTGAGCGAACATTAGTTTTTCATTGGTTAAATGATTTTACCAAATTTGAGAAAAATCTGATTATAAGATGGATCCGTTGGGAGCCGGTCAATGAATTTGCCAAAAAAATTAAAATATCTGAATATAAAGACGATATTGACAAAAATGATTCAAGTCAAGCTGAGTTTTCAAAATGGAGTTATTCAGAAACGAGAGTTTGTCAATCAAACCATTTCAACTATGGTGGAGGAGTTGGTGGAGTGGATAATTTCTTTTTTGCCTTTGAAGATAAAGCCATTTTTGCCATTGATGGAGATCCAGTCTCCTTCGTTAATTTCAAGATTTCCCAGTTTAGCTCGATTATGCTTGTCATCAACAGCAAGTTTTCGGCAATTGGCGATGCATACTTTGCCCAGTCTGATCGCAGTAACAGCTGCATGGCTGGTTACGCCACCTCTGGCGGTAAGCAGACCATCACATTTGAAAATCATGTCCACATCATCAGGAACGGTATCTGGTCGAATCAGCAGGAGGGGATCTTTGGATTTGAGTAATTTATCAATCCCGTCACGATTGAAGACAGCTCTGCCTGAATAAGCTCCTCCTCCCGCTCCAACCCCAATTCCCACAGGAGATTCCGAATCTTTGAAAACGGGTTGCTTTTCACCGTGTCCGCTGATCAGATTTCTGCGTTGGAGAATATAAAGATTTTCCGGTTGACTGTCTTCAAAGGTGAATTCAATTTCCTGTTCTGAATAATCGTTATCAACTACAAGCTTATGAGCCAGTTCCTTGATCTGCTTGTAATGGTGGAAAAAATTTTCTTCCAGAGAAAGTTGTTCTTCTCTTCTTTGTTTTTCTTTTTCCGATATGGGATAAGGATAAACCAGGCCGGATACTACATCTTCACCTTGCGAATGAGGAACGAAATCCCCATAAAGCTCTATGTTCCGATTCTTAGTGCGGGTCATTGCAACACCGGTACCTGAATCCAGATTGAGATTGCCCAGAATCATGCGTTGGATAATTACAGCTGTCCCCCATTCACTGGCAATATCGAATTGGTTGCGATATATTTCAGCCATGGGGCTTTCCCAACTTTGAAAAACCAGTTCCATGGCTTCAAAGACTTGTTCAAGTGGATCTTCAGGAATATAAATTTCATGGCGATTTATCAACTCCATGTATTCATCAGCCAGTTTAGCCATATTGGCGGGACTGAATTCAAGTTTTCTGTTTATCTCGAATTTTTTCTTTTTGTCATTGATAATTTCATCAAAAAGATCTCGGTTGACTCCGTGAGCCATTCCCCAAATTTGAATCATGCGGCGATAACAATCCCAGGTTGTCCAGGCATAATTTGGCAAATTTGCCAGTTCCTCGGCTATTTCTTTGTTCATGCCGACATTGAGGAAAGTCATCATTATACCAGGCATTGATACGGCGGATCCAGATCTTACTGACAGTAAAAGCGGTGGTTTACCATCTTGGCATTTGCCCAGGGTTAGACCACAAAGACCTTCCAATCTCCTGATTTCGGAAATAATCCTTCTTCTGATGGCTGTTTTCATATGGGGATAAGACTCCATGGCGCTGCGGCAGCGATAAGCCTCGGTGGTGACCACAAAACCTTCCGGAACTTTAACACCGAATTCTCTCAGAAGAGCAAGATTGTATCCCTTATTACCAAGCCAGATAGCATTTTTCATATGATTGGGAATTTGATTGAGAGGAACCAGGGCTTTATCTGCATTGAAAGATAGAACCAGGTTGACAATTTCAGGAGGAAGTTTAAACCGCATATCTCCAAGAGTGGTGATAATCTGGCTTAAAAAGGAATCAAGTTTGCTTATACCGAAAGCTGAGGAGAGGATTTCTCTCATAATTTTTTCTGAAAAAGCTTCAATATCTTGAATTTCATTAAGTTTTTCTTTGCCAACAATTGTAATGGCTTCTTTGTGGAAATTATAGAAGTATCTTTTGATGATTCCTCGCACATGCTGACTGATAACTTGAAAAATATTCAGAAATTGCCCTATACTAAACCCTTCTTTTTTCAAAGCCGAGTCAAGCATGTTCAAGTCTGATTCCAATTCGTGTACTTTAATTCCATCAAGATCAAGAGCTTTGCATAATTTTTCCAGAATCCAGTGAATTTTTCTGAGGGCAGGGCGAGTGATATAATCGAGATCAAGAAATGATATCTGTTTTTCAAAAAGAATTGAGATTAAACGTTCCAGACGATAAGTAATACCAAGGCATTCCAGCTTTCTTTCTTCGTAAACACCATACATGGAAGGAATCCCTGCTGCTATGTGTCTCTTTCTGTAGATTCTTTCTTCTCCCTCGGATATTTCAGGATCCAGAATGATTTCCTTTAATTTTGAAATAAGATTTAAAGCTCTTTCAATAGCTTTATCCAATTCGAGATTGTCGATATCTTTGTACAACTGGATTACTTCTTGTTTTTCTATGAATCTTGTGGAAATCAGGGCCTCCCGAGCACCTACTGCATCAAGATCATATTTGGCAACAAGCAGGTTATAGATCCGGTTCAGGTGGGCAATTCTCATGTCCAAATCACCCTCTTCGCAATAATTTTTTACCAATTCGTAATCCAGATTGAGAATTTTTTCAGGTTTTACTCCCAGGGAACCGGCCAGAATTTCGACAGATTCTTTAGTTTTTTGGATAAAACTCTGATCGTTTTGGAGGAAAATCCATACTTCTTCGGGTACATAATCTTCTAATCTATCAATGGAGCCGTCCGTCCAGGTTTTGAATATTTTTTTTACCAATTCGATGTGGGTGTTATTGCTTTCAATATGAATCTGTTTGCGAAAAAAGTGGATAAGCAGATCCTGGCGGTTATTGATCTCATCGATCTGAGTTGAGGAATAACGCAATTTGCCTTCAGCCCCAATTTCTTTGAAAAAAACAGGAAAAAGTCTACAGATTTGCTTTACCTGTTTGTATACGGGTCTGATGTCTGAGTTGAGCATGCGGGAAACATCAGACTGAAACAAATCGGTGTCATTGATAAAAACTCCACTCCAACGCAGGTTGACATGCAATCCGGCCAAAAGTAGAGATGCTTTCTGGGGATCGATTTTAAATAATTCCAGGTAAGTTCTTAATCTGGGAAGATGGGCGGGATTGCGACGAGTTTGCCATTCGTTGTCTACTCCTCCCAAGTGCGGTTTGGGGAAGGGTATAGTGAGCAAATGCCGGCAGAAAAGTTCTATTGTCCTGGTTTGTTGAGTGGGAATAATCTGCTTACCCAAATTGAGAATTATGGAATTGGTGACAAAGAACTGTTTGTTATCAAGTTTTTTTAGAAAAGGAAAAACCATTCCGAAGATAGTTTGGGCCTTCTCATGTTTCTCGGCAATTTCGGATTTGCGCAGAATGAACGTAAGGTGATTTAACAAGTCTTTTTTATAAAATTCCAGAGGTTTAAAATCAAAAAGGCTGAGGATTAATTCAATTTTTTGGATAAGGGGATGATCTTTGCGTGATTTGTCAAGAAATTTTTCCGCAATTTCCTCGTAATTGGGCAGGGAAAGCAGTTGATTATTATCTTCAATTGTATCCAGTTGCTTTTTATAGTTTTCAACCTTATCCAGGATTTCCTGAATAACGTGAAAAAGAGATATTGTCTGGTAATTTTCAATCCAGTCTGCAACTCTCTCTTTACCCCAGATTTCACAGCAGCTCCTGAGGCTGTCTTTCAATAAAGAAAAAATCTGTTGTTTGGTAAGTGGGTTGGCTGTTTTTTTGGCCATTCTTTTTAAACGGGTGGAGGCTCTGGCATTGAAAAGGGAAGTTTGCTGCAGGGGAAATTGCAAAAGTTTGATGAGACGAGAAGCCTGTTCGTCTGAAAGATAGTCGGCTGCAAGTTCTTTGGAAATCATTCTCAATAGAGCATTAAGTATTCTTTCTTTAATATGGAGTTCAGTTTTTTCTTGGAGAAGATTGATTCCCAGCAAACCGATATCATAGAGATTTTGAGAAGCATTATCGGCATTATGAAAAGCCCAGGCATCTTGCAGAGCCAGAGAACGATAACCTTTGGCAACTGCCTGAAAATCAGGAAAGGGATGATAGTATTCCTTGAAAAAACTTTCAAGTCTGTCTCTGAGTCCAAATGAATCGGAAACGGTTTTGAGCAGTGATTTGGCAATTTCGGGATAATCGCTTGGAGGAAGGGGGATAGATGATTTATTGGCTTGCCAGGCATCACTTTCAGATAAAAGCCGTTTGTCTTTGTTGTTTCCCATGTCTTTACTCCAGATATTGCATTAAATCATAAATTCTTGAGGAAAAGCCATATTCATTATCTTGCCAGATTAATCCCCGAAAGTGATTATTGGTAAATCTCCAATTATTATCAAGAATGGCTGATTCTGGTCGGTCCAAAACCAGTTCTGAATCCACAGGTTGCTGGGATTTATGGAAAAATTCATGATTATCCGATAAGTCTTGAAAAAAAATTGCCAATTCTTTTTTTTTAACAGGATTTTTAAAATTGACAGCCAGATCAAGAGCCATCCCCCGTTTGGTAGGTAATTCCATTGATTGTCCCATGAAAATATTTGACAGATGGGGCAGGTGATCCTGTAAAGAAAGCTCAAGCGCTGTATTTATGTTGCGCAAACTGAAGATTTTATTTTGTTTCAGAGGATGGAGAATTCGGCAACTGATAGCTCTCGGGGTGAATCTGGTTTCAAGATGAGAAAGAAGTGGAACCAGACAATTTCCAGTACAACTTCCCATGGCAGTTAGTGAACCTTTTTTGAAGAATGGTTTTTGCTTGTATAATCCGGCCATGAAATGATTATCGGCCCGAGGTTCTCTGCGAGTGAGAATTACGTGCTTTATGCGTTTGAATTGAAGAACTTTTTCCCAATAAGCAAGCAGATGCTTGTCACCCGAAGCATCGATGACTGTTTCAACTTTGGGAAAAGAATCAGCTTCCGGTGGGCAGTGCAAAAGTTCACCCTGTTCATAATCCCTTTGAAATATTGCAGCTTTGGCAATATTTTTGTCGTAAACCCATTTTAATTCAAGATTTTTTTCCCGGATAATCTTACCTGTTGCGTGTCCAATTTTCCCACAACCCCACAGGGCAAGATCGTGTTTATTCATATTTATCCTTTCAATCAGTACAAAAAATCTTTATAGACTGAGTCTGAAGTTGAAGAAAACCTTTTCTTCATCAGTTTCAACTACTTTAATCCTTAGTCGTTTCGGAGCTATTTGCAATTGTTTTAATTTGAATTCAATGAGATCGCCCCTTTTTTTTGCTTGGAGCGTTTGGGAAGAATGGATAACAATAATGAGGTGAATTGATTTGTTTGCTTTGAGTATTTCTGCCAGGCGAATCAGTTCTTTTTCGCCGGCCGGCTTGAGGCGAGCCGAGTTTTTGTCGAATTCAAGTTCCGAGAAGATCATACCGTCGGAAATGGGACGACAGCCATTTTCATCGACTTGTCTTCCCTTTTTCGTTGAAGGACAAAGATCCTGGTTGTTTGGTACTTTGTCTCCATCTTTATCTTCAGGGGAGACTGATATATTTTCAGTTGATTTTACTTTATCAGTCTCATTTGGTTTGCTGGATGATTGTTTTGCATCCGGTTCAGAAAGAGAAGAAGAGGGAGGAGGTTGAGAAGATGACCATAATCTCCAGGATACAGTTATTCCCACTGTAAAAAATGCGGGATCCTTAACTTCAGGCATAAATAACTGTTTAAATTCCAAGTAAATACCACCCCATAACTTGTCTTTGATTTTGGTTAGAACATCAATTTTCAGGGAATAGCCATACCAGACAGAATCGGAATCACGGGTGGGAGCAAAAAAGATAAAAGGTCCCGCTCCTATTCCGGTATCAAAGGAGCGATCTGCGATATTAGAAAGAAATTGGTAGTGAAAATACTGACCCAAGCCAAGAACCTGGGCGGTACCAAAATAGATAGATTCATCAATTTCGGTGGAAGTTGCCAAGGTATGTTTTTTGATAAGCCCGGGAAAGGTGAATTTGACTCCTGTTCCCAAGTTTGCTCCGGTTTTATTGATCCCTTCATCAAGACGGTTGACAAGGGGATACCCTATTCCTGCCCTGCCTGTAAAATCAATATTGTATTCGATTTTTCGAGCTTGCAGACCTGAGGGAAGTAAAAAAATAAGAAATAACAGAACCAAATTGAATCGCTTCATTTAATAATTTCCTTTAGAACTGACGGAATCTGGTAATTTACTTGCCCTTTTTCTTTCTTCTTTTTTTTCTTCGTGATTTTTTAGCCATCTTACGTCGTTTTTTTCGTTTTTTTCGTTTTTTCTTACTAAGTTTTACTTTGGTAGGTGTTGGTCCGGGAGCTCCAGGCAATCCTGGAGTGCCGGCAAGACCGGGATCTAGATCTGGCGGGGTATCACCCATTTGGCCAAAGGACATAAGATCGTTGACATCCATGTTCTTCATTTTTTTCATTTGGTTCAATTGCTTGAATCCGGGTATTTTGCTGAGCAGGCCCTGATTTTGGCCAAGTTGTGCCATAACCTGTCTCATGGTAATGAATCTGGCGATGAGTTCCTCGACATCTTTGGTTTTGGTGCCTGATCCTTTGGCTATACGCTTGGTGCGGTCACTGTAAAATTTTAATTTGATATTTTTTTTATGTTTTCTACGGGCGTTTCTCTGAACTTCACGACTGTTTTTTATCAATGTTTCAGGATCATCTTTTTCGGTTTTGGTCATGGAGTTGATAATGGCTTCAATTCTGACAAGTTCAGAATCGTCAAGGTTCATCTCATCCGGCAGTCCATCCGGGAAAAAAGGCATTTTTTCCATTAGATCTTTCAGACTTCCCATTTTCTGAATAGTTTTTATCTGTTCCAGAAAATCACTCATATTGAATTTGCCTTTAAGCATTTTTTCGGCGTCTTTTTCAGCTTGTTCGGCATCTACAACGTCTTCAAAGTCTTGAACAAGTCCGACAATATCGCCCATGCCGAGGATTCTGCTTGCCATTCCCTCGGGTCTGAACTCTTCAAGGTTATCAAGTGATTCTCCCATACCAAGAAATTTTATGGGTTTCCCGGTGACTTTTTTTATGGATAGAGCACTGCCGCCCCTGGCATCGCCATCGAGTTTGGTGAGAATGGAACCTGAAATATCCAATTTATCATCAAAGGTAGAGGCTGTTTTTACTGCATCCTGGCCAATCATGGCGTCGATGACCAGAAATATATTATCAGGTTGGGTGCGTTTTTTGATTTGTATCAGTTCTTCCATCAGAACTTCATCAATAGCGAGTCTGCCTGCGGTATCAAAAATGAGAGTGTCAAGACCGTTGAGTTTGGCATATTTTACTGCTCTCTCACAAATACCGGGAGGATCTTTGACATCTTCGCTGTAGACTTCAAAACCGGTTTGTTTTCCCAGAACTTTGAGTTGGTCTATAGCTGCTGGTCGATAAACGTCGGCTGCCACCAGCAAGGGTTTGCGTTTATGATTTTTTTGCAGATATTTGGCCAGTTTAGCTGTAGTGGTGGTTTTACCTGAACCCTGAAGTCCCACCATCATGAAGGAGGCTATTCCTTTTTCCGGAATTTCGAGAGAAAGATCCACCGGACCCATCAGATTTACAAGTTCATCGTAACAGGCTTTGATGAAATGCTCGCCGGGTTTTACCTTTATATTTTTATCCCCTTGGGCTTTAACTTTGACTACTTCACCTTTAAGTTGTTCCTTTACATTTTTAATGAAGTTCTTAGTTACTTTGAAGTCAACATCGGCTTCCAGCAGAGACATTTTGACTTCACGAAGAGCACTTTTGATATTTTTTTCATTAATTTCGCTCATTCCCTGCAATTTGTGGCGGGCAGAACGAAATCCATTGGTTAAGGTTTCAAGCATAAAAGATCTCCAGAATTATTTCTATCCGGGAATATTGTGAATGTGTTCATCCAACATTCCCAAAGGTTGAGTTAAAGTTTCAATTTTTGATTCAAGCCCCCTGGTTTGATGTTTCCGGTTTCAGATTGGCAGAGGTGTGGATCGAATTTTTCCAATCAGGTAATACTAGGGGATAATTTTTACACTATTTTGGTTTTTTTGTTTAGAAATCTCCAAAAAAATCGGAAATAGGTTTTGCTAAATGTACCATTTCCGCAGTTAAGATACTTCTTTTTACCTGTTTTAACCGTTTAGTCAAACAACAATAGAGAATTATGGAATTTAGATTTTTTTTAACTGGTAATCAAAAAAATGGCGAAAAAGGAAAAAATTACAGACCCTTTTCCAGAAAATAGATGAGAAGAAATTCTTCGGCAGTACTCTTGGGGCCGGGGGAATTGCTCATCTGTCTTGCTTTGGCTTCCAATTTTCTTTTGGTGAAAAAGCGATAGATGCCTAGTGCGTTTTCAAGGGTTGAGTTGTTGACTTTGTTGTTATCGAAGGAAGAAATTACTGAATTGCTGTCGATGACGCCATTTTCTTTACGGATGGAATCTTTGCGGCAAAGTTCTTCATAGGTAGCTCCAAAAAGAAATTCACGAAAAGCGGCCTGAATTTCTTCATTTTCACCATGACTGGCGATAAAGTTGAGGAAATGGGGAGTAGCACCGTTAATTTGCATATCAAACATTTCCTGGATACCCATCATTGTTCCCATGACGATCTTTGCTTTTTTTCGGGCTGCCCAAATTGATTCCATCAGAGGAGCAAAGTTTCGCATAGCTTCGATGGCTGTTTTTTTCCAGAGTGTGATCAGATAGCGGATGGCCTGTTGTCTGGTAGTATCTTTGATATTGGTATTGGTGGCCACACTGGTAAGCAATTCGGCGGTCATGCGGTTGTAAACTCTTTTGGAAAGATGGTGGGATACTTTTTTATTGTAATGTTCAATGATTTTTTCATTATTTTCGTCAGCCAGAATTTCGAGAGAATAGATAATAAATCCCCAAAAACTGATTTCGAGATCGATCAGTGTTTTTCCAAAAATTGTTCTGGTGGGAAGGCGCAGTTCAAAATCATGAGGATTGATGTTAATTAAATTTTCAATCAGGTCATGATCATCGTAAATTTCACATTTGAATTCAGGATGATTATCTGATTTATCAAGAGCCAGAGAGTGAAATCTTCTTATTCTGTTGAATTTTTCAGTTATATAACTGATATGGATTACATTTTGAGGATTAATGGTATTGGAAAGTACCTCCATGATATCTTCCACCAGTTCAAATTCCTCAAAGGTGAAAGGACCTACAGAATCGTTATTATCCTGTTCGGGAGGTTGTTGCTGCTTTTCTTTATTCATATGATCCTCAAAATAGAAATAATGGTTGGGGAAAACAACTCAAATAAAAGCTGTTGTTGAATACTGAGTTTATTTGTTTGTTTTACCCTTTTTACCTGTGATTTCAAATGAAAGATTTAAGCCATGAGTTGTCAAAATTTGGTTGTTGAGGATTCAGCCCCGTTCAAGTTTAATTCTAGAAAGAATATTTTCCGCCGATAGTGAAAATAATGTATTGATCGGAGGCACTGTCGGCAGTTCTGTATCCTGATTTATCAAAACTGAAACTGAAGTTATTGTATTCAAAATCTGCAGTTAAAGCCAAATGTTTGAGAATTTTATAGGAAAAGCCAACACTGGTCTGAATGCCCCATAATGAAGCCTGACCGTAATAATCACCTTCAACTACTTCTCCGGCATCCAAAGGAAGGAGGATAGCCAGTTTACCTTCCACCTGGGCTTTATCGCTGATCTTAAATCCGATCATGGTACCGGTTCTGAGGTAAGAATAAGAAACACTTGGAACATCAAGAGTATCTTCTTGTTCAAAGCTCCATTCTCGCATGCCAAATCCCAGGAACGGTTTTAAAAATAAATTCTGATTGAGCTGGTGCAAATAGACAAGGGATGCTCCAAAATTATAAACCATGGTGTTGATTTTGTTGTTATCGTCGTCGTGGGGATATGATTTAAAACCAGGAAGATAAAAAGCATCCAGAATAAGACCAAAGTGAGCAATTATGCTTTCGGGTTTGGAAAAAGCGCCAGGATATACTTCAAATGACAAAAAGGGAGAAAAACTCGGAGAGGTTGTTTTGTAATAGGGTTCGGTAGCAGGTTCAAAATCAAGATTACGCTGAATAAATCCAAGGGAAAGTTTAGCACTGAATGGAGCATAACCAAGTTTGTTGGTCATGAATTTCTTTTTGACAATCGGTTCATCAATGGGGTCTTCCAGTTTTTCGTCTTCTTCGTCTTTAGTTTCAGTTTCAACTTTTTCAGGTTGAGGCTCTTTTTTTTCTTCTTCTTGTTTGAATTGTTGCATAGCCAGCAGTTTTTTCAGGGTTGCCATGGCGATCTTTTCAAGATCTTTTTGGGTGGGTAGATATCTTCTAAGGACAAATTCTTTCTCAAAAATTGGTTTGCCTTCTTCCCAGGAGTAGATGATGGAAGTGAAGATATATTTGCGCCTGCTTTTACGAACCATTTTACCGCTAATAAAGGCGGTGACTCCGAACTTGGCGCAGATATCCTTTATTTTGGGGGGCTTGATATTGTAAAAATCAATTTCACCTTCGGCTTCTTTGATATCTTTTTTAACCAGGTAGTCGAAGTTGGATTTGAGTAGATTTTTGATAAAGGTGCGAATTTTATAAGTTCCCTTTTTATTTTTACCTGAGTCAAAAGGCAAAAGAACTACTCTCTTTTTATCTTCAGCCATTGCCATCTTGGTGAAACTGGTGATGGAGGCTGCAACAATAACCATGAAAATCAATGCTTTTTTCAACATAAACCAGACCTTTCTCTATTATGGTTTTGTTTGATCCAACTTTCGGAGATTTGTAAAAATTCTTATAAATTTAAATTAACAAAAAACTACCATAAATAGGAGATTAATTTTAAGTATGAGCCCAGATTTAGAAACAAAAGGGGCCGGGAGCGGTTTGGCCGGTATTTATTTTGCAACCAACTTGTATAATGATTAGGCTCCCTTGGCATAAACAGTATGAATCAAAATATTCAATTACTGAAAACAACAATTACATCGTCAAAGAAGAATCCAGGATAGTCGTTAACAGAACTATCTGAGTAGAAACACCAGCGTACCTGGATAGTTTGGCCAACCTGGCTGCTCAGATCTACAGAATAAGTTTGCCACGAGGGAGCACTTCCTTCCCAACAGTCTTGACTGCCACAGTCACCGGCACTATAAGGGGGAGTGACCTGATCGAGCAGAGTCCAGCCGCTGCCATCGTTGGCCTCGACATGGCAACCGTCCCAGCCATTTTCAGAGTCGAGATATCCCATAAATTCAAGGGTAGCTGAAGTTGCTGCGGAAAGATCGATATCGCCACTGGTTACGCAATGATCACCCCAGCTCAAATTGTCCCCATAATCTCCGTTGAAATTGGTGCCAACACAAGTGCTTCCGCTGAAACAGGAGGAAGGTCCACTGCTTCCGGCGCTTCCTATTTCCCATACACCACCGCTGGTGCTCCAGCCGGAAGGAGTTCCACTTTCAAAATTAACGAAAAGCAGGGCATCAAGAACATTTAGGCTAAATGATTTCTGGTCGGTATTGGTGGGATTATCTGCATCTGCAACCTGGATTGTGAATTGATAGGAGTCTATGTCGGCTGCGGAAGGAGTACCTGAAAGTTCGCCGGTGGCAGAGTTGAGAGATAACCAGGAAGGAGAATCTCCAATGAAGGAGTAGGTAAAGTTGCCACTGCCACCCCAGACGTTGATACTAGTGTTGTAGGGGGTGTCAACCACTGCTTTGCCCAGATCATCGGGTGTGGTTATGGAGATGGGAATATGAGCCCCTTCAACCACCATGAGATCATCTATATAAATACCGGACTCTCCGGTGTAAGATGAATGATCGAAATAAGCCGAGAAACGAAGCAGAACATTGGTTTCACCGGCCAGAGATGCAAGATTGGCTGTATATGGATTCCAGGAATCAGATCCTTCGAAATATTCCCAGCCTTCTGAACTTCCCTCAGTAGAAGTATATTGTGGATCAACATCGGTGATCAAGGTCCAACTGGAGCCGTTGTCAAGGGAATATTCCACATGCCAGGCATCATCATTGTAGGTTGAGTCAGTGAGATCTGCCCAAGCCCAGAAAAAGAGAACCGGGTTGTCGGCGTTACTGAGATCGATGGGTGGTGTTGTCATGGAATTAGTTGAATAATCAAGATCAGAAGGAGTGTCTCCCTCGATGACAGTAGCCACACAGGAATTACCGCTGAAAGCATTGGAAGGACCGACGCTGGAGGGAGTGCCCCATTCCCAGGGATAGACGAATTGCCAGTTGTTGGGAGGGAGAAGTTCATCAAAGTCTTCGAAGAAATACCTGATCATATCGGTGCAACCGGTTTTATTGATGGTGCAGTCAGTGTTGCAAAAAGCAAGACCACCGAGGTAGCCCAGAGTTGAACAATCCTGGTTGTCCATGTCGTCTCCGTCGCATTCTTCGCCGTATTCTTTGACGTCGTTTCCACATTCCGGACCGGTTCCAGTGCAGGTGGAGAAATCGTAAGTACACCAGTCGGTACAGGAAAGATCGCCGCCGTCATAACCAAACATTTCGCAGGTTCTGTCGTTCAAATCGTCGGTATCGCAAATTTCACCGGTTTGCTGAACTCCATTGCCACAGGCAGGACAGCAATCCTTCTGACAATTTCGACAGCTTTCACCTTCAGCTACGGTACATTCATCATCTCCACAGACATATTCACGGACACATTCAGGTGAACAGCCGTCATGGGCAGTTAAATTACCGTCGTCACATTCTTCACCGAGTTCCCAGATGCCATTTCCACAAACAGCTTCTCCGTCTTCGTCAAGACAACCCCGTGAACAACCGTCATCAGAGGTGTTGTTGCCGTCGTCACATTCTTCGCCTTCCTCCAGAATTCCGTTGCCACAGTCAGGACAACAGTCTTCGGGGCAAAGTTCACAAGTTTCTCCATTGTCGGGGTCGCAATTATCGTCGCCACAGATAAATTCTACCTGACAATCTTTGGAGCAACCGTCACCGCTGACATTGTTACCATCGTCACATTGTTCAGATTCGGACTTGGTGCCGTCACCACAGCCGTCTTCTCGTTCACAATTTGAACTGCAACCGTCCCCGTTTTCGGTATTGCCATCATCGCAACCTTCACCGAGTTCCCAGATGCTATTTCCACAAACAGCTTCTGCATTTTCCATTTTACATTCGCCGTCGCATCCGTCACCGGTGTCAATGTTGTCATCATCGCATTCTTCGCCAAGTTCCAGGATACCGTTACCACATCCGGTTTCTACCATGCAGTTGTGATCACAGCCGTCCCCGTCTTTTTGGTTGTCGTCGTCACATTCTTCACCAGGCTCAACAATTCCGTTGCCGCAAAAGGATTCAATCATGCAAAATTCATTGCAGCCGTCATGGTTGATCAGGTTGCCGTCATCACATTCTTCACCGGGATCGACAATGCCATTGCCACAAAGTTCTGATGTAGTTTCCTCATCTTCTTTGATGGAAACACAACTGGAAAAGAAAAAAGTAAAAGCGATCAGTATATAGGTTGAAAATTTCATCTTAACACCTTTTTAAGCAATCTATAAAGTTCTGTTATTACCGGTATTTCAAGTGTTGCCGGTAGTAGATTAAAGTTTATTATTAAACCTTGTTGATTAGTTCAGGTTACGAAAAAGGAGGTCACAGTTTGGAGCCTCGCTTATAATCAATATTTCTAAAATGGAACTAATCTGATAATTTTTATTTAGTTCCTGTCCCAAACAGGAAATTCATCGCCTGAACAGGTCATTTATATCTCATTTGTTTATCATAACTTTTTGAAATAGTGTCAACTATGTCTGCGAAGCTATTTGGTGCATTTGAGACAAATTTCTTATTCAGTCAAAAATCTCCACTCTGTATTTAAAGATAATGATTTAAAATCATTATCTTTAATCTGTATTACATTATAACACTATTATGCCACTGTCCAGAAGCCTGTTGGAAAAATCAGAAAGAAATACATGACCGAATTTCTTTCTGATGATATCTGCAGGTTGGTTTGAGACTATCAGGTTTCCGTTTGGAGACGGAATTGCCCAATTTTTGTTTTAGACATAATGCAAATGTAAAAAGAACGATAATTGTCATCAAAGGTTAACATTTATCCAATATGTTGAAAATAACTTTTATTGAATAAAAAGATATTTTGCAAGCTGAAGCTTATATTTTTTCTTCTTGTTTGATTTGCCGGAGAAATTGGAACTGATCAACTCCCGTCCCAAAAAGAAGGTGATCGCCTAGCGACGGAATTTGAATTAATCAGCTTTGTCATAACTTCTTGAAATAGTGCCAACTATGTCTGCGAAGTTATTCCGCGCATCTGAGATAAACTTCTCATTCAGTTAATAACCCCCATTCTGGGATGGGAACTAACTATTTTGATAGTTTTCAAAATCTTCCAGTATATTTCGGGCTGGATAAACGGAAAGATAGATTTGTTTTGCCTGTTCTGAGGAAAGCAGATTGTTTTTGACTTTAACTATATCTACAGCTTTTTTCAAAAATCTCTGAGCCCAATATTTCTTTTGAAGAGAAAGCATGATTCTGGCATGGGTATGATAAATAACTTCCTTGTTTTCGACATTGCTGACAACTGTCAAAGATACAGCCTTGGTGGAAAAAGGGAGGGCTTCTTTGTTTTCGCCCATTTTCAACAGAGTTAAAGCCTTCAACCGAAGTCCGTGGATATAACTGTTGGGCAATTTGGAATTTTTGGCAAGTTTGATAAGTTGTTCAGATTTTAAGAGGGCTTCTGAATAATTACCCTCCAGATCTTCTAATTGGCATTGGGCCCATAGTTGCAAGCCTCTTACTTCATCAATTTTACTGTTTGCTTCTCTGGCAATGCGGAGTCCTTCGGTGATAAACTGCATGGAAGCTGCTGGATTGCCGGTACGGAGTTTGAGCAGGGCAATTGTAAAGTAGGTATCGCTGAGGGCACCACTGTCTTTAGTGGCAAGACACAATCTTTTGGCCTGTTGCAATACTTTTCGGGCTTGAGAATAATTACCCAGGGCGATTTGAGTTTGAGCAATATTGGATAGTTTAACCCCTGTATAAAGTCTGTCTCCTTTGCTTATGTCAATCTGGTAAGCTTTTTTGTACAGGGACAGGGCTTTTTCGTAATTACCCCTGACAAAAGAGAGAAAGCCCAAGTTCATTAAAATAGTTGCTTCTTCAGTTCTTTTGTTGTTTTCCCTGAAAATCTTAAGGGCTTTTTCATAAGCGGCAATGGCCTTTTCATCTTCACCGCTGTAGTGGTAGGTGTTGGCTTTGATATGAAGAAGATTGCCCTTGAGATATTTAATATTGGGATTTTTGTTTATTATTTCCATCCCTTTGCCGACGGCTTCAAATGATTTATCTATTTCACCGAGATCAACCAAAGCTCTGGCCAGAATATAATAGGCATAAATCTGAGTTTTTTCATCCTGGGCATTAGTTGCGTTAGTGATTACTTCGTCAAAAAGATTTATGGTTTTACGAGGTTCGCCAATATCCTGAAAATAAGCCAGTTTTCTGCATTGGGCTTCACTTAGCCACTTGGTTTTGTTTTCTTCGAGAGCGAGGGTCTCCATATTTTTGATTTCCACAAGTTGTTTATTGCGTAAACCAAGGTTGCGGTAGATATTGACCATATCTTTATGGGCATGGAATTTAACTTCTTTGTTTTTGCCCACCAGTTCCAGAATTTTCTGGTAATGGTTAAGAGCTTCATTGTTGGAAGCCAGATTTTTGGAATGATGAGCTGCTTGTAAATAATATTCTATTGCTTTTTCGTGATTGCCACCCTTTTCATAATGCATGGCTATTATGGGAGCATTATAATTTTTTTGTTCATTTTGTTCCAGATATTCAGCCATGAGCAGGTGACCATGGCGTTTATCATCTTCGGCAAGCCCAGAATAGGCGAAGTCTCTCATTATTTTTTGAACAAAGGTATATCTGTCCGGTTCTTTCATCTGTTTGATGAAATTTCTTTTTTCAAATTCTTCCAGAAATTGTTCTACATCCTCTTCAACCAGTTGTTGCAATTGTTTTTTGTAGAAAGTTCTGCCGGCAATTGAAGCAAGACGAATGATTCTTCTGTTTTCGGGAGAGAGATTATCAAGTTTACTGGAGATAATTCCATCGATGGTGGGGGAAGTTTCCAGTGAGAAATTGGCTGAAATATTCCTGGTGAGAACAAGTTTCTCGGAATTGCTCTCAGTTGGCTCACAAAAGCCTTTAGATACGACAAAAGACAAAAGCTCATTTATGAAAAAGGGGTTTCCCTCTGACATTTTAACTATTCTGTCAATCATAGGTGCTGCTTTTTGGGGATTTTCGAATCTCCTCTCCACAAATTTGCGGGTAAGTTCAGGATCAAAATAAGTTAATTTAATGGGCAGTTTGACAGAATTTTTGTCATTAAAGGTGTTGGAGTAATCATCAGCATCTCTTACTGACAGGATGATGAAGACCCTGCCTTTCAATTTTTCATTTTCAAAAAGTGAATTGAGAACTGATTGACTCTTTTTATCGGCCCATTGCAGATCTTCAAAGATAGCGATTACAGGTCCTTGATTTGAAAACCCTTTCAGAATTCTGCGCAATGCTGTGGCAACCAGAGCTCCGACGTTGTGTCCCTGTGAAATTTCTTTTTCTGAATCAAGGAGCATTTCCAGGGTTTTGACAATTTCATCCAGAGTTTTTTCACTCAACAGGTTTCTCAATTCCTTGTAAATAATCTTGGTAAAGTCTTTTCCAGAACCCCCGCGGGTACGTGAAATATCTTTCAGCAGAGAGATAATAAGTGAAAACGGGGAAAAACTGTTGAATGGCTTGGCTTCAGTACTGAAAACCCTGTTTTTATTCTTGATGCCCTGAATAAAATTTTGGATCAGAGTAGTTTTGCCTACTCCCATATCACCGATTATGGGCAGGATGACAAAACGAGATTTTTTGACCGATTCTTGAAATTCACGCTGCATTCGACCAAGTGCAAATGAACGACCCACAAGATTGTTGGTCATTCTGGTCTTTTTTATTTCGTAATCACTTTTGAGATTGATTAACTTATAATTATAAAGACCAAAATCATTTTTTATTTTTTCAAATTTCCAATTGTATCTGGCTGCAGAGTGAATTTGAGCCGATACCATGATTTCATTGGGGTTACTGCGGGCAAGGAGAGAGAGTTTTCTTTCTGAATTATCCAGGATATCCCAATGTATTGAAGATTTGTTGAAAACAATGCTGACCTTGATGCGATCTACCCCGATTCCAATGTTGAATTCAGGAACTTCTTCCTGATAAACTTTAAAATCTCTTTTTATTTTGTGGGCATCCATGAGAAGTTCGGTTTCATCATATTCTCCGGTATAAGGAATACCACGAACTACCAACAATTTATTGTCAGTAAGGCGACGGGAACGATACCTCTTTTCCTTATCTTTGATCATAATAAATTCCACCATATTCATGAAGTTTTCCAGTTCGCCTTCAACCTTGTCGCGATCATGTCGTTGCAGTGCTTTTTTTACACCTCCAACCTGGATAACCATGGAAACAAGATTTTTCTTTTCTTTGATGGAAAAAGTTCCTGTATGTGTTTCGTTGGTAAAACCGAAATCAGCATTACTGTCAGATTTTTTATTTATGGTGGGACTGTCAAGTCCAGCAAGTTTGATTTTGGATTTATCTGAAAAGGTCTGATCGAGAATGAATGTTAATTTGTTGGAGTCATAGAGCACCGGCAATTTATGCAGGTACAAGGACAGGTCGTTTTGCATCTCCCTTGCATTTTGATAACGGTTTTCTTTTTGAGGAGAAAGCGCTTTTTGAATGATTTTTTCCAGTTGAATTGGAACATCAATCAACATGGATGGTGGTTTTATTTCGGCCTTTTTAGCTTTTTCCAGAGCTTGAGTACCTTTGAATTGTTTATATGGATTTGTGCCCGTCAACATTTCATACAGAATTAAACCAGTTGAAAAGATATCTGATCTTTTATCAAGAGGTTTGGCATAAGCTTGTTCTGGGGACATATAATGAATTTTTCCCCTGAGAACTCCTTCTTCTTCTTCTTTTTTGTTGAGGGCTTTGGCAATTCCGAAGTCGGTGACTTTGACGGCACCTTCAAAAGAAAGAAGGATGTTTTGAGGACTTACATCTCTGTGTACCAGTTCCAGGGGTTGACCATCACTGCCTATAAGTCGATGGGCATAATCAAGTCCTTTGAGTGCTTCACTGATTATGAAGACAGCTATTCCCGGTTCAATTGTTTGATTTTGCTTTTTCATGGTTTTCATCAGATTCATCAAATCGACACCATTGATGAATTCCATGATCATGTAAAGATGTTTTCCATCGGCAGTTTGCCCGTATTCAAAAACTTGAACAGCATTGGGATGATTCAGTTCCATTGAGAGGCCGGCTTCATGCCTGAATGTTTCCCGGAAATGATCATTGGATGAAAGGGGTTGAAGTATTTTTTTGAGAGCAACTATCTTTTTGAGACCGTTGTAATCTGCCTTGGCAAGATAGACTTCTGCCATTCCCCCTTTTCCAATTCTTTTTAACAATTTGAAATTTTCAATCTTATTCAAAATGAAACTCCGTATCCAGGAAAATTGCCGTTCCCATAAAGTTTACCTGCATCAAATGGGAAATAGTAAAGATAACTGTTTGATTAAAACCAGAAAAATATTATTTTATTCCAGCTCATCAGATAGTTTAAATTAATTAAAAAAACAAATTTTTGGACGGAAACTACCTAGTTCCTATCCCAGAAGTGGTGTTTTCGGCTGGGGTAGAAGTTTGCCTCAGATGTGCGGAATAACTTCACCGACATAGTTGACACTATTTCAAGCAGTTACGACAAAGCAGATGAGGTGAAATTCCGCATTCAGGCGATGACCTTCCTTTTTGGGATGGAAACTACCTAGTAAATGATTAAAAAAATATCATCTCAACTTACAAAATAGATGGTTATTATTCAACATCTTTTTTTGAAGGTTTTTGAATTTATCTTTTATTCATTGTATGATCAGTAAATTATGACAAAGAGGATTTCGATTATGGAAAAGAACTGTTGACAGGGAAGATTGATCGAAGGGAAAACCAAATCAAATGGAATTATTTGGAGAATCTTTGATAATGATATTGTTCCTGGAGAGGAAGTTCAGAAATTTTGACTGGTGAATCATGATGGTAATTTGATTCTTTTGTATTTTGTTTTGGCAATTTTTCCTGATTGTTATTTTGCTTCGAACTACTGAACAGCACAAGCAGGATAAATAAAATAACAGTTAAAATTGAGAGGGGAAACAATTTCATCTTCACTTCTCCAATCTTTGGTTAAAATTAAAGTATTTTTATTTTTACACAACTTTTAAATGATAACAAAAAAATAGAGAATTATGTGGCAAGCATATGAAATAATATGAAAAAACAAGGAGAAAACTGTAAAAGAGGTCTGGTGATGACCCCTTTTACAGTTTTTTGGATAATTTGGTGAGAAATTCTGGAGTTTACAGGGTTGTGCACATGGCGTCTATGCAAAGTTCCGGCTCGGTGCAATCACTGTTGAGAACACACTCTGGATTGAGATCGTTCTCACTCATGCAAAAGCCGCCGGTGCCGCAGATTGGATCGTCGGGGCAAGCCTGGCAGTCTTCTTCATCGATACAAGGAATACGACATACGCCTTCGAAACATTCTTCGCCACTGCTGCTACAATCATTATTGGTATAACATTCGGGAGAGGATACATTGTCGGGAACACATACACCTTCAAGGCAGTGATCGTTTTCATTCAGGCAATCGCTGTCCAGATCACATGAGTTGTAGCAGGTGCCGTTGATGCAAATATCATCGGCTATGGTGCAATCACTGTTTTCTACACATTCACCGCCGGCAGCGGGATTGTCTTCACAATAACCGGTGCTTCCGCAGATTTGTCCTGTACCGCAATCACTTTCATCAACACAACTGTTATAGCATTTACCACCTACACAGATGCCGTTTTCGCCACAGTGTTCATTTATTCTGCAGTTCTGGGCAGGATCTCGGGGAGTACTGTCTTCACAAAGTCCATCACGACATATTTGTCCGCTACCACAATCATCTGAAGTTGTGCAGGGATCGGATACAGTGGTGTCGGGAACACAAACTCCTCTGGAATCGCATATTGGAGTAGCAGGATCGGTGCAGTCTCCTTCGGAAGTACACAGGTTTGAACTGATGCAACTGCCATCATCACAATAGGCACCTATGCCACATTCTGAATCGTTGGAACATTGGCCGGTGGGTTTGGGGGAGCAGACGTTGCGGGAATCGCAATATTCATCAGTATTGCAGTCTTCATTGGATGTGCAACCCTGAGATTCCATGCACAATCCACTGTATTCGTCACAATATGATTCGTCGGGGCAGTCCCAGTCACTGGTACAAACGTTGGTATTGTCGGGGTTGGAGCAAAAACCGTCGGTACAGACGGAATGAGTGCATTGCCAGTCATATGTGCATTGAATATCAGAAGGGTAACATTGTCTTTGATGATGGTTGCAATATTCATCAAGGGCGCAATCGTCATCAACAGAGCAAGTGGCTGGATTGCAGTTTTCATCGAAGCAACCCAATTGGGAATCGCAGACATTACAGAGCAATTCGTCTTCGCCACAGTCGCCGCCTAACCAGCAACCGTTGAGGAATAATGCAAATGAGAAAAGGGCGGAAAGCATTAATTTAGTTTTCATGATAAACCTCCATAGAGTAGGGATATTAAAATCTTTGAAAAATCAGCCACCTGATAAAAGAAAAATACAGTGGCCATAATTGTTTGATTTTGCAAAAATCTCACATTCGTGTTTTTTAAGTTGCAACATCTGTGCCATGATCAAAAGGGATAAAAAATCATCCAAAGACAGCTTAGCTTGAAAGCAATAAAAAGCAACTATTTCATGGGAGCTGGTTTAGATCTCAAAAAGAATTGTCACCGTCTGCAGTTTGAAATTTGCAGGGTTCGTTCTTGTTGGTACTTTGTAATGGTATCAACAGCGTTTGCAAGTTGCTGCTTTTGTCGAAATTTAACTTCCTTTTCGGCATGTAACCCAATATTATGATGTGAATCGATAAAAATAAAGAAATATGTTTCATCATATATTTTACTGCCACAATAATATAGTACCAGTAATATGTGAAGATAATATCAAGATTTGTAAAATCAATTATACACCTTTTGGTGTAAGTTCTGTAACTATTGCTACACAGATCTTTTTCAACTGTTCGATATTCTCTTAATTTAATCAGGTTGCAGATAAATCAAGATCAATATCAAAACCACAAATTTGTAAGTAAGAGGTAATTTTAAGCAGTGCTTTTATTGAGTATTATCAAGTAAAGCTCTAGCGTGTTGTCTTGATTCTTTGTTGATCTTTCCGGTCATGCGGGCCAATTCTTCAATTTTTCCATTTTTGTCTAGTTTTTTTATTCTGGTGTAGGTACGGTTTGCTTTGACATCTTTATAAACAACAAAATGACAATCGGCAAAGGCGGCAATTTGCGGAAGGTGAGTAATACAAATTACTTGTCTGTTTTTACCTGCCTGTTTTAATTTTTCAGCTATTTTTACGGCTGCAGTTCCGCCAATTCCTGAGTCAACTTCATCGTAGACAGTGGTTATTGTTTGATCTCCTGATTCAAGAGCACATTTTAAAGCAAGATGGAGTCGGGATAGTTCCCCTCCGGAAGCTGCTCTGGAAACAGGAAGAGGTTTTTCTCCTGGATTTGGGCTGAACAGGAATTGGGCCTGATCTGTTCCGGTTCCGCTCAGGAATTTATTGTTGTGGATTCTATATCCCGGTGTATTTTCCTGAGGGGAAAGGGAGGTGAGTTTGATTTTAAAAATTGCATTTTTAAAATCAAGATCTGCAAGTTCTTTTTGCACGGTGTTTGCCAGAACTTCAGTTTGTTTTTTGCGATAGTTGCTTAATTTTTCAGCCAGGTCTACAACTGTTTTCTGAGCTTTTTGACAGGCTTTTTCCTGATTGGAATAATTGAAATTGAAATTATCAAAAAACTCCAGTTCTTTTTTTAATTCATCTAGTTTTACCAGTAGTTGAGAAGTATCTTCCAAGGAGTATTTTCTCAGGAGGCGTTCGATGGAATGGAGTCTGGTTTCAACTTCTTCCAGAGATTCTCCATCTTGATCAAATTGGTTGAGTCGGGAGAGTTCTGAACAGGATTCTTCAACCAGAACCAGAGCTTCCTGCAACATGGAACTGATAGAAGCAAAACCAGGTTCAACATCTTCGACATTTTTAATTCTGCTGATGATCTCATGAAGAAAATCAGTGATACTATCATCTTTGGAATACAGTTGTCTTTCAGAAAAATACACTGTTTCCAGAATTTCTTTTCTGGCTTTCAGCCTTTTTCTTTTACGGAGAAGTTTTTTTCTTTCTCCTGGCTTGACTTTGAGTTTTTCAATTTCTTTGATTTTAAATTTGAGGGTGTGGATTTTTTCTTCTCTGTTGGCATTTTCCCGTTTCAATTGTTCAAGTTTATTATATTTCGCATCCATAATTTTCAGGTAATGCTTGTATTTATCAAGTAGTTTCCCGTGATTGCCGAAAAGATCGATAAGGATAAGATAATTTTTGCGGGAAAGGAGTTTTTGCTGATCATGTTGTGAAGATATTTCTACTGAATCAGAAATAATATCCTGCAAAGTTCTGGCCGGTACCAGGGAACCGTTGATTTTGATACGACCATTACCTTTTTTCTTGATGATTCGTTCAATATTCAAAGAAGAATCCGGTTCAAAATCATTAAGTTTCAAATTGTTTTGAATGTTTTTATAGTTAGATACATCAATAACAGCTTGAATTATGGCTCTGTCTTTTCCTGTTCTGACCCAGTCTCTGGAGGCTCTGTTTCCCTTTAACAAGCCGAGAGCTTGAACAATCATGGATTTGCCGGCTCCAGTTTCTCCGGTGATTATATTGAGTCCTTTACTGAATTCAATTTCTGAAGAAGAGATGACCGCCAAATTCTGGATATTCAGATATTCAAGCATTAAAAGCCTCTCTGGCTCCCCAACTCAACTTGTGTTTGAGTACTTTGAAGATGGAATAGTTATCGGGGAGAAATAATTTTATCGGTAATTGTGATTTTTTGAGAATGATTTTGTCTTCGGGTTCTATTTCCTGACCTCTTTGTCCGTCTACTGTCAGAAAACCCGGTTTTTCAAGATTGACTGTCAATTCGGAGGAGGAATCGATGACCAAAGGTCGTTGAGTCAACTGATGAGGACAGATGGGAACAATTGCCAGAGCATCCATCTGGGGAGAAATAATCGGTCCCCCGGCAGCAAGAGCATAAGCGGTTGAACCCATGGGAGTGGCCAGAATCAGGCCATCAGCCTTATAAGTTGATATATATTCATTGTTTTCATAACAATTTATGGTCATCAGTCGGGCCAGTTTTTTGTGGTTAATAACCGCATCATTGGCGGCAATACTGGAAAAAATGCATTTCTGATTGCGCAACACCTTTACATCTATGCGAAATCTTCTGGTCAGGGGTAATTGGTTGTTGATTGCCCGGTGGAGGTGATCAAATACATACTTGGAAGAAAAAGGAGTAAGAAAACCCAGTGAACCGAGATTGATTCCGAGTATGGGAACCACCTTGGTGGTCATCAATGAAGTGGAATACAATAAAGTGCCATCTCCCCCGATAACTGTTACAAAGTTTATTTCAGAGTCAAGTTGATTGTTTTTCAGGGGAGTTGCCCCTTCTATCTGCTGATTTTTTTCGCAAAAAACTTGATGATCTTTTGAAAGGAGAAAAATAGTAGCTTTTTGCGCAAGCTTTTTAGCTTTGGAGTTTTTTATTTTAAAGATGATTAAGATATTCATTTTAGAATTTTGCATTACCTGGAGTTCGAGGGAAGGGGATGATATCACGGATGTTTTTCATTCCAGTCACAAATTGTACCATTCTGCCGAATCCAAGTCCAAATCCCGAATGTGGAATAGTACCGTATTTTCTAAGATCCAGATACCAGTCGTAATCAGAAAGGTCGAGTTCCATTTCATTTATTCTGTTTGCCAGTACCTCATAGCGTTCTTCTCTTTGGGAGCCCCCAATAATTTCACCCACAGCCGGCAGCAGGGCATCCATGGCGGCCACGGTTTTGCCATCGTCATTCATTCTCATGTAGAATGCTTTGATTTCTTTGGGGTAATCTGTAACAAATACAGGACCTTTGAAAACTTTTTCCGTAAGATATCTCTCGTGTTCAGTCTGCAGATCCATGCCCCATTTTGGTTTGAATTCAAATTTGTTTGATTTTTTTTCGAGTTTGGAAATGGCTTCGCTGTATGATATGCGATTAAAAGGAGATGTAGCCAGTTTTTCAAGTGCTTTTAGTTTTCCTTTGGAAATTCTTTTATTGAAAAATTCCAGATCTTCTTTTCCCTTGTCAAGTACGGCTTTGAATAGATATCTGATGAAATCTTCAGCCAAATCCATGTCATCCTCGAGATCTCCAAAAGCTATTTCAGGTTCCACCATCCAGAATTCCGAGAGATGATAAGAAGTGTTGGAATTTTCAGCTCTGAAGGTTGGTCCGAAAGTATAGCAATCTCCCAAAGAGCAGGCAAAAATTTCAGCTTCCAGTTGACCACTGACTGAGAGTCCGGCCATTTTTCCGAAAAAATCCTGTTCCCAGTCCACATTATTAGCTTTGTCAAGGGGGATATTGTTCAGATCGAAATTGGTGACCTTGAACATTTCACCGGCTCCTTCACAATCCGAGGTTGTGATTATGGGGGAATGAAGATAGATAAAATTGCGTTCCTGAAAAAAATCATGAACTGCTTTGGCCAGAATATTTCTGATTCTGAAAACAGCACCAAAAGTATTTGTTCTTGTTCTGAGATGGGCTATTTCTCTCAGAAATTCAAAAGAATGTCTTTTTTTCTGAAGTTGATAATCGGGAGCAGCCTCGCCATAGATTTTGACTTTGGAACCCTGAAGTTCAACCGGTTGCTGAGGAGCAGGCGATTCAACCAGTTTTCCGGTAATTTTGACCGAAGTTCCGGTTCTGAGTTTCTGCAAAATTTCATCTGAAAAATTTTTATTATCAAGAATTACCTGCATGGAAGCAAAACAGGAGCCATCATTAATTTCCAGAAAGGAAACCTGTTTGGAGCCTCTTTTTGTTCTTATCCAGCCTTTGACGACTACTTCGGTGTCAACGGGTGATTCTGTCAGCAGTGTTTTAATATTGGTTTTCATGGATTTTACCTCTTTAAACGGTTTCCGCTAATATATCGGAAGGATGGGTTGTAATTATTTGAGAAAGCTGCAGGACCGGGGTAAGACTAGAAAAGTTCTATTTTCCAGGAATCGTGTTCTTTGATCAATTGCAGTTGTAATTTCTTCTTTTTATTGTAATCGGAAGTTATTTCCACAGTTTTTTTGTTTTTTTCTGTGGAAATGATTTTTGTATCCAAACTTCCCAGCCAGTCTTCATTGGATTGGGGAATTGATACCAGCAGATCTGAAGGTTCAATTTCAAGCCCTTTTTTTTGCCATTGTTTGGCCGCTTTTTCAAGTTTACCCTTTGAATCTTTCGATAAATTTTTAATTTGTTCTCCGTTCAGATCGTTTAAAACCGAAATTACAAAAGTATCTGCCACTTTTTGAGGTGAAGATTCGGTGTTTTCTGAGCAGGAAAAAACCAGCAGAAGTATAGGAAGTAAAAATAATTTCATGATTCCTCCGGTTGAAATTTTATTTGGAAAGATGACTTCTGAATATTATCGACTCTGGTTATTGATTTGAAAAGGGGTAGAAAATAATAGCCGACGAAATTGAAAAAAATGCCATAAACAGCAATTCAGCCGCCTCCCACAAAAGTGACAATTTCCACTATATCGTTTTCATTGAGTTTGTAATCACGGTTCTGGCAAATATTACCATTTAGTTCAACAACAACAGCATTTTTATTGGAAAAAGCCTTCAGGAGATCGGCAATGGAAGTATTATTATCGACTTTCTTGGTTTTGCCGTTCAGAATAATGTTCATGGCTGAGTCTCGGAAAGGAAAATTATTTGATTTTGTAGATATCGAGCTGGTTTGCTCCAACCTTCCAATTTTTGGAGAGTTTCATGACAAGAAGAATATTATTGTTGATTCGCCAACGCACGAAGCCTCGTTCGGCTTTTACTCTGCCCAAAGTCCTGGTTTTTCCGTTTTTGGTATTCAATTCAAAAAAGTGGATAAAACGCTTCTCTGATTTTAGTTGTTTTAGAATAATGGGATTTTGGGGATCTATAATAAGTGAAAAGTGTAATTTATTGTTGGTAGATCGTTTTTCGGTAACCAGGGTTTTAAAGTTAAAGCGTCCCAACTTGAAATCATAGGCGACTTTTTCCCATTGCTGGGGCCCTGTGGTAAATCGGAAATTTCCGTTAATACCCTCAACTGTGGGAGTTCCTTTAAGCTGGATAATATTTGAGTACCCAGCATTTTTTTTAAAAATATGGGCATTTTTATCCCATTTGGAGTTGTTGGCAATGCGATTGCCTTCTTTGAGTTTTTTTGTTTTAACATTGTAAAAACCAACTTTATCAGGAAGTCTGGAGTCGCTTTCTTCGTCGTATCCTCCGATGATTCTGACTACGGCAAACTGGTAGTCTGGAGTGAAATAGGATACTTTGAGTTTTTGTTTGTCGAGGGTAAAAGTATCACCGGCTGAAGTGTTAATTTTGGATTTGGAAGAAGGGGTTCTGAAGTTTGGAATCTTATATTCATTGATGAGATAAGTAGTAGAAGAAGAACGGGATATTTTGGTGAATACAGTAATCTCTTTGGCTGCATGTTTGTGGATCATGTCGGTTACTTTGTTGATGGTTCCGACTTTTTTGCCCTTGAGATTGAAAAAGGTGTATTTTTTGTATTTTCCGTGTTTGGCAACCAGAGAGACATATTTGTTGTTCATAAAGAAAATCTTGTGGGGTTCATCTGTGATTCTGGTAATCTCAACCACGTTTTCAGTGCGTTTTTCCTGGGATTTGATGTGAAGTTTGGCAACCCCTTGTGAATTCACAGTGACGTAAGCGAGATATTTGCCATCAGATGAAATTGAAAATTGATCATCAATATAGCCTTTTTTAACACTTATGGAATCTATTTTTTTAAGGACTTGAGCATCATTGGCAAAAACAGAAGTTGAAAATAACAAAGAAGCAAAAAAGGAAAATAATATCCATTTTTTCATGAGGATATCCTCCGTGTATGGTGCCCGGGGAGTAATTTGACTCAGGTTCAAATTGAGAAAAATTAAAGGGGGCTGGGTTCAAAATTTAATTAATCTTGTCTGCAAAAACTTGAATAAATTTTAAAAATCCGGAGTTTTGCAGATCTTTCAAATATACTTTTACTATTTGCAGGTAAAAGTTGCAATCTGAATTTAAAAAAATAGCAGGACTTGATAATCATAAAATAAAGCAAAAGTGAAAGAATATGTCAATTTAGATAATTTTTTTCTTCAAGAAAAAAAACTTTCAAATTTTTGACATCCTACAATGTAAGATATAGGATTACAAAGTAGGAGGAAATAACACATGTATTTTTTAACTCTTTCATTATTGCTGACCGGTTCGGTCAACTTTCAATCAAAACCAGGTTCAGATAATTATACTATTGATTGTCTAAGTCCCGAACAAGTTAATCATCGACAAGTTTCCAAGGAAAATGCCAAATTCGATAAAATGGAAAAACCTCAACTTTTTGCAGTTCGCAAGAATAAAACCGGCAAGAAAAAGCGGGTTGTCAAAGGAAATTATAAGCAAGGAAAAAAAGGAGTTCGGGTTATTAAAACCAGAAGCAGGAAGATAAAATCTGGTTCTTTGAAGAATTCCTCCAGCAATAAATTAAAAAATCGAAAAAAAGTCAATTCAGGCAAAAAGCGGAAACTGAAACATAGATCTCCAAAAATGCCAGTATATCATATTCATACCCGGGATTACATGAGATTGAGAATTTATGATCGCAAAGGAAAAGTAAAAAAGAGAGCAATTCAACGTTTCAATAAAATTACCTATTGCTATCGTAGCGGAAAATATTTGAAAATGAATCCTCTGTTGCTGGTGGAGCTTTATCAGGCCTGGTTACATTTTGGAATGCCCCAGGTTACTTTGTTTTCCGGTTGTCGTCAGCCGCCTTATTCAACTTCTAGTTCCAGACATGTAACTGGCGATGCCATCGACTTCAATCTGGACGGAATAGAAAGAAAAGAATTGATTAAATATTTTTTGAAGAGAAGGGAAAAGCTTGAAAATTACAGTTTAGGATTAGGTTTTTATCCAAATTCCTATCATATTCATCTTGATATAAGAAAAAAAGATGGATTCTGGATCGATCTGAGTGGACCTGGAGGGAAAAGAAAATTTGTTCGCAAACCTTATCAATATTTTTATCGAAAAGTTTTTTATGCTCGTTCTAAAAAGAAAAACCGGGTTATTTCTCAAAACTGAGGACAGAATATGAAATACCATTTTATTTCAGTTGCAGGTACAGGAATGGGAAGTGCTGCCGGTCTTCTCAAGGTTGCAGGTCATCAGATCAAAGGTTCCGATGAGGCAATTTATCCTCCGATGTCCATCTTGCTGGCTGACAGAGAAATAGAAGTAATGTCACCTTTTTCGGAGTCAAATCTTGATTGGAATCCCGATGAAGTGATAGTGGGTAATGTATGTCGCCGGAATCATCTGGAGGTGGAAGCCGCCCGGGAAAAAAGACTGCCCCTGACCTCTTTTCCTGAAGTACTCGGAAGACAGGTGTTGTCAGAGGGAGAAACTATTGTCGTGGCAGGTACTCATGGTAAAACTACTACCTCCACAATGCTTTCTTTTCTCCTTGATAAAGCTGGAGTAAAACCCGGCTGGCTGATTGGCGGAGTTCCAAAAGATTTGGATATCAGTTTTCAACTTCCCGGGAAACAGCTTTTTGTAATTGAGGGCGATGAATATGATACCGCCTTTTTTGACAAAAATCCTAAATTTCTTCATTACAGACCCAAGGCAGTGATTTTGACCGGAATTGAGTTTGATCATGCTGATATTTACGATGATTTTGATCAAGTCAAAAGACAATTCATGCGTTTGAGAAATATTCTTCCTCCGACAGGACCTTTTCTCGTTTCAGCCAATTGTTCCAATGCCATGGAATTGATTTGCAGAGGTCGGGGAGAAGCTTACGGTTTGGAAAGTGACGGAGATCCCCAATGGAAAGCTTCGAATATAGATTATAATCACCGGGGAACGGATTTTATTTTATCCCATTGTGGTCGGGAACTTGGTGAGTTTCATCTTAATATGATGGGAGAGCACAATTTGAGAAATTGTGTGGCTGCTCTATCAATGGCACTGATTTATGGAGTTTCTCCAGGGAAACTTGTTGAAATACTGCCGAAATTCTCGGGAGTTAAAAAAAGACAGGAAATAATTGATGAAATAAACGGTTTCATAGTTATGGAGGATTTTGCTCATCACCCTACGGCTGTAAAGGAAACACTCAAGGGACTCAAGTCAATGAATTGCAAGAGAATTATTGCAGTTTTTGAGCCCAGAAGTGCTACCTCTCGTCGAAAAATTTTTCAATTACCTTATGCTGAAGCTTTTGATGATGTGGAGACTGTTTTAATTAAAACTCCTCATGATCAAAGCAGGATAGATCCGGAACAGCGGTTCAGTTCAGAAAAATTGGCAGCTGATTTGCAGGCACAGGGCAAAAAATCTGAAACTTTTGCAACAGTAGATTCTATTGTTGCTCGTTTGTTGGAAACAATTCAATCAGGTGATCTGGTTGTGTTTTTTTCCTCCGGTTCTTTTGGGGGCATTTCCCGTAAGTTAGTTGATGAATACAAAAAAAACAGAGAAAGGTTTGAATGAGGATGAATAAATTTGTAAAAGATTTGGAGTTTGCCAGAAAATTGGCTCATCAGGCCGGTGATATCCTGGAAGCGGGCTGGCAGGCTGCTGCAGGTTCTCTGAAAGTAGAATACAAAGGAGAAGTTGATCTTGTCACCAGATTTGACCGTAAAAGCGAAGAAGCAATTACGGCGGAAATAAATAAAAAGAGGCCAAAAGATGCAATTTTGGCAGAAGAAGGTGGAGCTGAAGGTGATGGAGCCAGAGTATGGTGTATAGATCCTTTGGATGGAACTACCAATTTTGCACATGGCTTGCCTTTTTTCTGTGTTTCCATCAGTCTTCTGCTGGATAACAGGGCAGTTGTGGGAGTAGTCTATAATCCTGCTTTGAAAATGGAATTCTATGCCCTGAAAGATGGAGGCAGTTTTTTCAATGGCTACCGGATTCCCGAGTTGGAACCTGGAAAAGATTTGAGCAAAGCATTGATAGGTTTCGGAAATGGCTATGATCGTCGTAAAAATCCCCAGCGCTATATTCCCACCATAAAAAACTACATGGTTTCAAGTCAGGGAATCAGACGAACCGGAAGTGCCGCCTTTGATTGTTGTCTGGTGGCCAAGGGCTGGCTTGATGGTTATGTAGAAGTTAATTTATATCCTTGGGATTTAGCTGCAGGCTCGCTGATTGCAAGTGAAGCCGGAGCCAGAATAAGCGATGTAAACGGGGCTGAATTCAATATTTTTGCCGGCAGGATTATGATGGGGAAATCACAGGTTCATGAAGAGATGGTTGAACTTGCCAGAAAAAAAGATATTTTCAAAGGAGAATTCAATTAAACAAAACAGAAAGGAAAATTGATATATGAACTGCTCTAATCACGAAAAAAATAAACAAGTTTGCAATTGTACTTACAGCGGATGCCCTCGTTTTGGAATTTGTTGTGAATGCATAGCCTATCATAAACGCATGAATGAATTACCTGCTTGTTATTTTACCAAGGAGCAGGAAAAAACCTGGAACAGATCTGTTGCTTATTTTATCAAAGAGAATTCCTGAACGGATTTCTGTCAACTGAAAACAATAGAATAAAAAGGGGCTGTTATTCCAGGTAAACAATAATTTGAGCTGTGCCGGAATCTCCCGCCACATAGGGAGAAACAAGCAGATAATAAGGGCCGCCTGCAGGCAGGGAGAGGGAGGATATTATTGTTGAAGACAACCCCGGAGCAGGCATGCTGGTACATAGATGAATGGCATCCGCACATTGGCTGCCGGCACCGGCAGGTGTGGCCAGGGAAACGACAGGATCAGCATAATTCTGGGGGATTACGCGTATTCTGATTTTGCCGGTTTCATTGAGATAGAAGGAATACGTTTTAGCTGTGGTAGCTTGTGAAGAACCGCAAGGTTGCAAGAGATCCGTTTCACCTTCTTCCAGATCAGCAAAAAAAGCAAGGGGATAGTCTTTATCAAGATAGCCGGCAAAATGTTCGGGAATACAACTGGTGGTGTTGCAACCCGGTTGGAACATACAGTCGGGATCCTGGCAGTCAATCCAGCCATCATTGTCGTCATCATGGGAGTTGTGACAATTTGTTTCCCCGGAACAGATCGAAAGATGCTGGCATTCGCTGTCATCACAATCCACCATTCCGTCTTCATCGTCATCCTGATCGTTATTGCAGATTTCGGCATTTGGATCATGAACCTGGAGTTCCACTTCGCCAATTCCCGAGCCATCTTGGCTTTCTGTATCAAGAAGAAGAAAATAAGTGGCAGGAGGGAGATCGTGAAGAGTGATACTTTGGGGAAGATTCAGCCCGGCAGAGGTAAAACACTGCAGTTCACCCTGTTGACAGGTTTCTCCTTCTTTGGTCTGGGTTGCAAGAGCCAGGGAATGCATACCTGTTTGAGTGTGATGGATAAACAGGTTGGAGTACGAAGCAAGTTCGAACTGAATTGCCCAGTCGGGACCTGTTCCTCCGCAACTGGTTGAAAAACTATTGTCAGCTATGGTTGTATCATAGTTGGAAGTTGTATAACTGCCCCGGTTGAGTGATCCGATATTTTCGTAAATGATACAGGAAGTGGTTTGGCAAGCGGGATCACCAATGCAGTCCGAGTCTCCGCAGTCGATTTTTCCATCAAGATCGTCATCAATGTTATTGTCACATTGTTCCGGCGGGGCGCAGAAAACTTCACAGTCCGGGTCTTCGCAGTCTACCAGTCCGTCACCGTCGTCGTCGATATTGTTGTCGCAGATTTCTTCCTTGCAGACGGGCAGATCGATACAGTCCGGATCTTCGCAATCCACCAATCCGTCATCATCATTGTCAAATCCATCTGTGCAATTTTCCAGTTTTGGTTCGCCATAGTTTAGAAAAACTTTGCCGTTGTAAGATCCGGGATTGAAAGCAAAACGATAGGTTCCTGGCGGAATGAGTTGCAAGGTGGCCAAAGAAGTGGAATCGGGACTGGAATAAGTATAGCAATACAAGTCATCCAGACCGCAGCTTGTTCCGGGCTCTTCTTCTCTGCTTAGAGCCAGAACAAAATCGGTGGCATCGCTGACTTTTTCCAGGGTAATTTCCAGGGATACAGGCTGATCAAGTTGCAAGCGGGTAATCCAGCTTTTTTTGGATGATTCCAGGCAGAAATAGTTGAAGTTGTGAATTAATTCAGTGGCATCAAGTATGGAAGATTGGTCGGGGGCAGGAAACAATATATCCTGATTGTAATCGCAATTTCCACAGGCTGGATGATCAAAGCAGGAGCTGTCTTCACAATCGATATTGCCGTTGGCATTATCATCTATTCCGTTATCGCAGATTTCATTGATGGTGCAATTGCCAGCTTGGACACAATCGGGATCCTGGCAATCGATCAAACCGTCATCGTCATCATCATATCCATTGTGGCAAATTTCATTGGTACAGTGTTCGCTGCCAAAACAAGCCGGATCCATGCAGTCAATCCAGCCGTTATTGTCATCGTCCAGTCCATTGGTACAATCTTCGGTTAAAATGAGTTTGCAGTTGTTGTCACACAAATCTTCTTCACTGTTGTTGCCGTCATCACATTCTTCTCCCTCTTCGATTTTGCCGTTTCCACATACCGGTTCGTCGTAGACGACTGTATCTTCACAGCTACTGCCGGTAAATTGAATGAAGAGGAAAAAAATAAGGTAACAAAGTTGTTTCATGGGATCGCTCGATAACTGGTTCCCATCCCAGTATGGGGGTTATTGGGATGGGAACTGACTAATGTTCTTTGAACTGGTAATCTGCAGGATTTGCAGATTGAATTCTTTTTAAAATTGTAGTTTGAATCAGAAAAAACCAACCTTATTTATTGTAGTTTGAATCAGAAAAAAACCAACTTTTTTATTGATGACGGCAATGGGTGAGAGAACAGATTAACCAATCAGGGACAAGTTGATTATAAAAATAATTGATTAATTTTAACTGGTTAGTTGGTTTATTCGAGTAAGGTTACCAAAAGGGGATCCAGCTCTTCACTGGCATTTTGCATGGTAACCAGGCGTTCAATATGCAAGCGGGCTTCGGGAGAAAGATATTCAAACAGCAGCCCGAATCCTTTGGCCAATTCTTCATCATCACAGATGACTGAGTCTATTCTTCTCCATAGTACCCAAGCAATTGCTTCGACTTTGGCGAAACCGGGAATGCCGAAAAGCAAACCTACTCGAGCCAGAAGGGGTGGAGGTTCGCCTGCTATGAAAGCACCGGTGGAACTGAGATCTTTCAACCTGCCGTTTATTTTTTTGCCGGCTCCGTCTTCATTGGGGTGTAACCATTGAAAAACTCTAGCCAGCTCGGGGGGAATATCGTTTTCGTTGGCAGGTAGTACTTCATATTGAACTGGTATGTTGAAATATAGTCTGGGGTTTTTTCTTTTGCTGTCCATTACTTTATGTTAAGTCAACCTTGAGCTAAAATCCAGCTGAAAATATTTTCTCTGCTTGCATTATTATTATTGACAAGTTAAACCAGCTTTTCGGTTCGAAATCATTGCCAAAATCTGTAATTGTAGATTTCCAAAGAGAGACAGGCTGGACAGACCATTGTAAATACAAATGATTGCTTTGAATCTGAAATATGCATATGGTGATATTTTCTCATCATTATATGTAACTGTTACCCTTTTGAAACAAAGATAATTCAATTATCAAAAAATTCAGGATATTTAGATATGACCAAAAACAGTGATAAAAATAAAAATTCAAAATCAAAAAAATCCAAGTCTTCTCCAGAAAAATCAAAGGAAGTTAACCCTTTTGACTTTATAATTTCAGAAAAAATTTTTGAAGATCAAGGCGGAAAAGAGGATGAGGATATTGAACCGGAAGCTGATATTTCCGATAGTGAATTTTTGAAAAAGCATATAGAAAAGATCCCCTTGCTTTCGCCGAAAAAAATGGTGGCAGAATTGGAGAAGATGGGTTACAGAGGGCAGACAAATGCCAGAAGATCTGTAACTTTATTGGCCTATCGCCATATACAACGATTGAGAAGAATCTATATTGAGAATCTTTCCCGCAAAGAAATCGGTGAGAAAAATAATATGTTGCTCATGGGGCCTACCGGTTGTGGAAAAACCTATCTGGTTGAAAGCCTTTTTGATAAAATTCTCGATTTTCCCACGGTGGTAGTTGATGTAACTCCATATTCAGAAACTGGCTATGTGGGACAGGATCCCAACAATATACTAACCAGATTGTATCATATCTCCGATCGTGATGAGAGATTAACCAGAGTCGGTATTATTGCCCTTGATGAATTTGACAAGTTGGCTTCAACTCAGAATAATGCAGTATTTGCAGGGGCGGGAACCACTAAAGATATTACCGGACTCGGGGTGCAGCGCGAATTGCTCAAAATGCTTGAAACTTCTGAAGTAAATGTGCCTGTCGAACTCACTCATTCTTCTTACGTGGAGACAGTCAATATTAATACACAGGATATTGCCTTTGTTGGAATAGGAGCATTTTCGGGGTTTTCGTCAATTCTTAATCGTTTTGCCAAAGGGAAGGTTAAAGGATTCGGACAAGAAATAAAAACTCGGAAAAGATATGATGAAACAGCTATTGCGGTGGATTATGATCCCGAAGAAGTTGAAAACATTTCCTATTTTCAGAGTTATGGTTTTTTACCTGAATTAGTTGCCCGTTTTGGTAACATTGTTCCTTTTGCCAGTTTGGATGAAGATACCATGAAGGACATTTTGGAAGACAATGTTTTATCCAGGGTGAGAAAAGAATTTGAATTGGAAAAAATCAAACTGGTAATTAAAGAAGAAGTTATTGACCATATTGTCAAACTTGCCCTGAACAGAGAAACCGGCGCCAGAGGGCTCAGTTCTCTCATATTCAGATACCTCGAAGAAAAGGCTTTCGAACTTTTTGGCGAAAAAGAAGGTGCAACTCTCGAAACTTACATGGACGGAGACAAAATTTCTTCCCGCATAAAATAAATCCCCTGATTCGGTGTAGCTTTCAGTTATGACCTTTTATTTTTTTCAAGGAAAGATCTTCTATGGATAAAATTGTTGTAAATGGTGGAAAAAAGCTTGCAGGCAAGGTTGATATCAGTGGAGCAAAAAATGCTGCTCTTCCTTTGATCTGCGCTTCAATTCTTACTCCGGGACAAATTGTTTTCGACAATGTACCACGCTTGGGAGATATAAGAACAATATTAAAGTTACTTGCAATAATGGGGGCAGATATCGATATGAACTGGCCTCAGATCAGAATAAATACAACTGAACTCAACAATCCCATTGCTCCCTATGAACTTGTTAAAACAATGAGAGCCGCTATTCTGGTTTTAGGACCTCTTGTTGCTCGTTTCGGTTATGCCAAAGTTTCTCTGCCCGGGGGATGTGCCATTGGGGCTAGACCCATAGATCTGCACCTGAAGGGCCTTAAAGCCATGGGAGCCCAGGTTAATATAAGTAAAGGCTATGTAGAAGTAAATTGTACCAGACTGCAAGGAACAATAATCGATTTTCCTCAACCCACAGTCGGAGGTACTGAAAATCTGATGATGGCAGCTACTTTGGCTGAAGGAACCACTGTTATCAATAATGCAGCCAGAGAACCTGAAATTGTTGATTTAGCCAATCTTTTGGATAAAATGGGGGCTGAAATCCGCGGAGTTGGAACTTCACGGATAATAATTGATGGCAATGAAAGTCTGCAGCCTGCCGATCACAGTGTTATACCGGATCGTATAGAAAGTGGTACTTTCATGGTTGCCGCCGCTATAACCAGAGGAGAGGTATTGATACGCAAAGCAAATCCTTTCCATGTCAATCGGATAGTTGAGATCATGCGAAATATTGGAATTTCCGTAGAAACCGGCAAGGATTTTATTAAAATCAGTTCCTCTGGAACAATTCATCCCCTTGATGTCATAACAGAAGCTTATCCCGGGTTTCCCACAGATATGCAGGCTCAGTTCATGGTGTTGGCTTTACAGGCCAGAGGAAAATCTTTCATTACGGAAAGTATTTTTGAAAATCGATATATGCATGTACCAGAGCTGCTGAGAATGGGAGCTGACATTCAGATTGAAAAACGAAATGCTATTATCAATGGTCCTTGTAAATTGGAAGGAACAACTGTTATGGCCACAGATTTGAGAGCAAGTGCTTCTCTTATTCTTGCCGGATTAATTGCCAAGGGTACTACCGAAATTCTCAGAGTTTATCATCTCGATCGCGGATATGAGAAGATAGAGAATAAATTATCATCTTTAGGTGCTGATATTACCCGAAAACCTTCAGAAATCTATTGAATCAGAATTTTTAAATATAACTTTTTGATTTTGATTTAAAGCACATCTTTTTATTTGCACATCATATCAATAGCTTAACTTAATTTGGAATCCGGATTAAAAAAATAGGAATTATTTTCCGACAACATTCGCTTTTTTCCCAAAAATAAACTATCTTGCTGTTCGTCGTTAAAAACGATGTTCTTTGTAAGAACTACAATTATCAAGGAGAAATAAATATGTACAATCCTGTCGAATTAAAATTTAATCATGCTATTTTGGAAAATACAGTTAAAAGATGCAGGGAAAGAAATATTCTTATTCCCACTTTTGAACAATTAAAAAATCCCGAAAAAATTCCGGAAAAAATAAAAAAACAATTGCCTGAAATAGGTCTCTGGGATGTGGATTCACGCAATCTATTCAGAATTTCCTGGAAAAATGATATAAAAACCGGACTTTTTGGTGGAGTAAATTACATTGAAATTCCCCCCGAATTGAGTGGAGTTGATGCTAAAATCGTTGGTTTGGTTGGAAAATGGTTTCCCACCGGTGCTCATAAAGTTGGTGCAGCCTTTGGTTGTTTGGTTCCCAGATTGATTACCGGAGAGTTTGATCCTACGACACATCGGGCGATTTGGCCTTCCACCGGAAACTATTGCCGAGGTGGAGCTTTTGACTGTGCGCTTCTGGCTTGTACACCAGTTGCAATTCTTCCCGAGGAAATGAGTCAGGAACGCTTTGACTGGCTGCGGGAAATCGGGTCTGAAGTTATAGCTACTCCAGGTTCCGAATCCAATGTAAAAGAAATTTATGATAAATGCTGGGAAATTCGCAATACAGATGACAGTGCGGTAATTTTCAATCAGTTTGATGAATTTGGCAATGCAATTTTCCACTACGAAGTTACCGGCAATGCCTTTGAAGAAATCTGGCCAGAAGTAAAAGATGAAAAATCAAGACTTGCTGCTTATGTTAGTGCTACAGGCAGTGCTGGAACAATAGCTGCCGGAGATTATCTCAAGAAAAAATTTCCCAACATGATGACAATAGCTTCAGAAGCATTGCAATGTCCTACACTTTTGAGAAACGGCTTTGGAGCACATCGAATTGAAGGAATCGGCGACAAGCATGTTCCCTGGATTCATAACACCAGAAATACCGATGCCGTTGCAGCCATTGACGATGAGGACACCATGAGGCTTCTTCGTCTTTTCAATGAAGAGTCAGGCAAGAAAGTTCTCCAGGAGCAGGGAGTCAAAAAAGAATTGGTAGACCAATTGCATCTCCTTGGAATTTCAAGTATCGCCAATCTGCTCGCAGCTGTCAAAACTGCTAAATTCTTCGAGATGGACAGTAATGATGTTATTTACACTGTATTTACAGATTCTGCTGATATGTATCGTTCCAGACTGGTTGAGTTCAGTCAGGACAAGGGCAAATACACCAGAGAAGAAGCTTTGAAATGCAGTGAAGGTTGCTTGAGAATGCAGGGTTTTGATAATTTCGAGGAATTAACTTATTGGGATAGAAAGAAATTGCATAATCTCAAATATTTTACCTGGGTTGAACAACAGGCAAAAGATGTCAGAGATTTGGAAACTCTTTGGGAGCGTGAATTCTGGGACAGGATTTTTTCAGTTGTTCCAAAGTGGGACAAGGCAATTGAAGAATTCAATTCCAAAACCGGCCTAGTTAAGTAGTTCCCATCCCAAACATGGATGTCATTGTCTGGCGACGGAAATTGAATTAATCAGCTTTGTCATAACTTCTTGAAATAGTGTCAACTATGTCTGCGCAGTTATTCCGCGCATCTCAATCCGACTTCTTGTCCATCCCAGAATGGTTTTTTTTGTTTGTTTCTCTCTGTTTTTTCAAATCAGTGGCGGAATTGACAGGGGGGCGGAATTTTATATTGGAGTTTGGAACAGTTCCGAAATCATAATTGCCAATTCCTGTAGAACCACGTTGCGGATTAGGTTGTCCCTCTGTTGAATTTTTATTTTTATGATTGACAGTTTTGTTTTCAGTTTTGTTTTTTGTCTTGATTAATTGATAAAGCTTTTGTTTTTTGTCTTCAATTTTTTCCTGTTTATTCTGTTGGCAACTGAGACCAACCAGAAATAAGCCGATAAATATTATTTTTATTGTGGTTTTGAAATACATTTTAATCATGGTTTCTACCTTTAGTTTTTGCTTTAAAAAAATCAAGAGCTCCTTTCAATAAAACTATTTATGAGTTGATATTTCAATCCTGTTTTGCAGGATATTTATCTGGGGAGCACAATAAACCGGTTGTTGAATTACCTTTTACAATTGTTCAATAAATTGGTATTTATATCTTGGCCTGAAGATATTTTCAAGGAGTACTTCAGGGTCTGTTTCCCGCAATATTTATCTCCAAATCATTTTGCAGGTGAAGGCTGGTATTGAATTGCGAAATGGGAAGCAGAAGATTATCCTTTATATAATCATGAGAGGACAGGAGAAAATATGACATTGTTTACCCCTTTTGCTCAGAAACCTGAAACAATTATAATTGACAAGGAAATATGTAAAAAATATTCACTTAAAAAATGGGCTGAGGATTTCAAATTGGGAACAGCCGGCTACAGGGATTTACTTGATCCTGAAGATTTTTTTGCTGTCGATGTTCCTTTCAATGCAGTTACAGCTTCCCTTATTGCCATCGCCAGAGCTAATGTTTGCAAAAAGAACAAAATAGAATCATTGCATATTGGAGGCGAGGTAAGACCTCATACTGACAAATTCATTGATCTTTTTTCCCGGATATATGCAGCTGCCGGGATAACAGTTCATTTGAGGGGAGATGGTATCAAGACAACTCCAATCTGGCTGTCTTCTTTTGGCACTTTTTATCATGAACTCGGTGGCGGAGAAAACTTCACTGCTTCCCATTCCCCTAATTATAAAGGTGGGTGGAAACCTATGGACAGTAAAGGAATGCAGCTTCTTTCACTTGCCGGTGATATTGCATTGGAAGTTAAAATGCTGGTAAAAAAAGCCCTTGAAGAATCCCTTGAGATCCAACTCCATCCGTCGGATTCAACACTCATAAAAAAAGATTTTAAACCCCTGGATGCTTATGTGGATTTTTTGAATCATATTATCATGCCCGAATCTTTTGATAAAATCCGTGAAGCTCTGAACAAAGAATTGAAAGTAACTATTTCCACCGAAGGTGGTTCCATGGGAGCCACAGCTCGTAAAATTTTTTCACATCTTTCTTTTCCCCTGGATAAAAAAGGGATTTCTTTTATCCACGAAAAAGAAAATCAGAGCTTTTACGATATTGGAATTTTAAACGGAGTCAACCACGGAGTGGATCCCGGCAAATGGCAAGTATATAAAAATATTGGGGCTCAAAAGTTGTTACGTAAAAACAAGGCCAATCTTGTTTTTATCTGGGATCCCGATGGAGACAGATTTAATATTGTTACGGTGGCTCCAATTGCTTTGGAAAAGAAAGCAAAAGCCAATGGTCTGGAAACGGAAATGCTGGACAATAAAAGAATTGCAGTATATTTCAAACCAAACCAAATATATTTTATGTTGACTGCAATGAGGGTAAGAGAACTGGCCGAAACCGGGAAACTTGAGAAATACGACTGGATTGCAGCTGAAACTTATCCAACTTCTCGCTCTATTTTTCAGATTGCCTCCAGGATAGCAGCGGAATACAAGGCCAAACTCAATTATTGCCTGGTTCCAGTTGGTTTCAAACATTTCGGCAATTTAATCAAAGACGTCCAACAAGGGTTGCGTCAACAAAAATCCGAACTGGTATTTAAGGATATAACCGGGAAAAAAACCAACCTGGGAGATAATCCCCGTTTTTTGATTATGTGTGAAGAAAGTGGCGGAGCTGCCATGGGTACAGCTGAAGGAGTATTTTCTGAGAAACGGAAAAATCATTCTCTCGGACTCAAAGAAAAAGACGGAATGCAGGTTGGCTTGGCCACTTTGGCTTTGGCCGCCCGTTTGCTGGAAAAAGAAAAATCATTTGCCCGTTTTTATCTTGATCTGATAAAATCCTACAAAATCAATTTAATTGCCTATGAAAGACAGGATATTGTTCTTTATGATGAAAGTCTTACCGGGGAAAAACGAAATAAGGCAAAACTTCGGGGAAATCGTAAGAAAGAAAAAGTTGTTGCTTTTTTCAAAAACCTTTCATCTCTGAAATCCGAGGAAACTACCAGAATTCTCAGGGAAAAAACAGGAGACAGCTCTTTTCCCGAAGTAAAAGATTGTTTTTGGGCCGGTGACGGAACTTTTATCGAATTTGAAAATTGCTGGTTTGAAATCAGGGCTTCCGGCACTGATGCCGTATTGAGGTATTATTTCGAAGGAAAAGAACAACAATTTATCCATAAAAAAAATAATCAGTTAATAGCTCTTGATATCTAGTTAGTTCCCATCCCAGAAGTGGTGTTATTGACTGGTGAAGAAATTGGATTGAGATGCGCGGAATAACTGCACCGACATAGTTGCCATTATATCAAGCAGTTACGACAAAGTTGATGGTGTAAAATTCCGCGTTCAGTCGATGACCTTCCTTTTTGGGCCGGGAACTGGTTAGTTTCCCGTTTAGTATCGAGAAATTTTAGAATTGACAGAACAGGATGCGTAATAAAGAAGTGGAAAATTATTTTGTTTTTTCAGGGTGGAGACGCAACAGGCTATTGCGGACAGTTTCAATTTCTTTGTTACTGGCTCTTGCAGTTTTTTTTCTGGGCAAACCCTCACCTGAACAGCAAGCTCGAAAATTAAAAAGGCTGTATCCAACCTTTGAACAAAGCAGATTCAAAACTCTGAGTACAGTCCTTTTCAATGTAAAAAACAATTATCTTGATCCTGACAAAATTTTGCCTGGAAAAATGTTTTCTTTCGCCTTGAAGAATCTTGAAAAAACAACTCCCGAAATCATCACCACTAAAAAAGACAACAAATTTATTTTAGGAATAAAAGACTTACGTCATTCATTTGATCTGGATAAAATAAACACAATTCTTGATCTTTACAAGAATCTGCATAAGGCTTTCAAGTTAATCACCCTCAATCTTTCCGATATTGATCATAAACAACTGGAATACAATGCTATCGGGGGAATTATGTCAACTCTTGACCCCCATACCAGTTTACTGCCTCCTGAAATCTACAGAGAGATAAAAACCGGAACCAGGGGTTCCTTCAATGGAATAGGAATTGTTTTAACTAAAAAGGATGATTTCTTAACTATAATTTCAGCTATCGATGAAACTCCAGCTGCCAGAGCCGGAATTCAGACAGGAGACAGAATAGTTAAAATCAATGGTGTTTCCACAGTAAATATCTGCTTGAATGAAGCAGTTAATTTGCTACGGGGAAAACCTGATACCTGGGTAACTCTCTGGATTTCCCGTGAGAATCAGCCTGATCTTAAAAGATTTCGACTCAAAAGAACCATTATTCATGTTTCAAGTGTCAATTCCAAGGTTATCAATAAAAAAACAGGATATGTAAGAATCACTCAATTTACCAAAACAACTACCAAAGAATTGCAAAATCATATTAAGATGCTGAAAGAGCATAAGGTTGAAACTATTATTCTCGACCTTTACAACAATCCCGGGGGATTGCTCAAGGAAGCAAAAAAAAGTGCTGATCTTTTTCTGGACAACGGCATAATTTTTTCAACTGTATCCAGTAATCGGCAACCTGAAAATATTCAAAAGGCTCTACCTGAAAATACAATCTGGAAAAAAAGGCTGATTGTTCTCATCAACGAGGGTAGTGCCAGTGCTGCTGAAATTCTTGCCGGTTCTCTGAGATATAATAATCGTGCTCTGATTGTTGGAGAAAAATCATTTGGCAAGGGTTCTATTCAAACAGTTACCGAAAATGAAGATGGCAGTGCCTTGAAAATGACAATTGCTCATTATCTGAGTGCTGGCAAATATATTATTAAATCGAGAGGAGTAAATCCCCATATAGTTGTCAGAATGATTGACGTCAAAAATAAGAATTCACCTCTGTTTTCCACCAAATCAGCCAAAGTTATCAAATATGAAGACAAACAGAATTTGCAAAAATTTTCACCTCGGGCCCGACCCTGGAGTTTTATCAAAGTTGTAAATCAACAGATTTCCATTTCCCCACTGAATGAGACAAACAGTTCTCCCGATTCGTTGATCAAAGTTCTGATTGAATTCTCCAAAGAGTTTGAAGGAGAGTTAAATGACAAAGATAAAGTTGTTTCCTGGTTTGAAAAATACAATCAGAGAGCCATGTCTACCCTGTTTTCCTTGTTGGGAAAAAATGGAATTGACTGGTCTTTGGATACAAATACAGGTAAACCTATTTTCGACAGTTCGATTCAGTTTAAAACAGGAATGTCAGTTATTGCCGGGGAAAAACTCAAGGGCAAAGTGGTTTTGAGAAATTTGGGAACAGCTCCTTTTTCGAGGTTGCGACTTTTAATCAAAAAGAATGAGGATTCAACCTACAATGAAATTCTTATTGGAAAGCTGTTTCCCGGAGAAAAAAAGGAAATACCATTTTCTTATTCGGTTGATATTTCTTCACCAGCAACAATCTGGCCCTTTAAAATAAAATATCTGGCTGAAAAAGATGGTAAAATCTTTTTGAATAAAACTTCAAATTTCAACATCAGAATCCTTCCCGCTCCCAAACCTGACTTCAAAGTTCATTATCATCTCATGGACAATCTTGGAGGGAACGGAGATGGACTTTGTCAATATGGAGAAAAGCTTCGTTTCCGTCTCATGATTACCAACAAAGGAGAGGGACCTGGTGAAAATACAATTATTAATATCATCAAGAATTTTAAAGAAACAATCCATTTTTCCAAAGAGCGTTTTGTTTTCGGCAGACTTTTGCCCGGAGAAACCAGGATCCAGGATTTATCTTTTGTGGTTCCGCCTGATTTTACCGATAATTTTCTTAAATTTACCATCCAGATCAGAGATGAAATTTCAGAAAGAGAAACCAGTTTCAAAGTGGTTGTTCCTGTTCATAATCTTCAATCAAGTCCTTTGAACACTACTGGATATTTCAAGGTTAAAAAGAAAGCCCTTATCTATAACGGAATGGATAAAAAATCAGTTGGATTAGGAATTGCCAGGGCAGGTTCGATTTTTTTGATAAGGGGAATTAGAGGGAAGTGGATCAAAATTCTCTTGAGTCCGGAGAGAACTGCTTTTATTTTAAGAAGTTCAGGCAAGGTTAACACTATTATTGATGATTCTTTGTTGAAACCTCATTGGGAACCTGTTTATCAGGTTATTTCTCCCGAAATAGACATAATCACAGAACTGCCTCTTTTAACCAGCAAGGACAAGGCAAAGATTAGGGCTGTTATTTCCCATCCGTTGCATCTGAAAGATGTAGTTGTGGAAAGGGTTGATGAACAAGGAAAATACAAAAAAATTGCTTTTATTGATGGAAAACAGAAAAAGAAGCTCCAGGTTGAACAGATGCTTCAACTTGAACCAGGTAAAAATCTAATTGGGATCACAGCCAGAGCCAGTAACAAACTGGAGAAGTCCTGGAACCAGTATATAATTTACAAAAAACAGAAATGATTATAATTTTCACTATTTTTTTAAATTTTTTAAATTTTTCGCCCCAAGTTGCAGGGCTGAAGACTAATCCTTCCCAGAAGCAAGCCTGGGTGATTATTATTGAACCTGGTTCCCAACTCTTTACCAAATTCGGTCATAGTGCCTTTGTGATTTTTTCTTCTGATAAAAAACCAATGGTATATGATTTTGGTAATTTTGTTTATGATGACAAATTTGTTTTGGATTTCTTCAGGGGGAAGGCTCATTATTTCATCGAAAAAAAGGGATTTACCGAATTTATCAAGGCATACAAAAAGGAAAAAAGGACAATTAGACTATACCAACTTGATTTCCATCCAAAAAAAGTTGAAGCTCTGGAACAAAAATTAAATACAATCCTTGATTCATCGGAAAAATTTTATCTATATCACCATTTCAACAAAAATTGTGCAACTCAGATGCGTGATCTGATTTCCACCTTCACCAAAGGACAATTCAGAACTGATCTTTCCCGCAGAGAAGGTTTAACCTGGCGCCGTTCCCTCGAAAAAGCACTGGGAAAGTATACTTCAATGAGTCTGGGGTTAAAGTTGATTCTGGCTGGTCAGATGGATAAAAAACGAACCCGGTGGGATGGTACTTTCATGCCTTTGCATCTGGAAAGAGCTCTCAAAATTTCTTCAGTCAAACAGGGACATTTCGGACAATTGCGTCCACTGGTGAAAAAAAGCATACTTTTTTATCAGGGAAAAGATCATAGTACTGCAAAAATTGATTTATTCCCCATCTTTTTTGCAGGGGTAGTACTCTTGTTTTTTCTTTTACCTTTTTTCTGGTTCAAAAATCTGTTTTTAACCAAATTTGATGTTCTGCTTCTCTTTTTTCTGCAGAGTTTCTTTTCTCTGGTTTTGTTATTCTTCGGTTATCATCTGCAAATATGTACCCGGAATATGAATTACCTCAGTTTTTTTCCTCTTTTTCTGATTCCCCCTCTCTTTGCTTCCCGACAGAGTTTTTATCAACGCAAAACGCTTATTTTTTTGTGTTTATCTTCGTTAATTCCCTTCCTTGCTGTTGTAATCAAGCCTTGGGTGGTGCAGAATACCTTTCCTTTTCCTGAATTCATGCTTGTTTTACATCTTCTGGTTATCGGCCAATGGCTGTTTAAATATCATTACCTGATTAACAATACTGAAGAGGCTGTTGTTAAAAAATCTCCTTCTCAAATTCAAGAACGAAAACCCTCGGAAAAGCCTGAAAATCCTAAATATAAAAATAAAATTGGGCAAGCTGATATAAACACCAAAAATCTGAAAGATCCGGCAAAACAGGAGGAAAAGGTTGTTGGCAAGGATCTCCCGGTTACCGACGACCAATCTTTTTCTAATCATGAAAACACATAAGCAATATCTTCTCTTCTTGCCCTTCTTGGTTTTTGCAGCTCTGCTCTCGGGACAGAGTCCGCGCACCGGAGATTATTGGTGGAGGCTCCATTTCGGTCAAAAAACTCTCAGGGGGAATTTGCAGAAAACAAATTTTTCTTCTTTTTCTTCCCAACAAAAATGGATAGATCATTCCTGGGGGTATGGAGCTTTGATAGCCGGGATCGATAATTTGGGGGGATTTAAAGCAGTAAAGGCGTTTCATTCCCTTTTGTTTTTTCTATTGTTACTTGTGGTATTCAGTGGTTTCTCAGGTTTTCATGTCTTGGCTGGATTTTTGGGAGTTTTGCTCATTTATGGACATTATGCTCTACGTCCCTATTTATTTGGAGATCTTTTCCTTCTGGGCATGGTCCTGGCTATTATCAAGTTGAAATCAGGCGGGATATCTTTCAAGAAGATCACCGGTTGGAAGCCGGTGTTGGCTGTGTATGTTTACTTTACCCTGTGGAGCAATTTTCATGGCAGTGTAATGGCGGGTTTTCTTCTGGGAGCGTTTCTGCTTTTTCCCTTTTCCCGAATTTTTCCCCGGATGGCTACAGGATTTGGACAAAATTCAGACAAACCTCCTCAGACTGAATTGTCTTGGCAAGGCTGGTTTTTCACTTGTATGGCAGCGGTTGCAGGCATTTTTACCAATCCCTGGTTTCATCGTTTGCCTTTTTTTCTGCTCAAATATATTTTCGGTTTTTATCGCTTTTTGCCCCGGATAGACGAATGGCAGTCGCCGACTCAGTGGATGCTGGGGTTGATAGTTGTTTACCTGATTTATCTTTTTTATCGGGGGTTGAAAAACAATATTCCCAAATATTATTTTCTGGTATTGATAATTCTGTTTGGCTTTGGAGCGGCTTCTGGGCGCAATCTTCCGGTGCTGGTAATTGTCGGCAATCTCCTGACAGCTAAAAACCCTGTTTCTTTTTTGGTTTATCTCAAAAACAGCTGGAATGTAAAAATTCGAATTCCAGTTATTTTTATTCTGCTTTTAATTGTTTTTGTTCCCCTTTTTTCAATTTTTCAAAAATCCAGGTATAATTTTGAATTCAGAAAAAGTGTTTATCCCAGAAAACTTTTTGTTCAGAGCAGAAGACATCTTGAAGTAGCACAAGTAAAAAGAGTTTTTGTGCCTCATCGCTGGGGAGGAGCTTTGCTTTACCACTTTGACGGCAGGTATTTGAATTTCATCGATTCTCGCAATGATTGTTTTTCCAGAGAGGTTTGGGATGATTATTTTACAATTATTTACAATCGTCCCGGTTGGTGGAGAATCTGGCAAAAATACAAACCCGAAGCAGTTTTTTTGCCAGGAGAAACTAATTTGCCAGATAAATTACAGGCCAAAAACTGGCAGATAAAAGTAAAGAACCACCAAGGGGTTTTATTGTTGAAACCTGTAAAGAAATAGATTGAATTCGATCTAACTTAGTTCCTCGAAAAGGTAGGCGGTGGTTTTGTTGCCGTTAAAGAAATTTTTCAGCAGGTAACGTTCGTTGGGAGAGTGAATATTATCGTTGGGAAGTCCGTAACCGAGCAAAAGAACAGGAGACTTCAAGCTTTTCTGGAAAGTGGCGACTATGGGAATGGAACCTCCTTCGCGAATGAATTTGGCTTTATTGCCAAAACCTTTTTCCAGGGCGTTAATTCCACTCTGGGTAATTTCATGATCCCTTGGAATAAGTACAGGGACAGCTGTGTGCAAGGTGTCAACTTCGACTTCAAGGCTGGGATGGGCTACTTCCAGAACGTATTTTTTGAAAAGTTTGGCAATTCTTTTGGGATCCTGATTGGGAACCAGTCTCATGCTGACCTTTGCTCCTGCTGTGGAAGGAATGACAGTTTTGCCACCTTCTCCACTGTATCCTCCCCAGATGCCGTTGACATCCAGAGTCGGTCTTCCCCACATTCTTTCCAAAGTTGTATATCCTTTTTCTCCATGAGGAGTACTGGAACCGGTATCTTTTTTAAGAACTTCGTTTGAATATTTCAGTGAAGCAAATTCGTTTTTTTCACTTTGTTCCAGATCAAGAACATTATCGTAAAATCCGGGGATCTGAATAACTCCGTCCTTGTTTTTGAGATCAGCTATAATTTCAGCCAGACCATTACCGGGATTTTTAACAACTCCGCCAAAACTTCCCGAATGCAGATCCATGCCGGGTCCTTTTACTCTAATTTCCATGTAAGCAATGCCTTTGAGGCTGTAGCAGATTGCCGGAGTGTTTTCATTATATTGGGAAGTGTCACTGATAATTACTGCATCACAGGCGAGTTTTTCCGGATTATTTTCGGTGAATTTGTAGACGTTTTCACCTCCGCCTTCTTCTTCACCCTCGAAAATCATTTTAATATTGACGGGTATTTCGGTGTTGGTTTGGCGAAAAGCTTCTATTGCCATGAGATGACTGTATAATTGTCCCTTGTCGTCGCTGACTCCTCTTGCGTAGATGGTGTCGTTGACAATAGTGGGCTCGAAAGGAGGATAATCCCACAAGTCAATGGGGTCAACAGGTTGAACGTCATAGTGGCCGTAAAAAAGCAAAGTTTTTTTGGCGGGATCCATCTTTTTTGATTGAGCATAAACAAGAGGATTTCCGGGGGTTTGGATTTTTTCAACATTGAGATCAAGCTCTTCAAGTTTGTTGACCATAAAATCAGCTGCTTTTTCAATATCTGGTTTATTTTTTTGAAGAGCACTGATACTGGGTATTTTTAGAAATTCTATCAATTCTTTCAGATGCTGATCTTTGTGTTTTTCAAGATAGGCAATTACTGGTGCTATATTCATTGTTTGACCTCCCGGATTGGTTTATTAAAAAAACCATTTAGTGTTTTTGATTAGAAATGAGCTGGAGTTTTTTGGACAGGGATAAATTTATACCTTTTCGAGAGTTTTTACCAAAGAAAATAGGAAAAATTTGGGAAAGCCAATGATAACCAGAAATTGGCAGTTGGTTTTATTAGCTGCAGGCTCTGTTTCCAATGAGTTGGAACTAAATAAAAAAAGTAAAAACAAGGTTGACAGGAATAAAATTTCCGTGTATTCATATTAGTGTATTAGCAACATAGTACACTAGAAAGGAGCTATGAGTATGATAAAAATTAATAATTTGGATTTTTCCTACAAAAACACTTCACTTTTCCATGATTTGGATATGAATATGGATCATGGAAATATTTATGGCCTGCTGGGCAGGAATGGAGCCGGCAAAACAACCTTGCTGAAGTTGATGACCGGACTCAGATTTCCTGATTCCGGTGAAATAATCACCGGAGATTTTCTAGCTTCATCCCGCCCCAAAGAAATGCTGGAGAAAATCTGTTTTATTCCCGAAGAAATCTGGGTGCCGCCTCTGACTGCAAAGAAATACGTTCAACTTTACAGTAAATGTTATCCCTCTTTCTCTCATGAATTGTTAAAAACACACATAGAAGAATTTGAGGTGCCTTACGAGCGCAATCTCAACAAATTGTCTCTGGGACAGAAAAAGAAATTCCTGCTGGCTTTTGGTTTTGCCTCCCAATGTGCCTTGCTTATCCTTGATGAGCCCACCAATGGTCTTGATATTCCATCCAAATCCATATTCAGAAGGTTGGTAGCCGAATATATTAATGATGACCAGACAGTTATCATCTCCACTCACCAGGTAAGGGATGTTGAAAATCTTATTGATCCCATTATTATTCTGGAAAAAGGCAAGGTTATCTTCCAACAATATGTAAATGCCTTGCAGGATAAATTTAAAATAGTGAAGATGAAGGAGAAATCAGATACAGAAGAAATTCTCTATTCGGAAAAAACTCTGGGAGGTTATTCAGTAGTTATGGAGGCTGATTCCGAAACAGAGGCCGAACAACTGGATATTGAAACCATTTTCAATATAGCTGTTAACAACCCTCAAAAATTGAACAAAATAATGAAAGGGGAAGACAATGAATAAAGGAACTGTTTTTTCACTGGACAGGTTTTTAGCTTTGCTGAATATCGAATTAAATTCAATTAAGAAACCCGCCTTGATTACGGCAGCTGCCATAGGTGGTTTTGTTTTTCTCACCTCGCTTAATTTTACCAACCAGGATCCGGCCATGCATATGGGTAATTTTTCCCTTTTTCTGATGTTGGGCGGGCTGATTTTTACCAGTTATTCCTTTAAGGAACTCAAAGAAAATACTTCTGGGATGAGCTGGCTGCTTATTCCCGGATCCCACTTTGAAAAGTTCATGGTTAAATTGCTGGTGGCTTCTGCAGGTTTTATTGTGGGCATAACTTGTGTTTATTATCTGGGAATGTTTTTGGGTGAAACAGTTAATGCTCTGATTCTTGAAAGTCCTCACCGTTATCTGGATATATTCAGTTGGGATTTTTTAAATCTGATTGGAGGATATCTTTTAATGATGTCCTTTTATGTCTTTGGGTCGATCTACTTTAAATCATATCATTTCATCAAAACTTCCCTTGCACTTTTTGGATTTTTTCTGCTGTTTGGAATTATAGTCCTGACTATAGCATATTTGGTATTCCTGCCTTATTTTGACGGCTTCAGTATTAAACCGGAATACAAAGAGATTCTCATCAATGCTCAAAGAAATTCTGGCCGTGTTCATGGACAGCAAGAAAACAATTTCCAAATTGGGGCAAATATGCCTGTGTTCAGGTATATCATGAAGGCCTGGATGAATTTTGTAACCCCGATAGTAGTTTTGATCGCTTCATACTTGAAAATAACTGAAAAGCAGGTGTGAGATGAAATTCAACAATAATAAACCCATATATCTTCAAATAGGAGATCTTCTCATGGAAAGTATTCTTGATGGAAAATACGAGGAAGCCAACAAAATACCTTCCATTCGCGAAATGGCTTCTCTGACCCAGACAAATCCAAATACCGTGGTCAGAGCATATTCCTCTCTCCTCGAAAAAGGAGTTATTTACAAAAAAAGGGGAAAGGGGTTCTTTGTGGAATCAGAAGCAACCAAGATAATTACCAGTTTGAAAAAGAAAAAATTCATAGAAAAAGAATTGCCCAGATTATTTCATTTAATGGAAATGCTGGATTTTTCCCTGGAAGAATTACAAGAGGAATATAAAAACTATTGTACCAAAATTGAAAAAGAAGGAGAATTATAATGAAAATAAAAATGAAAAATTCAACTGTTGTTCTTTTGGCTTACGCTTTGGCAACATTGCTTTTGCTGGTTGTGATGATATTTTTTGCCAAAATAAGAGTTGATAGAAAAATGGACGAAATGGCCCGAAACAACCGGAGCAACCAGAATACTCATAGAACCAGGCATCTTAACTAGTTCCCATCCCAGAATAGGGGTTATTGGCCTGGTGAAGAAACTGGTTTCAGATGCGCGAAGTAACTTCGCAGATATAGCCACTACTATTTCAAGAAGTTACGACAAA